>JAFEFH010000052.1 GCA_018240695.1 Pseudomonadota bacterium | reverse complement strand
TCAAGACCACCGGCTGGGACGCCGCGCGCTTCGCCAAGGCGGGCTTCCGCGCCGTGCCGGGCTCGGTCGTGCGCCGCGGCTCCTACATCGCGCCATCGGTCGTGCTGATGCCGTCCTTCGTCAACCTCGGCGCCTATGTCGACAGTTCGACCATGGTCGACACCTGGGCGACCGTCGGCTCCTGCGCGCAGATCGGCAAGAACTGCCACCTCTCGGGCGGCGTCGGCATCGGCGGCGTGCTCGAGCCGTTGCAGGCCAACCCGGTCATCATCGAGGACAACTGCTTCATCGGCGCGCGTTCGGAAGTCGTCGAGGGCGTGATCGTCGGCACCGGCGCGGTGCTGTCGATGGGCGTGTTCATCTCGGCCACCACCAAGGTCGTCGACCGCGCCACCGGCCAGATCCACATCGGCAAGGTGCCGCCCTACTCGGTGGTGGTGCCCGGCAACATCGGCGGCGGCCCCGACCGTCCGTCGACCTACTGCGCCGTGATCGTGAAGACCGTCGACGAGCGCACCCGCTCCAAGACCTCGATCAACGACCTGCTGCGCGACTGAGCGCGGCCCGTTATTTCCGTTTAAGTAACAGGAAAATAAATCGGGACGGTCCTCACTCTTTGTCATCCTGAGCGAAGCGAAGGATCCTTCGCTGCGCTCAGGATGACAACGTGCGAATTGGGACGTGGCGGGCTCCATGACCGCGCCATTCTAGGCGCGGTCGGCCGAATCCCCCATCTTGGTCACGTTCCTCGATAAAAGCCTGCTCCTGCGGGGTTTCCGGCGGACCCGCCGGGCGAAATCCCGGCGGTGTCGGCGGCGTTCTTTGGCTCTAGTCTCGGGAAAACGATCCCGGGAAGGAAACGCGCCATGACGACGACACGCCGGCAGATGTTTGGTCTTGTCCCTCTGGCGGGGACCGCCCTCGCCGCCGCGTCGCGCGGCGCCCGCGCCCAGGCCTGGCCCACCAGGCCGATCCGCATGATCATCCCCTACGCCCCGGGCGGCGCGACCGACATCGTGGGCCGCCTCGTCGGCGCGGCGCTCGGCACCGAGTTCGGCCAGAGCGTGGTGATCGACAATCGCTCGGGCGGCAGCGGCAATATCGGCATGGAGCAGGGCGCGCAGGCGGCGCCCGACGGCTACACCCTGGTCGTCTCGACCATCGCGCAGGCCGTCAACATGACCCTGTTCACCAAGCGCGGCTACGATCTCGACGCCAGCTACGCGCCGGTCGCGTTCATGTCCTACTATCCCTTCATCCTCGCCGTGCCCGCCGACCTGCCGGTGAAGTCGCTGGCCGACCTGATCGAGCTCGCGCGCAAGCGGCCGTTGAACTACGCGAGCTCGGGCAACGGCGCGGCGCCGCATGTCGGCACGTCGCTGCTGTGCAACCTCGCCAACATCCAGATGACGCACGTGCCCTATCGCGGCAGCGCGCCGGCCGTGGCCGATGTGCTCTCGGGCGCCTGCCAGGTGATCATGGACAGCCCGCCGAGCCTGCTGCCCTACATCCGCTCCGGCAAGCTGCGCGCCATCGCGGTCACCAGCCTGCAACGCACGACCGACCTGCCGGACGTGCCGACCGTCGCGGAATCCGGCATCCCCAACTTCGAGATCCTGGGCTGGAACACGCTGCTGGCGCCGGCCGGCACGCCGCCCGCGATCCTCGACAGGCTGCACGACGCCACGACACGCGCGCTGGCCCAGCCGGAGATGAAGGAGCGTCTCGCCCAGCTGGGCGCCAGCACGCGGCCGATGTCGCGCCCCGAGGTCGGGGCCTTCCTGCGCAACGAGGTGACGAAGCTGAGACCGGCGGTGCTGAAGAGCGGCGCCCAGATCGATTGAGCGGAGTTGCGATCATGTCCGCCCCACGCGTTCCCGACCCCGAGACCGAGGCCTTCCTGAAGACGGTGCCGATCGTCGATCCGCACCAGCATTTCTGGGACCTCACCGCCGGCAATCCCTACCCCAACCTGACCGACCGTTCGCAGTGGAAGGGCTTCCGCTACGGCGACAAGAACAAGCTGCTGCGCGACTATTTTCCCGACGACCTCCTGCGCGATGCGGCCCCGCACAATCTCGTGGCGAGCGTGCACATCCAGGTCGGCTGGCCGGGCGATCCCCTGGGCGAGACGCGCTGGCTGGACGGTCTGCGCGCCCGCACCGGCTGGCCCACGGTGGCGCTGGGCCAGGCCGAGCTGCACCAACCGAATGTCGGCGAGGTGCTGGCGGGACATGCGCAGCACGACTTCATGCGCGGCGTGCGCACCAAGCCCACGCAATATGACGATCCGCGCAAGGCGGCGCGCAACCAGCCGGGCTCGATGGACGATAAGGCATGGCGGCGCGGCTTCGAGCTGCTGGCCAAACACGACTTCGTCTGCGACGTGCAGGTGCCCTACTGGTATCTCGACCAGATCGCCGATCTCGCCGCGGCCTATCCCGGCACGCGGATCGGCATCAACCACACGGCGCTTCCCGCGGATCGCACACCCGAGGGCTTGGCGGCATGGCGGCGCGCACTCGAGCTGGTCGCGCCCCTGCCCAACGTCCATCTGAAAGTGTCGGGCATCGGCGTGCCGCCGGGCGCGTGGCCCGTCGAGGAGAATCTCCAGATCGTGCGCGATGCCATCTCGATCATGGGCTGGCAGCGCTGCATGTTTGCCAGCAACTTCCCGGTCGACGAGCTGTGCGGCTCCTACGACACGATCTATTCGACCTTCAAGCGCGCGGTGGCCGACCGGCCGCACGCCGAGATCAGGGCGCTGTTCCACGACAACGCGCGCAGCTTCTATCGCATTCCGATCGGCTGAGTTCGCAAGCGTCTCAGGATTTGTGGCGCGTCCACTCCGGACGCTGCTTCATGTGCGCGGCTTCCTTGCCGACGATCTTGGCGACCCGTTCGGGCACGAAGCCGATGTCGAGGAGAGCGGGGGCGGTGTGCGCGACCTCGCGATACTCGACGATCAGCCCGTCGCGCAGCTGCATCATCGCCACGCCGTCGAAGCCGACGCGCTTGCCATTTGCTTCGGGCAGGATCGAGACGTAGCTGAACGTGTAGTAGGCGTAGAGCGTCTTGCCGTCGCTCACCGGCCGGAACATGTCCCAGCGGAAGTCCTTGGCCGTGCGGTAGAACCAGACGTCGATCAGCTCGGCGACCTTCGCCCGGCCCTGGAACGGGCCATAGAACGCATCGTGATAGACGCCGTCCTCGGCGAACAGGGCAGCGAGGGCCTTGCCGTCGTGGCGTTCGACGGCCGAGGTGAATTCCTTCAGCATGGCTGAGACGTCCATCGATAGTCCTCCCGGGTTGGCCTCAATCATGGCTAAACTGGCCCGCGCCGCAAGGGAGGCCCTGGCATGACGACCTGGATCATCGTTGGCATCATCGTGGCGATCGGCCTGTGGCTGATCGCGACCTACAACGGCCTCGTCGGCGGCCGCAACCAGACGCAGACGGCGTGGAGCCAGATCGACGTGCAGCTGAAGCGCCGCCACGATCTCATTCCCAACCTCGTGCAGGTCGTGAAGGACGCCATGGGCTACGAGCAGGAGACGCTCACCAAGGTCGTGCAGGCGCGCAACGCCGCCGTCGCGGCGACGGGTCCGGCGCAGGCGGGTATCGCGGAAGCGGCGCTGACGCAGGCGACGCGCGGGCTGTTCGGCCTGGTCGAGAGCTATCCGCAGCTCAAGGCCAACGACAATGTCCGCGCCTTGCAGGAAGAGCTGACCACGACCGAGAACAAGATCGCCTTCGCGCGCCAGTTCTACAACGACTCGGTCAACACCTATAACGTCCGCCGCCAGAGCTTCCCGGCGGTGCTGGTCGCCGGCCAGTTCGGCTTCGGTCCGGCCGAATTGTTCTCGATGCCCGAGAGCGAGAAGGAAGTGCCCAAGGTCGCGCTGCGCTAGCACCGGCCGCGCGAGCGCACCCGCATGGCCGGAACGGCGAACTTCGTCGAGGCGCAGGCCGCCAACCGCCGCAACACGATGCTGCTGCTGGCGTTGCTGACGGCGCTCGCGGCGGCGTTCGGCTACCTGATCGGCTGGACGTTCGAGAGCGAAACCACCGACACGGTGCGCGCCGTGAGTTCCGCCGGAATTGCGGCGGCCGCGACGATGGCCGCGGCCAGCGTCGGCTGGAGCGCGATCTCGCTCGCCTTCGGCGGCCGACTGGTGCTGTCGATGGCCGACGCCAGGCCGATCGCCAAGGAGGACGCGCCGCAGTTCTTCAACGTCGCCGAGGAGATGTCGATCGCCGCCGGCGTGCCGATGCCCCGGCTGATGGTGATGGAGACCGACGCGCTCAACGCCTTCGCGACCGGCACCTCGACGTCGAACGCCGCCATCGTCGTGACGCGCGGCCTGCTGGGCGCGCTGAACCGCGAGGAATTACAGGGCGTGGTCGCCCATGAGATGGGCCACATCGCCAACCTCGACACGCGCTACATGACCGTGGTCGGCGTCACGGTCGGGCTGATCGCGCTGGTCGCCGACATGATCCTGCGCTCGCTGCAATGGGGCAGCTTCAACCGCGGCAGCGGCAACAGCAGCAACAGCGACCGCAAGGGCGGCGGCGGCAGCGGCATCCTGATCGTCGTGCTGATCGCGGTCGCGATCTTCGCACCGCTCGCGGCCAAGGCCGTGCAGATGGCGGTGTCGCGCCAGCGCGAATATCTTGCCGACGCGACCTCGGTGCGGTTCACGCGCAATCCCAGCGGGCTGATCTCGGCCCTCACCAAGATCGACGCGGTCGCCAAGCCGTTTCCCGGAGTGAGCAATGCCACGCAGCATCTCTTCATCGTCAATCCCGTGCAGCGCCTCAAGGCCAGCCTTCCGGCGCTGCTCGCCACGCATCCCGAGGTCGCCGACCGTATTGCTCGCCTGCGCAATCTGGGCGGCTAGCACGGCGATGGCCGCGGCCTTCGACCTCCAGGCCCACCGCGGCGGGCGCGGGCTGGCGCCCGAGAGCACACTGGCGGCCTTCCGCAATGCCGTCGCCATGGGCGTCACGACGCTGGAGAGCGATCTCGCCGTGACCAAGGACGGCGTGCTGGTGCTCAGTCACGAGCCGCGTCTCAATCCCGATCTCGTGCGCACGCCCGACGGCCAGTGGCTCGATGCCGTCGGCCCCACCATCAAGTCGCTCACCCTGGCCGAGCTCAAGACCTACGATATCGGCCGCCTCAATCCGGTGAACCGCTACGGCAAGCAGTTCCCATTGCAGAAGCCGGCCGACGGCGAGCGCTTCCCGACCCTGGCCGAACTCTTCGCGATGGCGGGACCCGATGTGCGCTTCAACATCGAGACCAAGGTCGATCCCAACAAGCCCGACGAGACGATCGATCCGCTGCGCTTCGCGAAGCTCACGGTCGACGCGATCCGCGCGGCGAAGATGGAGAAGCGCGCGACCATCCAGTCGTTCGACTGGCGGCCGCTGATCGAGGCCAAGCGCCTCGCGCCCGACATCGAGACGGTCTGCCTCACGATCGAATCGCAGAACATGAACACCGTCGAGGGCAATCCCTCGGCGTGGCTAGGCGGTCTCGACGTCAATCCCGGCCGCTCGCTGATGCAGCTGGTGAAGATGGCCGGCTGCTCCACTTGGTCGCCGTTCTGGCGCAACGTCACCTCGGCCAGCATCGCCGAGGCGCACGAGCTCGGCCTGAAGGTGATCCCGTGGACGGTGAACGACCCGGCCGAGATGAAGCGTCTCATCGACCTGAAAGTTGACGGGTTGATCACCGATTACCCCGACCGCGGATTGGCGGTCTTGGCCGAAAAGGGCCTGAAATCCCGATAGAGCTCCCACCGTCGCCTCGACCGGAGCCCGAAGGGCGCAGTGGAGAGGCCTCTTTTCGGCGAATAGCCGCCAGATCGGGGAGACGAGGTCTCTCCACTTCGCGCTGCGCGCTCCGGTCGAGACGACAGAGGAGGGGTGCAGCACCCGTGTGCACCATTTGCCCAAATGCGCCGAAACCGTTGACTCTCGCCGGACTGTGTTCTGTATACAGACCGCCATGCGCCCTCTTCTCCCCGAACCCGACCTCTCCGAACGCATCCACGATTCCGTCCTCGAGGCGATCTGCTCCGGCGAACTGAAAGCCGGCGCGCGCATCACCCAGGAGGATCTGGCGCAGAAATTCGGCGTCTCCCGCCAGCCGGTGCTGCAGGCGATGATGCTGTTGCGCCGCGAGGGCTTCCTGATCGAGACCGGGCGCAAGGGCGTCTGCGTGGCGCCGCTCGACCTCCAGAAGGCGCGCAACCTCTACATCGTGCGCGGCGCGCTCGACGGCGTCGCCGCCCGCCTCGCCGCGGCGCGCTACACGCCGGAGCTCGCCCATCGCGGCCGCCTGCTGCTCGACGTCGGCCGGCGCGCGATCAAGAGCGGCAACGTGCAGGCCGTGATCGAGGCCGACATCGACTTCCACCTGTTCATCTACGAGGCCTCGGGCAATCCGCTGATCGGCGAGACCGCGCAGCCGCACTGGCAGCACCTGCGCCGCGTCATGGCCGCCGCGATCAGCGGCCACGACCGGCGCGCCAGCGTCTGGGACGAGCACGAGACGATCCTGAAGACCCTCGAGGCCGGCGACGCCGCCGCGGCCGAGGCGCTGTGCCGCCACCATGTCGAGAAGATGGCCGACATCCTGGTCAGCCGCCTGAAGGACGTGATCTCCCAGGCGGCTTGATCGGGCCGCTCAACGACGACAAGACGACGGACACCAAGGAGGAACGCCATGAAGCTCACCCAGGAGCAGCTCCAGCAGTTCGACGAGGAAGGCTATCTGTTCTTCCCGAACTACTTCTCGCCGGAAGAGACGCAGATCCTGAAGTCCGAGATTCCCGGCGTGTTCCAGCAGCGCCGGCAGGAGAACGTGCGCGAGAAGACCGGCGACGTCGTGCGCACCGCCTTCGCCGTGCACACCTATCACCCGGTGTTCGAGGCGCTGGTGCACAGCCCGCGCTTCGTCGAGCCGGCCGAGCAGCTGCTCAGGGACAAGACCTACATCCACCAGTTCAAGATCAACGGCAAAGCCGCCTTCGACGGCGACGTCTGGCAGTGGCACCAGGACTACGGCACCTGGAAGGCCGACGACGACATGCCCGAGGCGCGCGCGATGAACCTCGCGGTGTTCGTCGACGAGGTGAACGAGTTCAACGGCCCGCTCTACTTCATCCCGAAGAGCCACAAGAAGGGCGCGATCGAGGCCAAGCACGACCTCACCACGACGTCCTATCCGCTGTGGGTGATCGACAACGACACGATCGCCAAGCTGGTCGAGCAGGGCGGCATCGTGGCGCCCAAGGGCCCGGCCGGGTCGGCGATCTTCTTCCACGGGACTCTCGTTCACGGCAGCCCGCCCAATATGTCGCCGTGGCACCGCCAGATCATCTACGTGACCTACAACGCGGTCTCCAACGCCATCCGCGCACACAAGCGCCCGGAATGGATCGCCCATCACGATTTCACGCCGCTCGACGCCTGGGCCGACGACTGCGTGACGCAAGCCGCGCGCCGCAAGGCGGCCGCCGAGTAAGGGAGGAAAGAATGAACCTGCACAAGATGCTGCTCGAGCGCCAGGCGAACGACAATCCGCTGCGCATCGGCCTGATCGGCGCCGGCAAGTTCGGCGCGATGTATCTCAGCCAGATCCCGACGACGCCGGGCATCCACCTGCTGGGCATCGCCGACCTGTCGCCGCCGCGCGCCCGCGAGAACCTGGCGCGGCTCGGCTGGAAGCCCGACGTCACGTCCGCGACCTCGTTCGCCGAGGCGAGGAAGCACGGCAACACCTTCCTGACCGACGACTGGAAGGCGCTGGTCTCCCATCCCGAGATCGACGTGGTGGTCGAGTCGACCGGCGATCCGATCGCCGCCGTCGAGCATGCGCTGGAAGCGTTCCGCAACGGCAAGAGCGTGGTGATGGTGACGGTCGAGGCCGACGCCTTCTGCGGCCCGCTGCTGGCGCGGCGCGCGGCCGAGGCCGGCGTGATCTACAGCCTCGCCTATGGCGACCAGCCGGCGCTGATCTGCGAGCTGGTCGACTGGGCGCGCACCTCGGGATTCACGGTGACGGCGGCGGGCCGCGGCCACAAGTGGCTGCCGCATTTCGCGCAGTCGACGCCGGAGACGGTGTGGAAGTACTGGGGCCTCAACGAGGAGCAGGCCAAGCGCGGCGGCCTCAACCCGAAGATGTTCAACAGCTTCCTCGACGGCTCCAAGCCCGCGATCGAATCGACGGCGGTCGCCAACGCGACCGGCCTGACGCCGGCGCCGGACGGGCTGGCGTTCCCGCCGTGCTCGGTCGAGGACCTGCCGTTCGTGATGCGTCCGGTCTCCGAGGGCGGCCAGTTGCATCACAAGGGCCAGGTCGAGGTCGCCTCGTCGCTCGAGAAGGACGGCCGCGCGATCCCCTACGAGATCCGCAAGGGCGTGTGGGTCGTGTTCGAGGCGTCGACCGAGTACCAGAAGAACTGCTTCGAGGAGTACATGCTGCAGACCGACCCCAGCGGCCGGTATTCGGTGATGTACAAGCGCTGGCACCTGATCGGCCTCGAGGTCGGCATGTCGGTCGCCTCGGTCGGCCTGCGCAAGGAGCCGACCGGTTGCCCGATCGGCTTCCACGCCGACGTGATCGCCACCGCCAAACGCGACCTCAAGCCCGGCGAGATGCTGGACGGCGAGGGCGGCTACACGGTCTACGGCAAGCTCTTCCCGTCGGAGAAGTCGACCCACCTCGGCAGCCTGCCGCTCGGCCTCGCCCACAACGTGAAGCTCCTGAAGCCGATCAAGGCCGGCCAGTCGCTGACCTATGCCGACGTGGCGATGGACGAGAGCCTCACCGCCGTGAAGCTGCGCCGCGAGATGGAGCGGGCGTTTGCGCCGGCCGCGGCGAAGATCGCCGCTCAATAAGGTCCGATCTCCGGCGATGTGCTAGCATCGCCGGAGATGTTCTTCCGCAAGAAGTCCCTTCAATCCAACCAGCCGGATGCGGCCGCGAGAGCGGTGCATACGCTGGCCGAAAATCACAACCTGACCCCGGCGCAACACGCGCGATGCGCGACGTGGGCCGACCGACTCCAGCAGCTCTACGACGGTGCCGACGCCTATTGCGCCCGGCACGGCATAGATCCGGCGCTGGCTTTTCCCGACAACGAGTGGCGGGACATCGTACCCCGTACGGGCGCGACCTTCCGCAAGACCTACAACGACATCAACTATCTGCGCCTGAACGCCCCGTTCGCTGGCTACCATCTGCCGATCCTCGATCGCCTCGATGTGCGCAGCTTCCCCGACGACTTTGGCGCCGGCCTCGTGACGAGGCTCGGAAGAGACGGCATTCCAGACGGCATCGCCGCCGAACTCGACCGGCTCTATGCGGCGCGCGACAGGCTATCGCCGCTGGTGCCGGAATATCTCGAATTCGTCCGCAACGTCCCGCCACGTTACCACGTCCGGACGCCGCGCATGCTGGGAGAGATCGGCATCGAGGTCGATGGCGTGCTCGTCAATGCCGACGTCATCCTCTGCCAGTCGCGCATCAACGCGATGCTGAGCGGTGGCGTGCTCGACAAGCTCGAGCGGGACATCGCACGCCACGGCCGAGCGCGCGTGGTGGAGGTGGGCTCCGGTTGGGGCGCCCTCGGCTATGCCCTGAGGGCCATCTTGGGCGACCGGCTGGAATATGTCGCCATCGACCTGCCGACCTCGCTGTACTGCGCGGCGCTCTATCTCGGCGTGACGCACGATTGGCAGAACAGCCATCTCCTCCTGCCGGACGATCCGGTTCCCGACTCCTTCGAGTTCCTGTTCGTCGCCAACTACATGATGGAAGAGGTCGCGGACCGCATCGGCCCCGTCGACCTTGCCCTCAACTGCATGTCGTTTCCCGAGATGTCCGCCGCCCAGGTCCGCAGCTATGGCGTCTTCTTCCAGCGGGTGCTGCGCGTCGACGGCGTGGTGTTCGACGAGAATGCAGCGATCAAACCGCATCACACCGACAGCAAGGCAATCCTTGGGAGCCTGTTCCCGTTCCGCCGCCCTGTTTCGGCCGGCCTGATCAAGACCAAGAATGACTGCCAGGACATCTGGGCCAGCCGCTACCTCGGCGAAATCTTCGATCGAAGCGACGCGATGTATCTCAGGCGTTAGGCTGCCTGGGTCGACGTGCGTCGTGGCCTCGAAGCGCAGCGCGCGGTCGTTCACTTCGGCGATGCCCAGCACGGGACGCGGCAGCCATCTATTTCCCGCCGTACATCAGCACGGCGGCAGCTTCGGGTAGTCGTCGAGGGAGCGGCGCGGCAGGCGGATGGTCTCTTCGGCACGTACACCCGAGAAGATGCCGAAGATCTCCTGCGGTTGGATGGTGCCGGTGAACGTCACCGGCCTGCCGCTGTCGGGGCGGAGCTCGAAGCTGAAATCGTCGCCCACGACTTTGGCGTTTACCATCACCGGCGGCTGAAGCACGCCGCCGCCCGATTGGAACACGACGTAGTACTGGCCGAAGGCATGGATCAGCATGAGCCGATCGCGGTTCACGTCACCGCTGCTCGGCGAATAGCAGAGGTCGGAATAGACGGAGACATCTTCCTTTGGCGCCTCGGCGGAGACGGATGTACCCAACAGGAAAGGCAGGGCGACCGCACCGATGACGACGCGGCGACCGTCGATCATCACTCGGCCGACGCCGGTTCCTTGCCCATGGGTGCGGGGCGGGCGGGCTTGCCCTGGGCGGCGTCGCGCTCGGCTTCCTTGCGGGTCTTGAGCAGCTTGCGCAGGATCATGTTGCGCTTCAGCGCCGAGATGTGGTCGACGAACAGGATACCGTCGAGATGGTCGATCTCGTGCTGCACGCAGGTCGCCAGCAGGCCCTCGCAGGCCAGCTCTCTCTGCGCGCCGTCGCGGTCGAGATAGCGCACCGTCACCTTGGCCGGCCGCACCACGTCGGAATAATGGTCGGGCAGCGACAGGCAGCCCTCCTCGTAGCTCGCATCCTCGTCCGAGGCGTCGACGATCTCGGGGTTGGCCATGAACAGCGGGCCGGTCCTGGTGTCCTCGCGGTCGATGTCGAGCACGATGACGCGCTTCAGCACGTCGACCTGCGGCGCGGCGAGCCCGATGCCGGGCGCGGCGTACATGGTCTCGAGCATGTCGTCCATGAGCCGGCGCACGCCGTCGTCGACGGCGGCGACGGGCAGCGCCTTCTTCTTGAGGCGCGGATCGGGCGCCGTGAGGATGGGCATGAGGGCCATGGCGCTTAAATATGCAGCCAAAACAAAGGATTCAAGCCCAGTCTGGAGCCGTTCTAGGCGCGCTTGACCATGGTGCCGATGCCCGCTTCGGTGAAGACCTCGAGCAGGAGCGAGTGCGGCACCCGGCCGTCCATGATGACCGCCGCCTCGACACCGCGATTCACCGCGTCGATGCAGTTCTCGACCTTGGGGATCATGCCGCCGGAGATCGTGCCGTCGACGATCAGGGCGCGCGCCTGCTCGACCGTCATCTCGGGGATCAGCTTGCCGTCCTTGTCGAGCACGCCCGGCACGTCGGTCAGGAACAGCAGGCGCTTGGCCTTCATGGCGCCGGCGATGGCGCCGGCCGAGGTGTCGGCGTTGATGTTGTAGGTCAGCTCGTCGTTCACGCCGAAGCCGATCGGCGCCACGACCGGGATGACGTCGGCGCGGCGCAGCTGTTCCAGCACCATGACGTTGATTCTGGCGGGCTCGCCGACCTGCTTGAGGTCGACCTTGAGCAGCTCGCCCGTCTTGGGGTCGCGCATCTCGGTGACCTTCTTGGCGAGGATCAGGTTGCCGTCCTTGCCGCAGATGCCGACGGCGATGCCGCCGCATTCGTTGATGTCGGCCACGATCGCCTTGTTGATCGAGCCGGCCAGCACCATCTCGACGATCTCCATGGTGGCCGCGTCGGTGACGCGCAGGCCGTTCACGAAGGTGCTCTTGAGCCCGACGCGGTCGAGCATCTTGTTGATCTGCGGGCCGCCGCCATGGACCACGATCGGGTTCATGCCGACCTGCTTCATCAGCACGATGTCGCGGGCGACGAGGTCGCCGAGCTTGGGGTCGGTCATGGCGTGGCCGCCATACTTCACCACGAAGGTCGCGTCGTTGTGGCGGCGCATGTACGGCAGAGCCTTCGAAATGGTCTCCGCCATGCGGATGAGCCGCTTCTGCTCCTTGTCGGGTTGAACCGGCTCCGCCATGTCGCGCACGCCCTTCCAGTTGGCAAAAGCCCTCCCCCGGGGTCAGGGAAGGGCCAAGGCGGCAGTATATATCAGGCGGGCGGCGGATAGAAGAAGCGCGGGCGGCGCGGCAGGATGTCCGCCATGACCCTCTCCCTCGACACCGACCTGCTGGCCGGCCGCGGCTTCTGCGTGGCCAAGGGCCTGATCGATCCCGCCGAATGCCAAGCGCTCGCCGCGCTGTGGCCGGAGAAATCCGCGTTCCGAAAGCACATCGTCATGCAGCGCCACGGCTACGGCCAGGGCGAGTACCAGTATTTCACCTATCCGCTGCCCAAGCCGGTCGAGCGCCTGCGCCAGGCGCTCTATCCGCCGCTCGCCGCCGTCGCCAACCGCTGGAACGAGGTGCTGGGCAAGGACGAGCGCTTTCCCGCGACACTCGGGGGCTGGCTACGGGAGTGTCACGCCGCCGGCCAGACGCGGCCGACGCCGCTGCTGCTGAAATACGAAGCCGGCGACTACAACTGCCTACACCGCGACCTCTACGGCGAAATGGTGTTCCCGATGCAGGCCACGGTGCTGCTGAGCGCGCCCGGCCGCGACTTCGAGGGCGGCGAGTTCATGCTGGTCGAGCAGCGGCCGCGCATGCAGTCGCGCGGCGAGGTCGTGCCGCTGGCGCAGGGCGACGCGGTGCTGTTCGCGGTCAACGAGCGGCCCAACAAGGGCGCGCGCGGCTGGCACCGCACGGCGATGCGGCACGGCGTGTCGAGCCTGCGCCGCGGCCGGCGCTTCACGCTCGGCCTGATCTTCCACGACGCGGCGTAGGCTCAACGCCGCAGGGTGCGCTGGCGCTATTGGGTGGGCGCGACGCCGCCACCGCCGCCGCCTTGCAGCGTCACGTTGCTCGCGACGGTGTCGTAGGCGAGGGTGAGACCGTTGCTGTCGCGCTTGATCTTGACCATCCAGCCGCCGTTGGCGAGCTGGGTCTGGACCTCGACGACCGTACCGTTGTCGTTGTTGAGACCGATATGGACGCGGTCGCCGACATTGAACTGCTGGCCCTGTGCAGCCGCAGGGTCGAGCGACGCCAGCGACAGGACGACGGCCGCGATCGCCGCCGGGAAATGTCTGATCATCGTGCTAACGGCGCTCCTCGAGCTTGTTGGAAAGGGAAGACCGCGTTCTCGCGGCGCTAGAGCTTGAGATCGCAGGAATCGCCCGACACCTGATAGGTGATGGTGGGCGGATTGCGCGCCGATGGCGGATTGGTCGGCTGCGCGAACGTCGCGCGCTGTCCGTCGAGGATGCCGCCCTGGAAGACGATCATCCCGGTCGCCGGATCGAAGCTGTAGTGAGCCGTCGTGCCCGAGGAGTCGCGATAGGTCCGCGCGTCGAGGATGCTGAGGTTGAGCATTATGCGCGGCCGGCCGAAATTGTAGCACTCGTAGTTGCCGCGCAGCACGGCGGCGGCCCGGCCGCCCGGCACTGCGTGCGGTTGTTGCGGCGCCGCACGGCCGCCGGCGCCCCGCAGCCACGGGTCGGTCGTATCCGGTCCCACCGGCTCCGTCGCCGCTTCCGGTGGCCGCAGCCCCGACGCCGGCCACGATTCCTGTTCGAGATCGTTGGCACCCAGCCGATGCACGCGGCACGGATAGGGCGAGCCGGGATTGACGGCGATGACGACGCCCGGCGTCCACTTGTCGTAGTGGTTCTTGTAGGCCACGCGCTGGCCGACCTGGCAACTCGCGAGCTGCGCCCGCGCCGTTGCGGGCAGGCCGAGACAGAAGGCGGCGAGCATCACGCCACCGCTCGCGGCCGCGGCAATCGACCTGGCAAATCCCGGCATCGCTTCCCTTCCCCAAGAGGCCGGACCGAGAGGCCGGCTTTCCAAAGGAAACACCGCACCGTTGCAGCCGTCTGTTTACGGACTGTGAACGGCGCCGAGAGTGCGGGCTGTCGGGCCCGGCAAAGCCATGTGGCGATGATCGCTATTGATGGCCGAGAAAGCCCTCGATGAAGCCCCAGAGCAGGAGGACGACGAGCAAGGCAGGCGGCAGCCACAGGCTCGCGATCGCCCAGGAGCCGAGGCGCCATTTCCATTTCGATTTGTCGGGCATGGTGCCTAGAGCTTGAGGTCGCAGCTGTCGCCCGACACGACGTAGGTGATGTTGGGCGGCCGGTTGCGCGTGGGCGGGGTCGATGGCTGGCTGTAGCGGGCGCGCTGGCCGTTCAGCGCGGCGCCCACGAACGTGATCGTGCCCGCGCCGTCGATCGTGTATTGGCCCGCGCCGCCCTGGTAGTCGCGATAGCTGGCGCCGTCGACGATCGTGAGATTGAGCGCCAGCCGCGGCGACAGGTGCCCGCTGGTCAGCGCGTAGCATTCGTAGAGGCCGGGCAGCGGGGCATGCCCCTGTGCTTGCGGCCGCGGTGCGGCCTGCGGCTGCACCAGCGGCTCGAGCTTGGGGAAAGGCAGCGGCGCCTCCGCCTGCGGTTGCTGCTGTTGCTGCGACGCCGCGAGCTGGCGCGCGATACGCACGAAGTAGGCGTCGGGCAGGTGACCGCCCAACGGCTCGGTGGCGGCAAAGAAGGCGGCGAGATCGCTGCTGGCGAACGGAAAGACCGCCCGCTCCTCGAAGCCCAGCGGGTGGACCTGGCATGGCAGATTGGGATCGTCGGTTGCACCCACGGCAACGACCAGCGCCATCAGCCAGCGGCCCTGCGCGGGCATCGCCACCAGATTGCCGGCCTGGCATTCCTGGCCGGGATTATAAGCCTTCGGCACCTGTGCGCGGGCCGATACCGGCCCGAGCAACAGGGCGAGAAGGAACAGCGTTCGGATCATGTTCATCCCGCGCCGCCCCGGGATCAGCGCAACTGCCCCGCGCCGCTGCCCAGCCGCTGCTGCAGGCCCGGATTGCCGGGAAGCACCTGCTGGGCGGTCTTCGGCATGATGTTGCCACCACCCGAGGCGATCACCTGCGAGAGGATGTAGTAGATGTTGCCGCCGCCCGAGGCGATGACGTTGCCACCGCCCGACGCGATGACATTGCCGCCGCCGGAGGCGATGACGTTGCCGCCGCCCGAGGCGATCACTTGCTGGGCGACGTGGTACCAGGTTCCGTTGACCTTGTAGTAGGTCGTCGAATCGCCCGCCTTCACGCCCTGCGGCAGCGACACGAGGCTGCCGACATTGTGGAAGTCGGTGAGCCGCGCCGTGTGCGGCTGGACGGGCTGCACCGGCCGGATGACGGTGCCTTGCGCCGGCGCGGACGGAATGGCGGCCACCGACGGGCCGTATTTCTCCCAGTCGTGGCCGGTCCACACCATCTTGAAGGGATGGCCGTTCAGGGTGCCGCCGCAGGACGGCAGCGGCGAGCCGTCCGTGAAGCGGTCGGTATTGATGGTGCGCAGTCCCCCGTACTGCGCGGGCTGCGGACAGGACGGCAGGTTGTAGTTGAAGTTTTGCTTGCTGATCGACTGCGCCTCGGCCGAACCCGCCAGCAACGCCCAAGCCGCCACGGCGGCTCCGATCACACCCGCAGAATATGAGCCCATGATCACACCCTCCGAATTCCCAATGGCAGGTGCGTACCGCGCGCCGTCGAGGGCGTCTGTTTATGGACTGTGAACGGCTGTGCCGGCTCCGGCAGATCGGCCAATATGCATCATTGGAAAAGCGATGCATGCAGGATAGGTCTCGAAAGGGGAACCGCCACGTGTACAGCGTCGCCGTCGTCGAAGACGAAGCCTTGACCCGGAAAGCCATCGCCCTGTCGTTGCGCGAAGCCGGCTATGACGTCCACGAGGCGAGCGACGCGTTCGCCTGCCGCGCCCTGATGCGCCAGCAGCGCCTCGACATGGTCGTGCTCGACCTCGGCCTGCCCGGCATCGACGGGATGAGCTTCGCGCGCGAGTTGCGCAGCCGATCCGACATCGGCTTGATCGTCGTCACGCGCCAGGCCGCGCCCGCCGCGCGCATCGCCGCGCTCGATATCGGCGCCGACGACTATCTGGTGAAGCCGGTCCACTACGGGGAGCTGGCGGCGCGCATCCGCAGCGTCATGCGCCGCTCGGGCCGCGACCGCGGACGTCGGCGCAAACTCGGCCGCTGGGCCGTCGACCTGGAGGCGCGCACCGTCAATGACGGACCGCACAACGCCAATCTCACGCGCGGCGAGTTCGATATCCTGGCGCGGCTGGTCCAAGCCGGCACCAAGATCGTCACCCGCCAGGAGCTGCTGTCGCTGATCAGCCGCACGCCGCAGGAATCCGACCTGCGTTCGGTCGATGCGCTGGTGAGCCGTCTGCGCCGCAAGCTCGACGCCACCGAAGGGGACAGCCTGATCGCCACCGCCCCCGGCTTCGGCTATCGCCTCGCCGCCGCGCCCGAGGAACCGTGACGCCTTTCGTCGGCCGTCAACAGGAGCGGCAGACGATCCGCACCGTGCTGGAAGCGCGCGGACCGGCGCTCGTCGTCGTGCGCGGATCGTCTGGCGTGGGCAAGACGGCCCTTGTCGACCAGGCGCTGCGCGACATCGCCGACACCGCGCCGATCGTGGGCCGCGCGAAGTATGTCGAGCAGACGACCAGCGCGGGCCTCACGCCGGTGATCGATGCCCTGTCGCAGGCCGTCGATGCCGCACTCGACAGGCTCTACGATCCCGTGGCCGGTGCGGCCTCCCTGCGCGACCTGCTCGGCGTGCAATTCGACACGCTGCTGGCGGCGGGCTTCGACGTCTCCGGCGGCGAGGCCCGTACGGCGCCACTGAAGGTGTCCTCCCTGCAAGGCCGTGACGGCACGGTCCGCCTGGTCGACGCCGCCGTGCGCGTATTGCAATGGCTCGAAGGCTTCGCGCTGCCGGTGGTGCTGTTCATCGACGACTGGCATCGCGCGCCCAACGAGGCCATCGGCTTCGTGCATGCCTGCACGCATCGACCGGCTGCCAGCGCCTTGAAGCTGGTCCTCGCCGCCCGAAGCGAAGGCGCGATGCCCCTCCCCCCGGGAGCGCGAGTCATCGAGATGGCGCCCCTCGACGCGGCACAACAACTCCAGCTCCTGACCGGATTGTTCGAGAACCCGTCGAAGGCGCGGGCAATGCAGGAGTGGTTGGGCAACCATGCCAGCGGCCTGCCGTTCGAGCTGAACGAAGTGGCGCTTGCGCTCGATCGCGCGCGCGCCTTCACCGGCACCGCCGAGGCATTGCGCGTCGATCCCGTGCGCGCCGCCGCGATCGACCATCGCGACATCAGCCAGATCATCGCGCAGCGCACGCGGGCGCTCGCGCCGTCCGTGCAGCGCGTCGGCACCGCGGCGGCGTTGTGGGGCGACCGGGTCGACCTCGACATATTGGCGCGCTACCTCGCCGAGCCGTATGCCGCGATCGTGGCGGCAGTCGAGAGCCTGCAAGCCCACGGCCTGCTGTTCATCGAAGGCGGCGAGGCGGTGTTCGCGCACGATCGCATCCGCGCCAGCCTGCTCGGCACGCCCGACAACGCCGCGTTGCGCGGCCTCGCCGGCGCCATGGCCGACATCGCCCTGGCCGAAGACGGCGACGCCCATCGCCAGACCGCGCTGCGCCTCAAGCTGCTGGGCGGGATCGACGGCGGGGCCGATCTGCGACTGACCACGCTGTTCGCCGCCGGCGCCGCCGCCGCGCGGCCGGCCGCGCAATTCGATCTCGCCGCCGAGTTCGGTGAAGCGGCCTGGGCGATCTTCCGGCGCCTGGGCATGCCGGACGGCAGCGAGCGCGTCCCGGTCCTGCGCGAGGCCTGCTTCGCCGCCGCCCATCGGCGGCAGATCGACGCCACGCGCGAACGCAGCCGGCTCATGATCGCGGCCGCGACGAACAAGCGCGAGCTCGCCGAGGCCTACGAACGCAGCGTCATCGCCATGCGCCTCGCCGGCCGCTCGGCCGATGCCTGGACATTCTGCCGCGAAGGCTTTGCCCGCTTCGGCATCCGGCTGCCCGATCGCGTCCGCCGGCATCACCTCCTGCTGGCAACGGTCGCGTGGAAGCTGCTGGGACGCACGCCGCGGCCCCTGATCCGCGGCGATGCGGCGACCGAACAGGCGGTGACGTCCTTCGCCAACGCCGCGGCCTTCACCGTCTGGGAACGCAGCCCCCACCATTCCGCCTATCTCTCGAGCCAGCTCGCCACCCGCGCCCGTCTGCGCGGGGAGGACTCGGCGCAATGGCAGAGCATCGATTCGATGATCTGCGCCGTGCTGAAGGATTATCTCGCGGCCGCCGAGCTCGGCGACAAGGCGCTGGCCGGCGTCGAGGATCTGCCCTCGGGTCGCGGCATGACGCTCCATCGCGCAATCTACTTCGGCAAGATGTGGCGCGACCCCTGCGCGACGCTGATCGCGCACAATCGGCGCATCTACGACTTTTCGATCGCCGAGGGAAATCTGGTCATGGCGGCCAATGCCGCCGTGAACGAGATGGCGTGGACGTGGCGTACCGCGCCGACCCTCGAGACCACGGTGGCGAAGATCGAGGAAACCGACGCCAAGGCCAAACGTCTGGACGATCCACGCGTCGCCGCGGCCGTCGGGCTGGTGAGCAGCGTGATCGGGCGGCTGCAACGGCCGGAGCCGTTGCCGCGCGAGCTGCCGGCCGAATTCTCGCAGGACAAGATCGGCGAGCTGCCGACCATCATGGCCGCGGAGTATTGGAGCCTGGCCGGCGACTGGCCCGCGATCGTGCGCCTGGCCGACCAGTTCCGCAGCAAGCGTGCCTCGCTCGACTCCCATCCGATGGGCGTGAGCTGGCGGTTCTACGAGAACCTCGCGCGGCTGAAGACGGGCCTGGCGCCCGATCGCGCCGACCTGCGCTTCATCGAGCGCGCCGCCCGCGCCAATCCCACCGATCAACTGGGCAAGCTGCTGTTGCTGAGCGCCGAGGCGCTGCATCGGCAGGGAGCGCGCGACGGCCTGCTGGCCTACGGCGCAGCCGTCGAGGCGCTTCGGAAAGGGTTTTCATCGATCGAGCTCGGCCTCGGCGCGGAGTGTGCCGCCCAGGCGGCGCACGAGCTGGGCGACACGGCGGCGCAGGAACGGTTCCGCGCGATCGCCACCGCGACCTGGTCGTCATGGGGCGCCTTCGCCAAGCTCGCCCCCTACAAAGCCGACGACCTTGACGCCTCGGTGCGGGCGCGCCTGGCCGAGGCCGAGGCGCAAGTGGCGGTGGCCCGCCGCGGCGAGCGCGCCAAATCGCGCTTCCTCGCGGAGGTCGGCCACGAACTGCGCACGCCGTTGCAGGCCATGCAGGGACTGCTCGATCTCGCCGCCGAGCGGCCGGGCGAGGTCGACCTCGGCGAGATGCGCGACGTCTTCGGCAGCCTGAAGTCGGTGGTCGAGGATCTGACCGAGCTGGGGGCGCTCGGCGCGGAGGCCCCGCTGCGCACGCGTCCCACCGATCTCGCCGTGCTGCTGCGCTCGGAGCTTCAGCTGGTGCGGGAGACCGCGCGCCAGAAGGGCCTGGACGTCACGGCCGATCTCGCGCCGCTCGACGGCCGCACCTATGAGCTCGACGCCGACCGGCTGCGCCAGGTCGTGCGCAACCTGCTGTCCAATGCCGTCAAATACACGCCGCGGGGCACCGTCTCCCTGCGCGCCGGCATCGAAGAAACGGCGTCTTCCGGAGCGCGCATTGCGCTCGCGGTCGAGGACACCGGTCCCGGCATTCCAGAGGAGCGGCTGGCGCATCTCTTCGAGCCGTTCGATCGTGCCGGGCGCAACGACCCGACGGGCCTTGGCCTCGGCCTGTCGCTCGCGCGCCGCATCGCCGGGCGCATGGGCGGCGCGCTGGTCGCGGAAAACCGCCGCGACGGCGGCGCCCGCTTCGTCTTCACCTTCATCGCGGCGGAGCGCGACAGTTGCGTGGCATCGCCGGCGCCGGCGCGGCGCCTGTCGATCCTGATTGTCGAGGACACCGCCCTCGTGCGCCGGCTGATGGCGCGGCTGCTGGTGCTGGACGGGCACGACGTGCGCGAGGCCGAGACGCTGGCCGATGGACTGGCCGCAGCGGCCATGCGGCCGTTCGACCTCCTGCTGCTCGATCTTCAACTCCCCGACGGCGACGGCCTGCTCCTGCTCGACCGGTGGCCCGCCGGGCGCGGCCGCCCACCGGTCGTCGTGACGACCGCCGCCGTGACCCGCGAGACCGAGGAGCGCGTGCAACGTGCGGGTGCCGCGATCCTGCGCAAGCCGATCGCCGCCGCCGACCTGCGCGCCGCGATCGCGGCGGCATGCGGCAGTGCGCAAGCTCCTGCGCCGGCATCCCCCGCGTTCGACATCGAGATGGCGCAGCTCGAGCAGGACGCCCAGCGGGAGATCGCCGAGCGGGCGCAGGCCCTGATCGCGCTGATGCGGTCGGGCGGCGCGCGCGAGACGATCCACCGCAACGCCCACAAGCTTGCCGGCATGGCGGCCCAGTTCGACGCGCCGCGCATCGCCGAAGCGGCCGACGAGATCGAGCAGGCGTGCATCGCCGAGGGCACCCTTGGGCATGCCCTCGCCGGACTGGAGCGGGCGGTCGATACCGCCCGACCGACCGCCGGGACCTAGAGCGCGGTCGCCCGCAATTCGGCGCGCAGCTCGGCGATGCCGAAGCCGGTCTCGCTGCTGGTCGGCAGGGCCTGCGGGTGCGCGGCGCCATGCTGGCGCGCGACCGCTTCGGCCGCGGCGATCGCCTTGGGGATCTCCGCCTTCTTGAGATAGTCGGTCTTGGTCAGAACGATCTGGTACGACACCGCGGCCGAATCGAGGCTCTTCATCGTCTCTCGGTCGCTGTCCTTCACGCCGTGCCGCGAATCGATCAGCACACAGACGCGCTTCAAGGTCGGCCGCCCGCGCAGATAGGCCGAGGCGAGGTCCTGCCAGGTCTCCTTCATCGAGCGCGAGACCTGGGCGAAGCCGTAGCCCGGCAGGTCGACGAGATAGAGCTGCCCGGCGAGGTCGAAGAAGTTGATCTGCCGCGTGTGGCCGGGGCTGGACGAGGTCCGCGCGATCGAGCGGCGGCCGGTCAGCGCGTTCACCAGGCTCGACTTGCCGACGTTGGAGCGGCCGGCGAAGGCGACTTCGGGGAGCGCGATGCCGGGCAGCGACTCGATGGTCGCCGCGCCGGCCACGAACTCGCAAGGCCCCGCGAAGAGCTTGCGCGCCGCCTCGATCTCCTCCGGCGTGCGCCCTTCGGCGTCGCGGTCCGGCATCAGCCCTTCTTGGAGCCCTTGCCGCTCTTCTTGCCGCCACCGCTTTCACCGCCGCCGCCATTGGCCACGGCGGGCACGGTCGCGGCCTTGGCCTTGCCGATCGGCATGCCGTGGCGGCGCATGATGAAGTACTGCTGGGCGATCGACAGCGTGTTGCTCCACGCCCAGTAGATCACCAGGCCGGCCTGGAACTGCGCCATCATGAAGGTGAACATGATCGGCAGGAACTGGAACACGCGCGCCTGGACCGGATCGGTCGGCGCCGGGTTCAGCTTCTGCTGCATGTACATGGTCACGCCCATGATCAGCGGCCAGATGCCGATGTTGAAGAAGTGCAGGATCTCCGGCACCTGCCAGTGGATCATGCCGAAGCCGGTCAGGATGGTGAGCGGATCGGGCGCGCTCAGGTCCTTGATCCAGCCGAAGAACGGCTGGTGGCGCATTTCGATCGAGGTGTAGAGCACCTTGTAGAGCGCGAAGAACACCGGGATCTGCACCACGATGGGCAGGCAGCCGGCGGCCGGATTGACCTTCTCGCGCCGGTAGAGCTGCATCATCTCCTGGTTGAGCCGCGTGCGGTCGTCGCCGTAGCGCTGCTTCATCTTCTCCATCTCGGGCTGCAGCGCCTTCATCTTGCTCATCGCCGCGTACGACTTGTTGGCGAGCGGGAAGAACACCGCCTTGACGATGACGGTCAGCACCAGGATGGCGAGGCCGAAGTTGCCGAGCTGGACGTAGAGCCACTCGAGCAGCCAGAACAGCGGCTTGGTGAAGAACGAGAAGTAGCCCCAGTCGATCGTGAGGTCGAAGCGGTCGATGCCGAGCTTGTCGCGATAGGCGTCGATCATGCGCACGATCTTGGCGCCGGCGAACAGATGGCCCTCGGTGCTGCCGGTCGCGCCCGGCGCGACGGTGACGGGGCTGCCGACATAGTCGATCTGGTACTTGATGTTGGCGCCGGCGCCGGTGCCCTTCACCGTGACGTCGACCTTCGACTTCTGGTCGGGGATCAGCGTCGCCATCCAGTACTTGTCGGTGAAGCCGACCCAGCCGCCGGTGGTCTGGAACTTCTGCTGCTTGTTGTCCTTGAAGTCGGCGTAGCCCAGTTCCTTCAGGCTGCCGTTGAAGACGCCGTAGGGGCCTTCGTGCAACACCGTGCTGCCCTCGGCCTTGTGCTCGCCGTAGCGCACGATCAGCGCCCACGGATAGAGCGTGACCTGCTTGTCGGTCTTGTTGTCGACGCTCTGCTTCACCGCGAACATGAACTGCTCGTCGATCGTGATATCGAGCGCGAAGACGAGACCCTGGCCGTTGTCCCAGGTCATGTGCACCGGCTTGCCGGCCTCGAGCGTCTTCTGGTCCGTGGTCCACACCGAATCCGGACCGGGCATCTTCAATGCGGCGTCGGACGCCGACCAGCCGAACTCGGCGTAGTAGGCGTGCTCGGTGCCGACCGGCGCGAGCACCTCGACTGGCGGGCTGTTGGGATCGACTTCCTGGCGATGCTTCACCAGCTGCACGTCGTCGATGCGGCCGCCCTTCAGCGAGATCGAGCCCAGCAGTTCGGGCGTCTTGAAGGTGATGCGCGGCGACTGGGCGAGCGCCTGGTCGAGGCTCATCGCGGCGGGCGCGGTGGCCGGCGCCTGCGGCGCGCCCGGCGCACCGGGAGCGCCCGGCGTGATCGACGCGCCGGACGGCGCGGGCGCCGGACCGGACGCCGTCGTGGACGCGGTCTGCGTGGGCGGCGGCGTCTTGGCCGGCGGGAACACGGCCTGCCAGCCCACGATGATCAGCACCGAGAGCACGATCGCGACGATAAAATTCTTCTGGTCCATTGATCCGGATTTCTAACGGCAGGAAAGCGTTTGGCGCGCGGACGGCACCGGGTCGTAGCCGCCCGCACCCCACGGGTTGCAGCGGCAGAAGCGATGGGCGGCGAGCATGGTGCCCTTGAGCGCGCCGTGCTCGACGATCGCCTGGGTGGCGTAGGCCGAGCACGAGGGTTCGTAGCGGCAGGCGCCGACGAAGAAGTAGGCGAGCGTCAGTTGGTACAGACGGATCGCGCCGCGCAGGGCCAGGGACATCGCGAGGGACATCATGCGGCCCGGAAACTGGCGTTTCGCAGGCGCGCGCGCAAGGCGTCGTTGCAGGTCATGGCGTCGCTATCGCGAGCGCTTTCAGGCGCTTCAGGGCTTCCACCAGATCCTGCTGCAAAACCGCGAACTCGCGCGTCAGCGCGGCCTGCCGGCCGACCAGCACATAGTCGAGATCGGGACGGGCGCGGCCCGGGATCACCAACCGGGCGACCTCGCGCAGGCGGCGACGGACGCGGTTGCGGATCACGGCATTGCCGACCTTGCGGCTGACCGTGAAGCCCACCCGGACGGTGGGAACGGTGAAATCGGGCCGGAGGGGCGCAGCCTGCAAGACGAAGCCGGGCATGGCA
>JAFEFH010000051.1 GCA_018240695.1 Pseudomonadota bacterium | reverse complement strand
GGCGGCTGGCAGCGGCTGATGCTGATCGCGGCGGCGGCGCGGCTGGAGGAGCCCGATCTCCTGATCCTCGACGAGCCGACCAACCATCTCGATCTCGGCAACATCAACACGCTCGAGCGCTGGCTGATGCAGGACTTCGCCGTGCCGATGCTAATCGTCAGCCACGATCGCGAGTTCCTCGACCGCGTCACCGAGCGCACGCTCTTCCTCCGCTCCGACGGCGTGCATGCCTTCAAGACGCGCTTCACCGAGGCACGCGAGGAGCTGTTGCGCCGCGACGCGACGGCCGCCGCGCGCGCCCGGTTGGAGGACAAGGAGATCAAGCGGCTGGAGGCGGCCGCGGCGCGCTACAAGAGCTGGGCGGTCAAGAATCCTGACCTCAACAAGCGCAAGAACGCCGTCGAGAGCCGCATCGCGCGCATCGAGAAGGAACGCACCCAGACCTATGTCGCGCGCGAGCGCCGGCTGGAGCTGGCCGATGCTGACATCGACGCGCGCGTGGCGTTGCGGCTGGCCGACCTCGACGTGAAGACGCCGGATGGCCGCAAGCTGATCGGCATCGATCGCCTCGCCATCGCGGCGGGCGAGCGGGTCGCGATCCTGGGCATCAACGGCGCGGGCAAGTCGACCCTGCTGTCGGTGCTGGCGGCGGCCTACGATCCCGCGCGCGAGCACTATGACAGCCTCTCGCCCGTGCGCTTCAATCCGGCCTGCCGGCTGGTCTACTTCGACCAGACCCTGCGCGACCTGCCGGTCACGCAGTCGATCCTCGACTACGTCGTGTCGGCCGAAGGGGTGGCGGAGAAGGACGCCGTGCGCCAGCTCGCGGGCGCCGGCTTCGCCTTCGCGCGCCTCTCGGAGCCGGTCTCGGTGTTGAGTCATGGCGAACGGGCGCGGCTGGTCTTCCTCAAGATGAAGCTGCTGCGGCCGAACATGTACGTGCTGGACGAGCCGACCAACCATCTCGACATCGAGGGGCAGGAAGACCTCGAGGATCAGCTCGAGAAAAGCGACGTGTCCTGCGTCTTCGTGAGCCACGACCGCTTCTTCACGCGCACCGTGGCCACGCGCTTCCTCGAGATCCACAAAGGCCGCCTGATCGACGTCGAGGACGCCGACGCCTTCTTCGACGCCCAGGTCTCCTGAGCGGCCTACGGGCTACTTCTTGTCGAGCGGGAACTGCCGCGACAGGCCGAACAGGGACGGGCTCGTCGTCGCCGGCTCGTTCGCAGCCGGACCGCCGGGCGCCATCGCCCCATTGTCCACGGGAGAGGCCGTGGCGCCTGCGCCGACGTTGGAGCCAATATTGCTGCCGCTGTTGGCCGGGGTGCTGCCGGGCGCGCCCGGCCGCTGGTCGATGGCGAAGCCGGGCACCGGCTGCGCCGGCGCCGGGGAAGATTGAGCAAAGGCGACACTGGAACCGGCGAAAAGCGCCGCCGTCATCACCAGGGCGCGTGCGGACTTCTGCATGGCTGCCTCCAGGGCTTTCCTGAAGAAGAAAGCGCCGGAAACGGGCGAAAGTTCCCTGCCTAGCCCACGATCTCGCCGCGGAACGCCCAGCGGGTCATGCGTTTCTCGACCAGCGCACACGCGGCGTACATCAGCACGCCCATGATCGCGATGGCGAACAGGCCGGCAAAGGTCGTGGCCGTATCGTTGCGCGCTCCCGCCGAGAGCATCAGGAAGCCGATGCCACGATTGCCGCCCACCGTCTCGGAGATCACCGAGCCGATGAAGGCGAGCGTGATCGCCACCTTCAGGCTGGCGAAGAGATAGGGCATGGCGCGCGGAATGCCGACCTTGACCAGGATCTGCGTGCGCGAGGCGCCGAGCGAGCGCAGCACGTCGCGCATCTCGGGCTCGATGGTGGCGAGCCCCGTGGCGACGTTGACCACGATCGGGAAGAAGCTGATCACGAACGCGGTGATCACCGCCGGCAGTGCACCGACGCCCGCCCAGATCATCAGGATCGGCACCAGCGCCACCTTCGGCACGGCGTTGAAGGCGATGAGCAGCGGGTAGAGACCGGAATAGACGAAGGCCGAGGCCCCGATCGCCACGCCGAGCAGCAGACCGCCGGCGATCGCCAGCAGGAAGCCCGCCAGGCTGGTCCACAGCGTGTCCCAGCAGAAGGCCAGCAGGATGTCGAGGCGCTGCCAGAAGACGACGAACACGCGGCTCGGCCGCGGCAACAGGATCTCCGGCAGGTCGAAGAAGATGCAGGCCAGCTCCCACACGATCAACAGGACCGCGATGACCAGCCAGGGCATGGCGATGCGGAGGGCGTCGCGCCGGGTCACCTAGTCGTGCTCCTGCTGGATGCGGTCGCGCAGCTCGTGGACCAGCTCGACGAAGTGCGGCTCGAAGGTGGTCGCGAGCGTGCGTGGCCGCGGAATGTCGATCCTTTTGGTCATGACGATGCGGCCCGGCCGTCGGCTCATCACGTAGACGGTATCGGCGAGATAGACGGCCTCGCGCAGGTCGTGGGTGACGAGGATGCCGGTGAAGCGGCGCTCCAGCCACAGCGCCTGCATGACGCCCCACATCTCCTCGCGCGTGAAGGCGTCGAGCGCGCCGAACGGCTCGTCGAGCATCAGCAGCTCGGGCTCGTGGATCAGCGCCCGGCAGAGGTTGGAGCGCTGCTGCATGCCGCCGGAAAGCTGCCAGGGAAATTTCAGCGCGAAGTCGGCCAGCCCCACGGTGCCGAGCAGCTTCATGGCGCGCTCGACATATTCGGCGCGGTGGCGGCGGAAACGGCTGCGATGCGGCTGCACGACCTCCATCGGCAGCAGCACGTTGTCGAGCGTGGTGCGCCACGGCATCAGGGTCGGGTTCTGGAAGGCCATGCCGACGCCCTTGATTGGCGTGCGGACCTTCTGGCCATCGACTTGCACGTCGCCCGCCGTCGCCGGCAGCAGGCCGGTGACGAGCTTCATGATCGTCGACTTGCCGCAGCCCGACGGGCCGACCACGGCCACGAACTCGCCCTTCTCGATCGACAACGTGGCGTCGGCGAGCGCGAGCGTGGTTTCCTTGCCGAGCGCGTAGGTGAGGCTGGCGCCCCTCAGCTCGACGAAGGCCACTACTTCACGACCATCCGGTCCGCCTTCGGCGGCAGGTACTTGTTGGTGAAGACCTTGTCCGGTGCCGGCGCGGCGGGGAGGCCGAACGCCTCCGACACCAGCGTGACGGCGCGGGCGAAGCGCTCCGGGTCGACGTCGCCCATGCCGTTGGCCTTCACGTAGGGCGTCAGGACGTTGGTATCGAGCGAGATCTGCAGCCGCTCGGTCTCGAGCGCCTCGTCGATCAGCGGGTCTTTCTTCTTGGCCGCGGCGACGCCCACCTTCTTGTCGGCGATCACGTCGCGCCAGCCCTTGATGGTGGCGGCGACGAAGCCCTTCACGGCCTTCTCGTTCTTGGCCATCTCCGGCGAGATCACGATGCCGTTGCCGTAGACGTCCATGCCGAAGTCGACGTAGCGCATCGCCACGATGTCGTCGAACTTCACGCCGCGCGCCTTGAGATCGAGCATCGACGAGAAATAGTGCCCCGAGATGAAGTCGACCGAGCCCTGCACCAGGCTCTGCTCGCGCAGCTGCGGCGTCAGGTTGACGTGGGTCCACTTGGTGATGCCCTGGCGCTTGGCGAAGGCCGGGAACAGCCGGAACGAGGCGTCGAACACCGGCGCGCCGAGCTTCTTGCCCTCGAGGTCCTTCGGCACCTTGATGCCGCTCTTCTTCAGCGCGTACACGCCGAACGGCGCGAAGTCGTACGCCATGAACACGCAGAGCACTTCCTTGCCCGGGTTCTTGGCGTTGTACTCGATGGTCGAATTCACGTCGGCGAAGCCGATCTGGTAGGCGCCGGTGGCGACGCGCTGCACGGCACCGGCCGAGCCCTGGCCCGGGTCCATCGTGACGTCGAGACCTTCGGCCTTGTAGTAGCCCTTGTCGAGGGCGACCAGGAACGGCGAGGTGGGGCCCTGGAACACCCAGTCGAGGGTGAAGTTGATCGGTGTCTGCGCCGATGCCGGCAGGCTCGCCAGGGCGAGCGCGAGGGCGGCCACGCCGCCCAGCCTTGTGGACCTTCGGTTCATCTGTGCTCCCCTCGCTCGAATGCCTTTCGGCGACTCTTAGGCGGACCGTGCCGGGCCGCCAAGGGGATATCAGGCAGAATCTATGCCACCCTGCTGCGTGGCCACCAGTTTGGTGAAGGCACCGCCCTTTTCCATCAGCTCGGCGTAGCTGCCATGCTCGGCCATGCGGCCGTGCTCCAGCACCACGACCTGGCCGGCATCGCGGATCGTCGACAGGCGGTGGGCGATAACGAAAGTGGTGCGCCCCTTCATCAGCACGGCCAGCGCCTTCTGGATGCGGGCCTCCGTGACCGAGTCGAGGGCGCTGGTCGCCTCGTCGAGGATCAGGATCGGCGGGTTCTTGAGCAGTGCCCGGGCGATCGCCAGCCGCTGGCGCTCGCCGCCCGACAGGGTGGTGCCGCGCTCGCCCACCAGGGTCTCGTAACCCTGCGGCTGGCGCATGATGAAGTCGTGCGCTTCGGCGAGCTTGGCGGCTTCCTCGAGCTCGGCCTGGGTGGCGTCGGGCTTGCCGATGCGCAGATTGTCGGCGATCGAGCGGTAGAACATCGTCGAATCCTGGAACACCACGCCGATGTTGCGGCGGAGCGACTCCAGCTTGATTTCGCGATGGTCGACGCCATCGACGCGGATCGTGCCCGACTGCGCGTCCCACATGCGATGGAGCAGCGACAGCGCCGTGCTCTTGCCCGCGCCGGTGGGCCCGACGAATGCCACCGTCGTCCCCGCCGGCACATGCAGCGAGAAATGCTGGAGCGCCGGCCGCAGCCCGTCATAGGAGAAGTTAACGTCCTCGAAGTCGACGTCGCCCTTGGCGCGGCCGATGTCCAGGCCGTCCGGCCGGTCGAGAACGGTCGACTGGTGGTCGATGACGCGGAAGAAGTCGGCCAGCGCCGGCATCTGGAAGAAGACCCGGCTGACGAAGCCCGACGCCTGGTCCATGCGGCTGATCAGCATGGCCGCGAAGCCCATGAAGCTCACGATCTGGCCGACGGTGGCCTCGCCGCGTGTGTAGAGCCAGGTGCCGAGGACGAAGATCAGGATGACGGTCAGCGTCGAGGCGGCGCGCGTCAGCACCGACAGCAGTGCCCACCAGTTCAGCACCGGGAACTGCGCGGCCAAGGTCCGGCCGATGATGCGGTGCATCTCGCTGGTCTCGACGGCCAGCCGCACGAAGCTCTGGATCAGGTGGATGTTGCCCAGCGCGTCGCCCGCGCGGCTGGCGAGCAGGCTGTGATAGTCCTCGACATCCTTCTGCATGCGGTCGGTCTTGCTCACCACCCAGGCGTTGGCGATGGCGAAGAAGACGATCAGCACGATCAGCAGGCAGCCCAGCCGCCAGTTCATCAGCAGGCTGAGCGGCAGCATGATGAACAGCGCCACGAAGGTCGCGAGGTTCTCGCGGAAGAACGACAGCCAGATGCCGAAGAGGTGGTCGACGCCGGTCAGCATCACCTTCAGCAGGCGGCCCGAATGCTGGGAGTTGTGGAACGAGAACGGCAGCAGCAGCACGTGCTCGAAATAGTGGGCCATGGCGCCCAGCCGCCGGCGGTGCGCCATGCGGTCGGCCTGGAGCGACACGATGATGTTGGAGACGATGCCGCCGATACCCACGACGGCCCAGAGCACGAGGAGTTCGCGGGCGTTGGCCCACAGCGTCTCGTTGCTCTCGTTCTTGGCGTTCGACAACAGGTCGACGACCTTGCCGAACAGCACGGGCTCGTAGAACTGGAGCGCGGCCACGGCGATGTTGGCGAAAGCCAGCATGATCGCGAGGCCGCGCTCGTCCCGCAGCAGTCCGATCACCCGGCCGTAGACGCGAAAGAATTCCATCTCGGCCCGGGGTAACGCCTCAGTTCTTCGCCGGTTCCCCGAGGAAGCGCTCGACGGTCCTGACGAAGAAGCTCACGCCGAACGGGATGGCCATGTCGTTGAAGTCGTAGCGCGAGTTGTGGAGGCTGACCGCATTGGGGCCGCCGCCGTTGCCGAGCTGCACCATGGCGCCCGGCACCTTCTCCAGCATGTAGGAGAAATCCTCCGCGCCCATGCCCGGCCGCGAATTGCCGTTCACGTGGTCGTCGCCGCAAACGTCGGCCGCCACGCCGATCGCGAACTTCGCCTGATCGACGTCGTTGATCGTCGGCGGATAGCCGGGCTTGTGCTCGACCTCGATCTTCACGCCGTACATCTTCGCGGCGCCCTCGCAGATCTCGGCAATGCGTCGCTTCACCAGCTCGCGGTTGGCCGGCGTCTGGGTGCGCGTCGTGCCGCCGATATGCACATCGCCCGGGATCACGTTATAGGCCGAACCCGCCTTGAAGAAGCCGACGGTCACCACCGCCGAATCGATCGGATCGATGTTGCGGCTGACGATGCTCTGCAGCGATAGGACGATGTTGGCGCCCACCACCATCGGGTCGACGGTCGTATGCGGGTGCGCGGCATGGCCGCCCTTGCCCGTGATGCGGATGTCCCAGCGATCGGCCGCCGCCAGCAGCGGACCGCCGCGCGTCACGATGTGGCCGAGCGGGATGCCCGGCTTGTTGTGGATGGCGAACACGGCATCGCAGGGAAATTTCTCGAACAGCCCGTCCTCGATCATCGCCTTGGCGCCGCCGCCGCCCTCCTCGGCCGGCTGGAAGATGAAGTGAACGGCGCCCTCGAAGTTCTTGGTCTCCGACAAGAGCTTGGCCGCGCCCAGCAACATCGCGGTGTGGCCGTCGTGGCCGCACGCATGCATGCGGCCCGGATTCTGCGAGCGATGCTCGAACTCGTTGAATTCGTCCATCGGCAGGCAATCCATGTCGGCGCGCAGACCGATCGCTTTCACGGCATTGCCTCGGCGCAGCGTGCCGACCAGGCCGGTCTTGCCGAGACCGCGCGTCACCTCGATGCCCCACTCCTTGAGCTTCGTGGCCACGATGTCCGACGTGCGGTTCTCCTCGTAGGCGAGCTCGGGATGGGCATGGATGTCGCGGCGGATGGCGGTGATCTCGGCCTGGATCTCGAGCGAACGCGGCAGGACGGGCATGGGTTACTCCGGTTGGAAACTGCTGCCATCTTAGCCCAAACTGGCCCGATGTTGTCCCTTTCCGAGATCGAAAACGCTGCGGCCATCGTCTACGCCGCGATGCCGCCCACCGCACAATATGCATGGCCGCTGCTCGCCAGACGCACGGGCTGTGAAGTCTGGGTCAAGCACGAGAACCACACGCCGATCGGCGCCTTCAAGGTGCGCGGCGGGCTGGTCTTCATGGACCGGCTGAAGCAGCGCGAGCCCAGGCTCAAGGGCGTCGCCAGCGCGACCCGCGGCAATCACGGCCAGAGCATCGCGCTGGCCGCCGCCCGCAACGGCATCGCCGCCACCATCGTGGTGCCCGAGGGCAACTCGGTCGAAAAGAACGCCGCCATGCGCGCCTTCGGCGCCGAGCTGATCGAGGCGGGGCACGATTTCGACGCCGCGCGCGAAGCCGCGATCCGGCTGGCCGGCGAACGCGGCCTCGCCATGGTGCCGTCGTTCCATCGCGATCTCGTGGCCGGCGTGTCGAGCTACGCGCTCGAGCTGTTTCGGGCGGCACCGCCGCTCGACACGGTCTACGTCCCGATCGGCCTCGGTTCCGGCCTGTGCGGCGTGATCGCCGCGCGCGATGCGCTCGGACTCAAGACGAAGGTCGTGGGCGTGGTCTCGACCGAGGCGCCGGCCTACGCGCTGTCGTTCGCGGCCGGCAGGGTCGTGGCGACCAACAGCGCAAACACGATGGCCGATGGCATGGCGGTGCGCGGCCCCGACGCCGAAGCGCTCGACGTGATCCTGAAAGGCGCCGACCGCATCGTGCAGGTGAGTGACGCCGAGGTCATGGAAGCGATGCGCGTCTATTACAGCGACACACACCAGATCACGGAGGGCGCGGGCGCCGGCGCGCTCGCCGCGCTGATGCAGGAGCGCGATCTGATGAAGGGCAAGAAAGTCGGCGTGATCCTGAGCGGCGGCAATATCGACAAGCCGGTCTATCTGCGCGCCCTCGCCGGCGGCTGAGGCGCCGGCGCCGAAGTCGTCGGCGCCCAGGCGAGGTCGCTCTTCACCTCCTGCATGATGAAGGACGAGCGCGTGTTGCGCACGCCGGGCAGGCGCAGCAACGCCTTCATCGCGAAGTCGCTGAAGTCGGCAAGCGTGCTCGTCTGCACATGCAGCAGGAAGTCCATGTCGCCGGTCATGGCGTAGCAGGCCACGACCTCGGGGCGGGCACGGATCGCGCTCTCGAACGCCTCGACCGTCTTCTCCGAATGGTCGTCGAGCGTCACCTGCACCATCGCCTGCAACGCACACCCCAGGGATGCCGGCACGACCAGCGCGGCATAGCGCGCGATGACGCCCTCCTCTTCAAGCCGCTTCACGCGCCGCTGGCAGGGCGTCGGCGACAGGCCGACCTTGGCGGCGAGATCGACCATCGCCAATCGGCCGTCGTGCTGGAGGGCCGAGACGATACGCCGGTCGATGTCATCGAGGTCGATCATGGTGGTTTCCACCCAATATCTCGCTTTTCCGAGAGAATATCACCGAACCGCGCAGGATTGGAGCGCATCTTCGCCGGGATTCGCTCAGGGGTGAGCCCCCATATTCAAGCCATGGAAACGCATGCCCCTCTCGAAAACTTGCGCGGCGACTATGCCGCGATGGCGGCCGACTGGACGGTCTCGCAGCAGGCTCATCCCTATTCCGCCGAAGACCAGGCGGTATGGCGCCTGCTGCTGGCGCGCCAAAGCGCGCTGGCGCAGGAACATGCCTGCGCCGAGTTCCTCGACGGCCTGCGCACCCTGGGAGTCGGCGACACGATTCCCGACTTCGACGCGATCAATGCCCGACTCGAGCCGTTGACCGGCTGGCGCATCGTGGCCGTGCCGGGCCTCATCCCGGACGCCGCGTTCTACGATCACCTGGCGCATCGCCGCTTCCCGGTGACCGTGTGGATCCGCACCCGGGCCGAGCTCGACTATCTGGTCGAGCCCGACCTGTTCCACGACTTCTTCGGCCATGTGCCGCTGCTCACCAACAAGGTCTTCGCCGACTACATGCAGCTCTACGGCCAGCGCGGCGTCGAGGCCGGCGCGAACGTGGGCGTCCTCGCGCGGCTCTATTGGTACACGGTGGAGTTCGGCCTGATCCGCACGCCGCATGGCCTCAAGGCCTACGGGGCCGGCATCCTGTCGTCGGCCGCCGAAGTGAAGCACGCGATCGAGGACGCGAACGTCGAACGCCTGCCGTTCGAGGCGACGACGGTGATGCGCCGCCCCTACGAGATCGACAAGCTTCAGAACACCTATTTCGTGCTCGACGACTTCAGCCAGCTCTTCGAGGCTGCGCAGACACGCATCGCCTAGCCTTTGGCGATCACCAGACCGTCGACCGCGACGACGCCTTCGCCCTCGCGCTTGATCAGCAGCGGATTGATCTCGGCCTCCGACACGGCGGCGAAGTCCGCATGCGCGAGCCGTGAGAAGACCGCGATCGTCTTCGCCAGCGCGGCGACGTCGCCCTTGGGCAGGTTGCGATAGCCGCGGATCGTCGCCAGACCCTTCACCTCGGCCACCATCTCCCGCGCCTCGGCTTCACTTACGGGAGCAATCCGTGTCGCGGCGTCCTTGTAGATCTCGGCCAGCACGCCGCCCAGACCGACGGTCACGGTCGGCCCGACCAGCGGATCGCGGCGGAAGCCCAGGATCACCTCGGCGAGCCCACGTTCCATCTTCTGCACCAGGAAGCCGTCGAGCTTCGCGTTGGGTGAGTGCGCCTTTACGCGCGTCTCGATCTCGCGCGCGGCCACGGCAGCCGATTGGCCGTCCCTCAAACCGAGCACGACGCCACCGGCTTCGGTCTTGTGCGCAATGTCGGCGGACAGGATCTTCAGCGCGACCGGCGCTCCGACTTCGCCCACGGCAGCGGCCACACGGCGCGCATCGGGCACGGTGAGCGACCTGGCCATCGGCACGCCCAGCGCCTCGAACAACGCCGACGCGCGGCGTTCGTCGAAGCCCTTGGCACGGCCCGCCTCCAGCGCCTCGACGGCCGCCTTGGCCGACGCGCCCATCTCCGGCACGGGCTGCGGCGTCGGCCGCAGCAGGCAGAGCGCCATCGCCTCGGCACAGGATTCGGGATGGCGGAACGCGGGCACGCCCGCCGCCGTCAGCAGCGCCAGCGACTTCTCGGCCGAGGGCGTCAACGACACGGCGAACGGCTTGCCCGACTTGGCGAAGCGCAGCAGCGGTTCGACCGCGAGTTCGGGATTGAACTGGGCCGAAGAGCCCACGACGAAGATCGCCGCGTCGTTGCCGGGATCGGCAAGCAGGCGCTCGATCGTGCCCGCCACGATTTCCGGCTTGGCCCCCGCCAAGGTGAGATCGACCAGCTTGCCCTCGCCGGCCGCGATGCCGAGCGGCTTCAGCCAGTCGACCAGCGCTTGCGGCGGATCGGCGATGTCGAGGCCCGCCATCGCCATGCTGTCGACCACCATGGCGGCACCGCCGCCGGTCGTCGTGGCGACCGCGACGCGCTTGCCGGTCGGCGGCGGACGGTCGACCAGCAGCGACGGCACGTCGATCAGCGATTCGAACATCGAGACCCGGGAGATGCCGTGGCGCCGGCAGAACGCGTCGAACGTCGCGTCCGACCCGGCGATCGCGCCGGTGTGGGACTTGGCCAACTCCTGGCCGATGTCGGAGCGGCCGAGCTTGTAGGCGATCACCGGCTTGCCGGCGGCATGGGCACGCCGCGCCGCCCGCGCGAGCCGGTCGCCGTCGCGCAGCGTCTCCATGAACAGCAGGATCGCCTTGGTCTTGGGATCGTCGACCATCAGGTCGGCGATCTCGCCCACCGCGAGGTCGACCTCGTTGCCGACCGAGATCAGCCGCGAGAAGCCGATGCCCCGCGCATCCGCGCGCGACAGCAGCGCGCCGATCAGGCTGCCGCTCTGGCTGACCAGCCCCCATGAGCCCGTGCGCAACTTCTCGACCGCGAAGGCCGCGTTGGCCGTCAGCGCCATCGGCGGATCGGTGCTGACGGTGCCGATGCTGTTGGGCCCGACCAGGCGAATGCCGGTCTCCTTCACGATGCGCACGAGATCGTCCTGCATCGAGGCGCCCGCGGCGCCGGCATCGGCGAAGCCGCCGGCCAGGATCGAGGCCACCTTGATGCCGCGCGCGCCGCAGGCCGCGAGGGCCGACACCGCGTCCTTGCCGTTGAGCAGGATGTAGGCGTGATCGATCTCGCCCGGAATGTCGTCGATCGACTTCCAGGCCTTCACGCCGAAGATCTCGGCCCGCCCCGGATTGACGGGCAGAATTTCGCCAGCGAACCCGTGCTTTTGCAGGAAACGCTGCGGCCGGGAAGTGGTGCGCTTTTCGTCAGACGAAGCGCCGATCAGCGCGATGCGCCGGGGCTCAAACAGGGGCTGGAACAGGGAGTCGAACAGGCTCATGGCGCGAGTATACTCGCTGCATGGTGCACCGTCGTACATTCCTTGCCGCAGCCCTTTCCACCGGTGCCGCTTCCGCGCGGGCACAGGCACCGTGGCCCAGCAAACCGATCAAGCTCGTCGTGTCCTATGCGCCGGGCGGATCGGCCCGGCAAAGGCGCGTCGATCGGCACCTCGCAGGTCGCCAAGGCGACGCCCAACGGCTGCGCGCTGCCGGTCTCCAACATCTCGTCCTTGATGTTCGACTCGCTGTCGTCGGCGGCGCCGCACATAAAGGCCGGCAAGGTGCGCGCGCTCGTGGTGAGCGGCGAGCAGCGCAACCCGAGCTTCTCCGACATGCCGACGATGAAGGAATCGGGCTACCCCGACCTCATCTCCTATTCGTGGTTCGGGCTTTCGGCCCCCCACATCTGCCGGCACCGATCGTCGAACCGAGTTCGTCAGGATGGAGCTCGAGAAAAGCCACCGTCGCCGTGAAACTTCCGGCGCCAAGCCCAGCGCATAAGGGAGAAGGACCATGACCATCCGCCGCGTGACGTCGCCCGCCGCCCCCGAGCCGCCGCCCGAGCGGTGGTCGAACTGCCTCGTGGTCGACGGCATCGCCTACGTGTCTGGAATGACCGCCCGCGGCGCCGACGTGAAAGACCTCGCCGGCAGGGACGAATACGAGCAGTCGAAAATCATCTTCACCAAGATCAAGGGGCTGATCGAAGCCGCCGGCGGCGCGATGTCCGACGTCGTGAAGATCACGGTCTTCGTGACCGAGATCGCCAACAACACCAAGGTCTGGCAGGCGCGCCGCGAGTTCTTCACCGGCAACTTCCCCGCCTCGACCCTGGTCGAGGTGAGCGGCCTCGCCGCGCCCGAGATCAAGGTCGAGATCGAGGCGATCGCTCACATCGGCAAGGGAATGCGCTAGCCGCCGCTCAGGCGACTTTCACTTCGCGCTCGTTCTTCAGCGCCCGCACCGTCTCGCGCAGCGCGTGGACGGTCTTCTCGATCTCCGCGCCGCCATGCGTCGCCGACACGAAGCCGCCCGGCGCACCCATGACGTCGACGCCATGCGTCATCAGGCCCATGCGGATCTTGCCGGTGAGCGGTCCCGCACCGCGCGCGCCCTTCAGCTTGGCGAACGGCACCTTCAGCGGATCGAAGGTCGCGGGATCGATCGGATCGTTGAACGGATTGGGATAGATCAGGAAGGTCGAGCTCTGGCCGTAGATGCCCCACGGCATGCTCTCCTTCACCAGCACCTCGGTCAGCGCCTTGCGCAGCTCGGCCGCCGTCCTGTTGGCCTTCTCCGCGAGGTCTTCGTCGCGCAGCAGGGTGAGCGCGGTCACCGCGGCGGCGGCCGACAGCGGGTTGGCGTTGTAGGTGCCGGGATGGAGAATGCGCTCGACCTTCCTGGCCGCGGTCGCGTCGTGGTCGATGCGATCGAGGATCTCGCGCTTGCCCACGACCGCGCCGCCCGGCAGGCCGCCGGCGACGATCTTGGCCTGGATCGAAAGGTCCGGCGTGATGCCGAACGCCTTCTGTGCCCCGCCCGACGACCAGCGATAGCCGGTGATGACCTCGTCCATCAGCATGACGACGCCCTTCTTCGCCGTGGCGTCGCGCACCGCCTGGATGAAGCCCGGCGGCAGCGGCGCCTGGCCCCACGACGCGCCCGACGGCTCGAACATCACGGCGGCGATGTCGTCGCGCTCCTCGATCAGCTTCACGACCGCGGCGGCGTCGCCCTGCGGCATCACGACCGAGAGCGAACTCACCTCCTGCGGCACGCCCGGCGTGGTGCCACCGTCATAGGTGGCGCCCGCACCCGCCGTGACATTGTCATGCCAGCCGTGGAAGTGACCGACGAAGCGCACGATCTTCTCCTTGCCCGTGTGGGCGCGCGCGAGGCGGATCGCCATGTGCGAGGCTTCGGTGCCGGAAGACGTGAAGCGCACCTTCTCGGCGCACGGCGTCAGCTCGCACACCAGCTCCGCCCAGCGCACCTCCAGCTCGTGGCTCGAACCGTAGTGGGTGCCCAGTTCCATCTGCTTCTTCACCGCCTCGATGACGGCGGGATGGGAGTGGCCGAGCAGCATGGCGCCGTGGCCGCCGAAATAGTCCACATACTCGTTGCCATCGACGTCCCACTTGCGTGGCCCCTTGGCGCGGGCGACGTGGATCGAATAGGGGTCGAGATAGCGGGCATCGTGGGTGATGCCGCTCGGCAGGACCTTGCGAGCGCGCTCAAACAGCGCACCGGACCCCGGGGTCCGGGCCTTGTAGTCGGTGACGATGGCGGAATTCGTCGGCGCCGCGGTGCTCATATGCCCTCACTTTGCTAATGCGTCAGCATCGCAAGCATCGCTTGCTTCGCCAAGGCCCGGAGGCTAATCAGCGGCACGTTTTCCGCATCCCGGAGCCTTGCCAGTGACCGCTCAAGTGAATGCCAAGCCGCGTGGCCGCCAGTTCTTCAACAACCCCGGCCCGACCAACATTCCCGACCGCATCCTGCGGGCAATGGACCGTCCGGTGATGGATTTCCTCGCACCGGAATTCCTCGAGATTCATCGCGCCTGCCACGCCGGCGTGAAGCGCGTTCTGAAGACCGATCAGGAGCTGTTCATCCACGCCTCGACCGGCCATGGCGCCTGGGAAGCCGCCGTCGCCAACCTGTTCTCGCCGGGCGACCTCGTGCTGGTGATCGAGACCGGCTACTTCTCGCTGGGCTGGCAGGAAATGGGCGAGTCGCTCGGCCTCAAGGTCGAGACGCTGAAGGCCGACTGGCGCACCGGCATCGACGTCGCGAAGATCACCGAGCGCCTGGTCAAGGACAAGGCGCACGAGATCAAGGGCGTGTTCGCCGTGCACAACGAGACCGCGACCGGCCTCTTCCTGCCGCTGCAGGACGTGCGCCGCGCGATGGACGAGGCCAAGCATCCGGCCCTCCTGCTCTCCGATACGATCTCCTCGCTCGGCAGCATGGAATACAAGATGGACGCCTGGGGCATCGACGTCACCGTCGGCGGCAGCCAGAAGGGCCTGATGATGCCGACCGGCCTCGCGCTCACCGGCGTCAGCAAGAAGGCGATGGAAGCCTCGCGCAAGTCGAAGCTGCCGAAGTATTACTTCAACTGGGAGCTGATGAAGGCGCGCATGCCGCAGAAGTTCATCGGCACGGTTCCCGTGCACATGTTCTTCGGCCTCCAGGAGTCGATCAAGATCCTCGAGGAAGAGACGCTCGACGCGGTGTTCGCCCGTCATGCGCGTCTTGCCGAGGCGACGCGCGAGTGCGTGCGCGCCTGGGGCGCCGACGGCAAGGGCCCGACCCTGTTCGGCCAGAACAAGGAGCGGCTGTCGAACTCGGTGACGACCATCCAGATGCCGGAAGGCCACACCTCCGACGCCATGCGCAAGGCGGCCCTCGAGCGCTTCAACCTCTCGCTGGGCGGCGGCCTCGGCCCGCTGATGGGCAAGGTCTTCCGCATCGGCCACCTGGGCGACCTCAACGAGCCGATGCTGCTGGGCTGCCTCGCGACCACCGAACTCGCGATGAAGACGGTCGGCGTGCCGTTCGCGCCGGGCGGCGTCGACGCGGCGATCAAGTCGCTCGCGAACTAGATCCCTCGCAAAGGCTCGGGGTGACGGCTGCGGGCGGTCAGAAGGCGGGCTTGCCCGCGAACTTGGCGATCAGGCGTTCGGGCCTGACCGCCGCGAAGGCGGTCGACTTGTCGATGGTCGGCCGCACCTTCAACCCGAGGACCGGATCGAACTCCGCCGTCTCGGGATTGAAGGCGTAGAGCTGCCCCTCGACCAGGTTGAACCACCAGGCGTGCAGCACCATCTTGCCCACGGCGACGCGCTCGGCGATCCACGGAAAACCCATCAGGTTGACGACGCTGTTGACCACGGACGCCTGCTCGACCACGCGCGTCAGCTGGGCGCGCGGCATGTCCTTCAGCTCGGACAGCGCATGGTCGCGCACGCTCTGCGCGACGGCGGTCCAGGTCGAGAGATAGTCGTAGTCGGCGAACGCGCCCTTGTCGCCATCGACCAGGGCGGCGATGCCGCCGCACAGCGCGTGGCCCAGGATCACCACGTGCTCGACCTCGAGGCCGCGCACGGCGTATTCGATCGCCGCCGACGTGCCGTGCTGGCGATGATCGGGCGGGATTTGCGCCGGCGGCACGATGGCGCCGATGTTGCGCACGGTGAAGATGTCGCCCGGCTTGGTCTGCGTCAGGATGCCCGGATCGACGCGCGCATCGGCGCAGCCGACGATCAGGATCTTGGGCGACTGGCCCTCGGTCGCGAGCTTGTCGAACAGGTCGAGATGGTCGCGGTAGTAGCCGACCCGGAAGTCCGCGAAGCCCTTGAGCAGTCTTTCCAGCGCCATGATCTCTCGCCTACGATGCAGGACAATCCCGAATGGATGATCAAATGAACCAAGAACTGCTCTACGACAAGCGCGGCGAGGTGGGCTGGATCACGTTCAACCGCCCGCAGGCCCGCAATGCCCTGACTTTCGCGATGTATGAGGGGGTCGCCGAGGTCTGCGGCCGATTGGCCCAGACGCGGGAAGTGAAGGCTCTGGTGATCACCGGCGGCGGCGACAAGGCCTTCGCCGCGGGCACCGACATCGCCCAATTCCAGTCGTTCAAGGACGGCGACGACGGCATCGCCTACGAGCGCAAGATGGACCGCATCCTCGACACGATCGAGCGCTGCGCCGTGCCGACGATCGCGGCGATCCACGGCTTCTGCACCGGCGGAGGCGCTGCCATCGCGGCGGTCTGCGATTTCCGGATCGCCAGCACCACGGCACAGTTCGGTTTCCCGATCGCGCGCACGCTCGGTAACTGCCTGTCGATGGGCAACTACGCGCGTCTCGCCGCGCTGATTGGTCCGCAGCGCGTGAAGGAGATGATCCTGCTGGCGAAGCTGGTCGATGCGCCGACCGCGCTGTCGATCGGCCTGGTGAGCGAACTGCAGGCCGACCAGGCCACGCTGCTGGCGCGTGCCGAGGAGCTGGCGAAGACGCTGGCGGGTCATGCGCCGATCACGATGCAGACCACGAAGGAGGCGCTGCGCCGCCTGCAAGCGCGGCTGGGCGACGAGAATATCGACGACCTGATCTCGCGGACCTATGCCAGCGCCGACTTCCGCGAGGGCATGAGCGCCTTCCTGGGCAAGCGCGCGCCCAAGTGGACGGGCACCTAGCGGGCCTTTCGGCCCGCCAGGAACACCACGATCGCCAGCGCCTGCCGGCCGCGCGGCGTCCATCGTTACGGCAGCCGCCGAAGTCTCATTGCTCCGGGAGGGCGTCCACGAACGCGAGCGTTTCCAGCAGCATGTCGGCGAACCACGGCTGCTCCTTGGCGTGCGTCGCCCAGCAGTCGCGATAGGCGGCGGCGGGCGCGGCATCGCAGGCCGCGATCGGCGCAGTCTTCGTCTTCGCGGGCACGAACGAGACGAAGACGCGCCCGTTGCGGATGGCGGCAACCGCCAACCAGTCGGCGCTCTCGGTCGGGCCGCCGGCGGCAAGGAACGCGCCGACCGCGCTGGTATTGTCCGGCAGGCCGATCGGCAGGTCGGCGACCTTGCGCACCGGCCAGTCCGTGGCCCCCGCCCAGCGATAGAAGTTGGCGTTCGTGAACAGCACCGCGGGATCGCTCGACGGCCGGGCATCGACCGTCCAGAAATCCGAACTCTCCTTCAGCCAATGCTGGAGCAGCGGCTCGGTCGAGACGATGAGGCGATTGCCAGTGGGCGCGTCGAAGGCGAGCCCGTCGAGCGCGCCGAAGCGGCCATAGCAGCAGGGCGCGGCGTTGAGCGTGCCGGTCCGGGCGACGCCGGCCGGAACGCGCAGCGGCCCGATGAGGTCGCGCATCCGGGCTTCGAGGTCGCGCCGCGCCGCTTCGATCTCCGCGCGGAAGGCCGACACGAAATATTCCGTCTTGCCGATCTTCTGCGACGGGTCGTTCTCCTCGAGCTGCGCGCGCTGCTTCAGCGTGGCGGCCGCCTGGTCGCGCGCCGCGAGATAGTCCTGCGCCGACGACTGCGCCCGGCACACTGGCGCGAGCGACAGCGCAACGAGCAGCGTGGCGGCGAACAGGCGCATCAGAAGCTCGCCTCGACCGCGCCCAGTCCCACGAACTCCCCGCGCGCCCTGGTGCCCGGCGGGTAGTAGCGCAGGCCCGTCCACGAGCCGGTGGTGATCGCCTGTCCTTTGCGAATGCCGCCGCGCCGGCGCACGGCATGGTCGATCATCCATGCGAGCGGCCTGGTCGGATCGACCGACCCGAGGCCGCCCTTCTGGTCGACCTCGACCTTGCCGTCGATGATCTGGCGCACCTGAAGGTTGGCCCAATCGAGCCCCTTCCAGTCCCTGATCGAGCCGCCGATCACCAGCGCGTGGTTCATCTGGTTGTCGGCCAAAAGCCATTCGGGCTCGGCGTTCTTGAAATCGGCGAGGCGCGTGTCGACGATTTCCATGCCGACGAAGGCATCGCCCACCGCGGCCAGCGCCTCGTCCCGGCCGACGGGCGCCTCGCGCGCCGGGATGTCCTTGGCGATGTGGAACGAAATCTCGACCTCGACGCCGATCATGTGCATCGCCTTGCCGTCGAAAGTGGCGGGCGATTTCACCAGCGCACCGGCCAGAAGCGGCGCGGGATTGGGGTCGGCCGTCGGCGTGCGGGCGCCGACCTTCCAGCCGGACACGGGGCCGGTCGCTTTGGCCACACCGTCCTGAATGGCGTAAACGGCGGCACGATCGGGCATCGCGAACGGGACCGCGATCTGCCGGCCGGTGCGGCGCGCCTCCAGCAGGCGCTGCACCGCGTTGGCGATATCCTGGCTCATGTTAAGCTCCGGCGAACGAGAAGGACGAACCGGAGGGAAACATGCCCTACGCCAGCGGCCGCGTCATTCACGACGCCGATGCCCACATCATGGAAATCCCGGGCTTCCTGACCGGCCATCTCGAGGCGAAATACCGCGCCACCATCACCGACGACGTCCTCTTCCCGCGCGACCGCGGCCGCGGCCTGCACAAGCTCATGAAACCCGAAGCGGGCCGCGCTGCCGTCGATCGCGACGACAGCCAGATCATGCTGCGCAAGAACTGGGACGCGCTGGGCTCCTACACCCGCGAGGACCGGCCGCGCTCGATCGACCTCTTGGGCTTCGCCAGCCAGCTGATGTTCACCACGCAGCTGCTGAACTTCTCGTCGCTGCTCGAAGGCAAGGGCGACATCGACACGATCTATGCCGTGGCGCGCGCCCATACCCGCCACATGGTCGCGTTCTGCTCGGTCGACAAACGGCTGCTGCCGACCGGCTACGTCCCGCTGGCCGACTTCGAGCGCACGAAGGCCGCCGCCCGTGAGGCGATCGACATGGGCGCCAAGGGACTGATGATTCCGTCGCGCTGTCCCGACGGGCATTCTCCCAGCCACATCGGTCTCGATCCGCTCTGGGCGATGGCGCAGGAGGCCGGCCTGCCGATCCTGTTCCATGTCGGCGGCGGCGGCACCTTGCTGGAGAAGGCCTATTTCAACAACGGACTGCCGCCGGTGCCGGACTTCCACGGCGGCGACGACAACTTCAAATCGATCGACTACATGGCGATCGGCTATCCGCCGATGAAGGCGATGACCGCGCTGATCGTCGACCGCGTGCTCGATCGCTTTCCGAATCTCAGGATCGGCTGCATCGAGCAGGGCGCGTCGTGGCTGCCTGGCTGGATGCGCAACATGGATTCGGCGCACACGGCTTTCTACAAGAACGAGGAACGGCTCCAGAAGATGTCGCTGAAGCCCAGCGAGTTCGTGAAGCGACAGCTGCGGGTCACGCCCTACCCGCACGAGGATGCCGGCTGGATCATCGCCAACTCGGGCGACGAGGTCTGCCTTTTCTCCTCCGACTATCCGCACGTCGAGGGCGGGCGCAATCCGATCAAGCGGTTCGAGGCCTCGATGGAAGCGGCCGGCACGACCGAAGCGCAGAAGCAGCGCTTCTATTGCGACAATTTCGTCGACCTCATGGGCAAGGGACTTTCATTGTGACCTATTCGACTTTGCTGACCGAACGCACCGGCGCCGTCCTCAAGATCACGGCCAACCGGCCCGAAGTGCTGAACGCCCAGAGCCGTATCCTGCTCGAGGAGCTCGACCACGCCTTCAACGCCGCGATCGACGACAACGAGGTGAAGGTCATCATCCTGGCGGGCGCCGGCAAGCATTTCTCCGCGGGCCACGATCTCGGCAGCCCGCAGGAAATGGAGGACCAGAAGAAGACGCCGCTCGAACCCGGCTTCCGCGGCGAGTACCGGCGGCTCTACGACCGCTTCTTCGAGAACACGATGCGCTGGCGCGACCTGCCCAAGCCCACCATCGCGCAGGTCCAGGGCTACTGCATCATGGGCGGCATGATGATCGCCTCGGCCTGCGACCTGATCGTCGCCAGCGAGGATGCGCAGTTCGCCGACCGCGCCGTGGGCTGGGGCGGCGGCCACGTGCAGTATTTCGCGATGCCGTGGGACCTCGGGCCGCGCAAGGCCAAGGAGTATCTCTTCACCGGCGAGTTCATCGGCGCCGCCGAGGCGCAGCAGCTCGGTTTGGTGAACCGCGTCGTGCCGCGCGAAAAGCTCGAGGCGGAGACGATGGCGCTCGCGCAGAAGATCGCGACCAAGGACTCGTTCGCGCTCAAGTTCGCCAAGGCTTCGGTCAACGACACGCTGAACGCACAGGGCTGGCGCGAGGCCATGGAAGGCGCGTTCAAGAACTACATGCTGACCATCCCGCATCGCATCGAGATGGGCACTTACGGCGCCGCGGCGCGCGAGAAGAACCCGAAAGATCGCTTCGGGGTCCTCAACAAGGGCGTCAAGAAGTGATCAGCGCTTCGGCGTATGCACCGCCGGCGTCGGCGGCGCCGCGCCACCGTCGGTCGTCCTGAACGACAAGGTCGTCACGAAGCGCAGCGAGTCGTAAGCCTCCGTGCCCTGGGTCCCTGGCGTCGGGTCGAGATGCTCGACCTCGAACAGGTACGCGCCCTTCCACGGCAGGCTGACCGACGCCGCGCCGTTCTCGTCGGTGCGCAGCTCGCGCTTCCAGCCCGACTCCGAGATCAGCTCGAGCTTGGCCTTGGCGAGCGGCTTGTCCTTGTAGAAGACCTTGATCGCGCCAGGCTTGCCCGCCGGAACGATGTCGAGCGTCAGCGCCGGCGCCCGCTCGGCGAAGTCCGGCACCCAGCGCGCGGCCAGATGCCCCTGCGTGCGCGTGACCTTTTCGCCCTGCTTGCGCTCGTTGATCCGCACCTGCTCGATCACGACCGAGTCGCTGGCGCCGCGCTTGCCGGTGACCACGAACGACGTCGGCGACTTCTCGACCTTGAGCGGCTGCACACCGGCGGCCGACGCGACCTTCGCTTCGGGCAGCGGCGTCAGCCGGTCGAGCAGGCCGGGCGAGGCCTCGCGCAAATTCTCCTCGAACTCGCCGAAGAAGATCCGTGCCCCGTTGCCATCGGGCTCCAGCCACAGCGCATGGGCGGAGGCCGAGGCGGCGAACAGCAGCGACAGAAGGATCGAGGCGACGAGACGAACGGCAGTCGGGCGATGCATGGAATGTCCTCCAGACCGGACATCTACCCGTACTTGCGACTGATTCGCAACTAGAAGAACTTGCCGAACCAGTCGAGCGTCTCGGCCGGCGCCTCCTCGGCGATGTAGTGGCCGGCCTTCACCGGTCCGCCGGTCACGGGGCCCGTGCAGTACTGCCGCCAGAGTTCGAGCGGCTCATACCATTGCCCGATCTTGCCGTTGCTGCCCCACAGGACGAGCAGCGGGCACTGGACCTTGAGGCCGGCCGCGCGACTGGCCCGGTCGTGCAGCAGATCGATGGTCGCGGCGGCGCGATAGTCCTCGCACATGCCGCGCGTCGTGTCGGGCTGGCGCGCGAAGGTGAGATAGTCCTTCAGCGCGTCGGGATGGAAGACGTCGGCCGGCTTGGGACTGCGCGAGGTGTGGCCGTGGAACCACGCGTCGGGCGCGGCGCTGATCACGTTCTCCGGAATCGGATGCGGCTGGGCGAACCAGAACCAGTGATAGTAGCCCATCGCGAATTCCATGTTGGCGCGCTCGAAATGCTCGATCGTCGGCACGATGTCGAGCACGGCGAGCTTCTCGACGCACTGCGGATGATCGAGCGCCACGCGATGCGCCAGCCGGGCGCCGCGATCGTGGCTGCCGATGCGGAAGCGCGAGAAGCCGAAATGCGCCATCACCGCCACGACGTCGCGCGCCATCTCGCGCTTCGAATAGGGCGCGTGATCGGCCGTCGCCGGCGGCTTGAACGAACCGCCATAGCCGCGCAGGTCGGGCGCGATCACGGTGAAGCGCTTGGCCAGATCCGGCGCCACGCGATTCCACATCGCATGTGTCTGGGGGTTGCCGTGCAGCAACAACAGCGGCGGGCCCGAGCCGCCATGGCGCAAACGGATCTTGCCGCCGGGAACGGCGATCTCGGTGAGGGTGAAGCCTTCGAAGAACATGCCTTGGTTTTACCGCGGCGCGAACGCGACGCCTATGGGCGGAAGTGCTCCTGGCCCGTACCGCGATAGAGCACCTGGACCTGACGGCCGACGATGGCGGCATGGGCGGCCAGCGACTCCGGCGTGCAGTCCGCGGTCGGCCGCGGCTCGGCATCGAAGTGCCGGTAGGTGTCGACACCGCGCACCAGGGTGGCGCTGTCCTGGATGCCGACCGCCTGCTTCACGTGGGTCGGGATGTACCGGATCGCAAAGCCGATGCGGCGGTCATTGGACTTGTTGGGCTCGGAGCCGTGGGCCAGCAGGACATGATGCAACGATGCCTGTCCCGGGTTGAGGATCGCGTCGACGCCGGTCGACTCGTCGACCTTAACGGCGATCTCCTGACCGCGGCTCAGGAGATTGTTCTTGTCGAACGTGTCGCGATGCTCGAGCTGCTGGCGATGCGTGCCCGGCGCGAACTTCATGCAGCCGTTCAGGAGGTTGGCCGGGGTGAAGGCGACCCAGGCCGTGATGACGTCGGGCGTGCTCAGGCCCCAATATGTCGCGTCCTGATGCCAGGAGACGAAGCCCGCGTCGGCGGCTTCCTTGATGAAGAAGCTGGTGCTCCAGCACAGCAGGTTGGGACCCAGCACGTCCTCGACCGCGTCGAGGATCCTCGGATGGCGGATCAGGTCGTTCAGCCAGGTCAGGTAGAGATGCGCCTTGTGCCGCTTGTCGCCCTGGATCGGACCGCCATTCGCGCGCTCGTAAGCCTCGAGCTTGCCGCGCAGAGCCTGCGTCTCCGCGGGCGACAGGACGTCGATGGGAAAATGATAGCCGTCACGCTGGTACCGGGCGACAGCGTCGTCGGAGAGGACCTTTGACATCCATCGAGACTAGGAGCGCCCACTCGGGCACGCAAGCAGACCCCAAAAGGTTTCATGCCTGTGAGCGTACATTTCGAACAAAACGCCGCAACGCCTCCCCGCTTCCCCACGTTGGCAGGGCCGGAAGATTTGGCTATCGACACAAAACACGAGCCGCCGCCACACGTACCTGTCTACAGCACCTCAGCAATCGCACGTCGGGTGAACCACGGACTGGCGGAGACTTTGGAAGGAAGATGAAATGGCAAGATCACATCCGGTCGATGTTCATGTGGGCGCGCGCATGCGCCAGCGCCGATCCCTCCTCGGCATGAGCCAGACCAGCCTCGGCACCGCCGTCGGCCTCACCTTCCAGCAGATCCAGAAATACGAGCGCGGGTCCAATCGCATCGGATCGAGCCGCCTGTTCGAGTTCGCCAAGGTACTCGACGTACCGGTCTCGTATTTCTTCGACGAGATGCCCTCCAACGCGCTGGCCGGCCGGCCGATGTCGGGCCGCGGCCGCAAGGGCGGCTTCGGCGAGGCCGCCACACCGTTCGAGCAGGAGAAGGATCCGCTGGTCAAGCGCGAGACACTGGAGCTGGTGCGCGCCTACTACAAGATCCGCGAGACCCGCGTGCGCAACCGCGTCTTCGAGATGGTGAAGGCGCTGGGCGCCGCCAGCCATGCCGAGGTGCTGGGCGGCCGCCGCAAGCGCTGAGCGGGTTCCCTACTCCGCCGCGGCCTTGCGAACCCTCTGGTTGCGGGCCAGCCACACGTGCATGGCCTGCTCCATGGTCATGAACTCCGCGCCGCCTTCCGTCAATCTCTGGATCAGCCGTTCCAGCATCATCATGCGATGGCCGCGGCCGATGACATGCGGATGGAAGGTGTAGGTCAGGATTCCGAAGTCCGGCTGCACGCGGGTCATGTATGTGTAGTCGTCGACGAAGTTCTCCAGCACGTTGGTGGCGTTCATCAAGCCGGCCTGGATCGAGCCGTTGGGATTGCGCATGTATTCGAAGTGCGGAAAATCGTCGAGCGACCAGCTGATCGGCATTTCCAGGAGCTTGGTCTCGCGGCCGCGGACGAACGGCTTCTTCAGTTCCACCACGTCGCCCTGGCGCGCGAAATAGCAGTCGTAGTCGTGGCCCATCATCGAGCTGTCGTACTGGATGCCGTGCTTCAGCAGCAGCTCGATCGAGTTGGGCGACAGGTCCCATGCCGGCGAACGATAGCCGCGCGCGGTC
>JAFEFH010000050.1 GCA_018240695.1 Pseudomonadota bacterium | reverse complement strand
TCATCACGTCGCCATGGATCTTCTTCTTGGCGAGCAGCTCCTTCATCACCGTCGGCACGCCGCCGGCGCGATGGAAGGCTTCGCCGAGATACTTGCCCGCCGGCATCAGGTTCACCAGCAACGGCACATCGTAGCCGATCTTGTCCCAGTCCTTGTTGTCGAGCTTCACGCCGATATGACGGGCGATGGCGTTGACGTGCGGCGGGCAGTTCGTCGAGGCACCGAGCGCGCTCGCTGCCACGATCGCGTTCTCGAACGCCTTGCGCGTCAGGATGTCGGACGGCTTAAGGTCCTCCCACACCATGTCGACGATGCGCTTGCCCGTCGCGTAGGCCATCTGGCCGCGCTCGCGATACGGGCCGGGAATGGCCGCGCACCCCGGCAGCGACATGCCGAGCGCCTCGGCCATACTGTTCATCGACAATGCCGTGCCCATGGTGTTGCAGTGCCCGACGCTGGGGGCGCTGCCCGCCACCCACTCGAGGAACTCCTGCAGGTTGATGCGGCCCGCCGCCAGCTCCTGCCGCGCGTACCACACGATCGTGCCCGATCCGGCGAGGCCACCGGCAAAGTGTCCGTCCAGCATCGGGCCGCCCGACAGCACGATCGACGGGATGTTCACCGTGGCCGCGCCCATGATCATGGCCGGGGTGGTCTTGTCACAGCCGGTGGTCAGCACGACACCATCGAAGAAGTAGCCGTACAGGCATTCCACGAGGCTGAGATAGGCGAGGTTGCGGTCGAGCGACGCTGTCGGCCGCTTGCCCGTCTCCTGGATCGGATGGACCGGGAATTCGATGGGAATGCCGCCGGCGTCGCGGATGCCGTCGCGCACACGGCTGGCGAGATCGAGGTGGTGGCGATTGCAGGGCGACAGGTCGCTGCCGGTCTGGGCGATGCCGATGATCGGCCGGCCACTGTGCAGTTCGGCGAGCGTCAGCCCGAAATTCATGTAGCGCTCGAGATAGAGCGCGGCCATCGTCGGGTCGCCCGGCGCGTCGAACCATTCGCGGCTGCGCAGGCGGCGCTTCTTGTCGGCTTTCGCCATTGGTCGTTCCTCCGAATTCGTTACCGCGACCCTAGCATGCTACATTCGGCGCAATGAACACCTCTCCGAGCCCCTCGCCCGCCATCGTTTCCCTCGGCGAACCGCTGATCGAGTTCAACCGCCCCAAGGACGGCGACGGCCGCACTTGGTTGCAGGGTTTTGGCGGCGACTCCCAGAACGCGGCCATCGCGGCCATCCGGCAGGGTGCCACCGCGGGGTACCTCACCAGTCTCGGACAAGACTGGATGGGCGACGCTTTCCTCGACCTCTGGAAGTCCGAAGGACTGGATGCCTCGCGCGTCGAGCGCCACCCCACGGCGCCGACCGGCGTAAGCTTCGTCACCCACTCCGCGGCCGGTCACAAGTTCGATTATCTGCGCAAGAACTCGGCCGCCTCGCTGATGACCCCGCAGGGCCTGGCGCGCGACTACATCGCCGGCGCGACGTTCTTCCATCTCTCGGCCATCGGTCAGGCGATCAGCGACACCGCCCGCGCGACCTGCGACGCGGCGATCGACGCGGCCCGCGCCGCCGGAGTGAAAGTGTCGTACGACACCAACCTGCGCCTGCGCCTCTGGGACCTCGACACGGCGCGCAGGAAGATCGACGAGACGATCGCGCGCTGCGACATCGCCCTCCCCAGCCTCGACGATTCCCAGCAGCTCACCGGCCTCACGGAAGCCGAGGCCATCGCGGACTACTATCTGAAGCTCGGCGCGCCGATGGTCGCGCTCAAGATGGGCGCCGAAGGCTCGCTGATCGCGACCGCGGCCAAGCGCCATCGCCTGCCGCCGCACAAAGTGAACGCGCTCGATGCCACCGGTGCGGGCGACACGTTCGACGGTTCGTTCCTGGCCCGGCTGCTGGAAGGCGACGATCCGGAGACTGCCGGCCGCTATGCCAACGTGGCGGCCGCGTTGTCGACCACCGGCTATGGCGCCGTGGGACCAATTCCGCGCAAGGAAGCCGTGCTGGCCGTCCTCAAGCGCGGTTGAAGCGCGGCACCAGCGCGCCCAGGAAGCGCCAGAACACCGTCACCTGCTGGCCGATCCAGCCCCGCCCGTTGTCGGCGTCGATGTGCATCTCGGCGACCCCTGTGGGCCGGATCTTGCGGTCATACAGCGCGGTGCCGAACAGGATGTCCCAGACCGGGAAGACCGGCGCAAAATTGTGGTCTTGGATGTGCCGCTCCTCGTCGCTCGCCAGCGCATGGTGCAGGCGATGGAAGCGCGGGCCCACGATCAGCCAGCCGAAGTTCTGGTCGACATTGGCATGGCTCCAGCTCTCGATCAGCCGGCCGATCATCAGGATCAGCACGTAGTCGTCGGGCTGCACGCCCACGAACTGCGAGAAGACGACCAGCACGAGAGTGACCAGCAGATCGTCGACGACGTGGTTGCGATCGTCGGTCCACACGGTCACCTGGCGCTGGCTGTGATGCAGGCTGTGCAACGCCCACCACCACGAGAAGCGGTGCTGCGCGCGATGCACCCAGTAGGCGGCGAAGTCGAACAGCGCGAAGTACAGCAGGAACGTCACGAGCGCGTGGTCGCGCAGCCAGGGGACCAGGTGCTCGAGCCGCGGCGGCGTGACGCCCAGCACGCGGACCTGACGCTCGATCTCCGTGGTGATCGGATAGGCCAGGATGAACACGACCAGGGGGATGACGCCGAGCTTGTTGAGCACGGTGTAGACCCGGTCGACGCCGATCAACCCGCGTTCACCCGCCCGCTCCGGCGACCAACGCCGCTCCAGCAAACGCATCCCGAGCGCGATGACGACGATCTGCACCACGCCCAGCATGAAGAACTCGACCGCGTTGAAGGCGGGCTCGAACCATTCCATCAGGCCGAAGCGGAACAGCACCGGACTGACGACGGCCTCGAAGATCCAGTTCTGGATACCGATCCAGCCGTCGAGGAACCCGCTCATGGCGGGCCCTACCTGGTGACGGGCTCGGTCGACGCCGCGCGGATCGGCAATCCGGGCGAAGTGGCGTCGGCCTTGAGGATGTAGACGCCGTGCGGCGACTTGCCGACCGGGATGCTGGCCACGACCTTCATCTGCGCGAGGTCGACCACGGCGACGCGGCGCAGGAAGCGCTGCGTGATCCAGAGTTCCTTGCCGTCGGCCGTGATGTCCATGCAGTCCGGGCCGCCCGGCACGCGGATGCTGCCCGCGACGCGCATGTCCTGCGTATCGATCAGCGACACCGTGCCTTCGATGCGGTTGCTCAGGAACCAGTGGCGGCCATCGCCCTTGGGGAAGAACTGGTGGGCGCCCTTGCCCGTCTGCAACCGGCCGCTGACCGCGCCGTCCTTTGGATCGACGGTGACGACGGCGTCCTCGCCGGTGAGCGCCACCAGCAGCCGCTTGTTGTCGGGCAGCATGATCACGCCGGCCGGCGCCTTGCCGACTTCCGCTACCCACTTGATCGCCTGGGTCGCGAGATCGAGCGCGACGACGCGGTTGCTCTGCTGAAGCGTGACGAACACCGTCTTGGAGTCGGTGTCGAATGCGAGATGGCTCGGCAGGCCGTCCATGAAGATGCGACCCGCGAGCCTGAAGCCGTCGGCGCGATAGATGTCGATGTGATCGAGCCGGTAGGCCGCCGTCACGAACCACTTGCCGTCGGCACTGAAGCCCAACTGGTACGGGTCGACGATGTCTCGAACGACACGGCGCTGCTGGCCATTGGTCGTGTCGATCGCCACGAGATCGTTGGTGACGGTGGAGGCGAGCAGCACCTCCTTGCCGTCCGGCGTCACCGCGAGATGATGCGGCTCGCGGCCCAGTGGCAGGCGCGTGACTTCGGTGCGCGTCGCGCGATCGACGATGCTGTACGAGGCGTCTTCGGAGTTGAGGATGACGACGGATTCCGCGCGTACGGCGGTGCTCGCACCCATGCCGAGCGCCAACGCGACGATCACGAACCTGAACATTTTAAGGACTGCCACCCCCACGCCCGGAGCGCAAAAAAGCACCTTTTGCGGGCCCGCGCTAGGGTCGTTTCATCCCCGCTGCGGTAGCCGCCAGCCCCTCGATCCGGGCCCAGTCCCCGGCGGCCACGGCGTCCTTGGGCGCCACCCAGGAACCGCCGACACAGGCGACGTTGGGCAGTGCCAGATAGCCCGGCGCGGTCTCGGCGTTAACCCCGCCGGTCGGGCAAAAGCGCAGGCCGGCCAGGGGCGCCCCGACCGCCTTCAGCCAGCCGATTCCACCGGACATATCGGCCGGAAAGAACTTCAACAGCTCGAACCCATGCTCACGAGCCGCCATGGCTTCGGAGACCGTCTGGACTCCCGGCAGGAAGGGCATGCCGCTCTCCACCGCCGCCCGGGCCAGGGCGGCCGTGCAGCCGGGACTGACCACGAACCGGGCGCCTGCCCGCTCGGCGGCCTCCAGTTGGGCTTCATTCAGCACGGTACCTGCGCCCACGATGGCGTCAGGCACCTCCGTGGCGATCCGCTTCAGCGCCTCGAGGGCCGCCTCGGTGCGCAGGGTGATCTCCAGCACCGGCAAGCCACCCGCGACCAGCGCCCGGGCCAACGGCACCGCCTCGGCCGGCCGTTCGACCGTCAGGACCGGAATGACCGGCGCCCGGGCAGCGATCTCCGCGATCCGCATCGTCAGACGCTCCAGCCGCCGTCGATGACGTTCACGGTGCCCGTGGTGAACGACGACTCGTCGCTGGCGAGATAGACAGCGAGCGCGGCGATCTCGTCCGCCGAGCCGAAGCGGCCGGTCGGCTGGCGTTGCAGGAAGAATTGGCGCGCGTCGGCGCCGCCGCCCAGGCCCGAGATGCGCTCGTCGAGCGACGGCGTCTGGACAGTGCCGGGGCAAATCGCGTTGCAACGGATTCCCTTGCTCACGTAATCGACCGCCACCGACTTGGTAAGGCCAACGACGGCGGCCTTTGTCGTGCCGTAGACGAAGCGCAACGCCGCGCCCTTCACCGACGAGGCGGCCGACGACATGTTCACGATCGAGCCGCCGCCCTTGGCCAGCATGCCCGGCAGGAATGCCTGGATCGTCCAGAACATGCTGCGGACGTTGAGGTTGAAGCCGAACTGCCACTGATCGTCGGTGGCGTCGAGCACCGTGCCGTGATGGACGAAGCCCGCGCAGTTGAACAGCACGTCGGCCGTGCCGACGTCCGTGGCGAAGGCGCCGATCGCGGCCTTGTCGAGCACGTCGAGCTTGCGCGCCTGGATGCCGGCGACGCCCTTCAAGCCATCGAGCTTGCCGGCATCGATATCCGTCGCCCAGACCGCCGCGCCCTCGCGCGCGAACGCACGCGCCGTGGCCGCGCCGATTCCCTGTCCCGCCGCCGTGACGACGCACGTTTTGCCCTTGAGACGCATGCTCTCCCCGCCTTTACTTCGTCAAACCACGTTCCTTGTAGAACCTTTCGGCGCCGGGATGCAGGGGAATGCCCACGCCCATCAGCGCACTCGCCAGGCGGATCACCCGGCCCTTCACGTGGCCGGAGTCGAGCAGCTTCCGGGTGTTGGAGTTCCACAGCGCGGCCGTCACGAGATAGATCAGCGGCTCGGGCTGGCGCACCGACGTGAGCCACAGCGCATGGACGCTCACCGTCTTCACCCCGCCGACGCCCTTGTAGGCCTCGTCCGGGATCTCGTCCGTGGTGAGGAAGCTGTATTGCTTCAGCAGGCGGTCTATCTCCGGCCCCTCAATCGGTACCAGGTCGATGCCGACGGTGGCGGCGAGGTCGACGATCGAGCTCTGCGGCCAGCCGCTGACACTGAAGAAAGCGTCGATCGTGCCGTCTTTCAGGCTGTCGGCCACGTGCTGCGCCGGCAAGTAAGACGGCTTCAGATCCCGTTCGCTGATGCCGAAGGCGCCCAGCACAAGCCGCGCATCGACCAGCGTTCCGGAGCCCGGCTCGTCGAGCGACACGCGCTTGCCCTTGAGATCGCGTACCGAAGTGATGCCCGAGCCCTTGCGGACCACGAGGTGCAGGCTCTCGGGGAACAGGTTGGCGATCGCGCGCAGGCCGTCGAGCTTGGGACGGCCCTCGTAGATGCCGGTGCCGCTATGGGCCCAGTAGGCGATGTCGGACTGGACGAAGCCGGACTGGGCCGCGCCGCTGGCGATGGCGGCCGCGTTGGCGACCGAGCCGTTCGAGGCCACTGCGGTGGCGATGAGCCCGGGCACGCCGCAGGAACCGCCCTCGTCGCACAGCCGCGATCCCGGCGGGTTCGAGATCGCGTTGGCGATCAGCCCGCCGATCGGGAAATAGGTCCCGACGGTCCCGCCGGTGAGGATGCGGAAGAAGCTCACCTCCTGCGCGCGCGTTGGCAGCGCCGCCAGGGCGGTTGCACCGGCGAGACCGGCGGCAAAGGAGCGGCGCCCGAGCATCAGTTCACCCCGACGACGCGGCTGAGCGTCGGTCCAATCTCGGCATGCACGACCAGGTCGGCATCGTCGTCCTGATCGGTCTCCTCACGATTGAGGATCACCAGCTTGGCGCCCTTGCGCTTGGCGATCTTCGGGAATCCCGCGGCCGGGTAGACGACCAGCGAGCTGCCCAGCACGATGAACAGGTCGCAGCCCATGGTCTCGTCCTGCGCCCGCGCCATCTGGATCTCGGGCATCGCCTGGCCGAACGAGATCGTCGCCGTCTTCACGATGCCGTCGCACTTGGTGCAGACCGGCAACGCCCCCTTGCTCTCGAAGGCCTTCTTGATCGGCGCCAGTTCGTGGCGCTGACCGCAGTCCAGGCAGGTCGCGTAGGTGGTGTTGCCGTGCAGTTCGATCACCTTGGCGTCGGGAATGCCCGAGCGCTGGTGCAGGCCGTCGATGTTTTGCGTGATGATCGCGCTCATCTTGCCCCGCTCGACCAGCTTGGCCAGCGCGCGGTGGCCGGCATTGGGTTCGGCCTTGACCATCGTCTCGTCGGTCGCGAACTTCCGCCGCCACGCCTCGCGCCGCATCTCCTCCGACGACATGAAGTCGTCGAAATAGATCGGCTGGTACTTGGTCCAGATACCGCCCGGCGAGCGGAAGTCGGGAATGCCCGACTCGGTCGAAATGCCGGCGCCCGTGAACGCCACGATCCGCCGGGCCCCGGCGATCAGCTCGTGCAGCCGTTCTGTGTCGTCCATGGCGCGCTCCTGCTCATCCCCTAGGATAGCCAGCGTTTGCGCCGTTTGTAATGCTTGGTGTCGCGATAAGATTTGCGCGCGCCGCCCTCATTCAGCCCCAAATAGAATTCCTTGATGTCGGAATTCTCGCGCAGCTGAGCGGCCGTTCCCTCGAGCACGATGCGCCCATTCTCCATGACGTAGCCGTGCTCGGCGATCTCGAGCGCCAGCGTCGCATTCTGCTCGACCAGCAGCACCGAGAGCTTCTCCCGCTTCACGAGGCGTTGCACGATACCGAAGATTTCCTCGACCAGCATGGGCGCAAGACCGAGCGACGGCTCGTCGAGCAGCACGACCTTGGGGTTGCTCATCAGGGCGCGGCCGATCGCCAGCATCTGCTGCTCGCCGCCCGACAGATAGCCCGACTGCTGGTGCCGCCGCTCCTTGAGGCGCGGGAAATACGAATAGACGAGCTCGATGCCCTGCTTCACCAGCGCGCCGTCGCGCTGGACATGGCCGCCCGCCACCAGGTTCTCCTCGCAGGTGAGCTGCTCGAAGACGCGGCGGCCCTCGAAGACCTGCACGAGGCCGAGCCGCGTCACGTCGTGCGCGGCCATGCCGTCGATCCGCCGGTCGCCCAACTGGATCGCGCCCTTGGTGACCTCGCCGCGCTCCGAGCGCAGCACGCCGGAGATCGCCTTCAGGGTCGTCGTCTTGCCCGCGCCATTGGCGCCGAGCAGCGTGGTGATCGTGCCCTCGCGGACGTCGATCGACACGCCCTTCAGGACGAGGATGACCTTGTCGTAGACGACTTCGATATTGTTGATCGTCAGCATGATGATGCGGGCGCCGCCCCTCGCGGAGCGGCGCCCGATCCCCTCCTCAGGACTTCGACGCGTCGGCCGCGAGCTGCTTCTGGATCACCGAGCGGTAACCCTGGAACCAGTCCTTCGACCGCACCAGCTTTCCGCCCTTCACCGTCCAGACCTGGCACCAGCCGCCGCCTTCATGGTCGGCCGGCGTGATCTCCATCGGCGGGACGAGGCCGCCCAGGGTGAAGCCCTTGATCGACTCCATGCCCTTCTTGACGTCTTCCGACGTCGGCGCGGCGCCGCCCTTGGCCTTGATCGCGTTGCGCACGGCCTCGGTGTGGACGGCCGCGATCAGGACGCCGCGGTTGTAGTAGACGGTCGAGTCCATTTCCTTCGGCACCGGCTTGCCGGCCGCCTTGTACATGGCCGCGATGTCCTTCAGGACCTGGAAGTCCTTGCCGACGCCCGCGAACTGGATGCCGCTATAGCCCTCGGCCACGCCCATGCCGCCGGCGGCGATGATGTCGGCCTCGGCGCTGCCCCACACGAAGGACACCACCTTGCTGAGCGGGTAGCCCTTGCCCTTGAGCTCCTTGATCGCGACCGACGGCGCCTTGCCGAACAGGTGCATGATCACGAAGTCCGGCTTGAAGCGGCCGGTGATGTCGAGCACCTGCGCCCCCATCTCGAGACCCGGCGCCGGCACTGCAAAGGTGCGCAGCTCGAAGCCCTCGGCTTTCTGCACGTCCTCCAAGATCGGCAGGGGCTCCTTGCCCGCCGGGTTGTCGTAATAGAGGTAGGCGATCTTCTTGCCCTTGAGGCTGCCGCCCAGCTTCTCCTTGGCGAACTCGAGCGCGGCGCCAGCCTGCGACCAGTAGGACGCCGCGATCGGGAAGGTGTACGGGAAGCGCTTGCCGTCCGCCGCGCCTGCCGTGCCGAAGCCCGGCGACGTGCCCAGCAGCTTGTCTTCCTCCAGCTTCTTGTTCAGGGCGGCGGTCTGCGGCGTGCCGAACACGCCTTCGATCACCGCACCCTCCTTCTTGAAGCGCTCGTGCGCTTCCATCGCCGGCGGCACCTTGTACTCGTTGTCGACCTCGATGACCTTGATCTTGAAGCCCTCGACACCGCCCTTGCTGTTCACCAGCGCGATATAGTCGTGATAGCCGGGGCACAGGTTGACGCCGACATTGGCAGTCGGCCCGGTACGGTCGCATTGCAGGCCGAACACCAGTTCCTTCGTCTGGGCCGAAACGCCGCCCGCGAACGACAGCGCGACGGCTGCCGCCGCTACACCCAGTCCACTCTTCACGAACCTCATCATGGGTTCCTCCCTTGTCAGTCTTGCCTTCTTCGCCACGACACGGCCCCTCCTAGTAGGAGAAGGGCCAGACCCGGAAATAGCTCCGGATATTCCGCCACAACCGATTGAGCCCCTCGGGCTCGACGATCAGGAACACGATGATCAGGCCGCCGAACACGGCCAGCCGCGTGCCCGAGATCACGTTCGCCAGCTCCGACTCGCTGAAGAACAGCGAGCCGACATTCTCCAGCACCAGCCGCAGCAATAGCGGCAGCACGGTCACGAACACCGCGCCGAAGATCGTGCCCAGGACCGACCCCAACCCGCCGATGATGATCATCGCCAGGTAGTCGATGGAAACGATGAGCTGGAACTGCTCGTAGTTCGCGATGCCGAAATAGTAGGTATAGAGAACGCCGCAGACGCCGGCGTAGAACGACGAGATCGCGAAGGCGAGCAGCTTGTAGCGGAAGATGTCGATGCCGATGATCTCGGCCGCGATGTCCTGGTCGCGCACCGCCACGAACGCGCGCCCGATGCGGCTGCGCATCAGGTTCAGGGTGACGATGATAGCCAGCACCGCGAAGAACAGCAGGAAGAAGTAGAGATGCGCCTGGGTGCTGAGGCTGTAGCCGAACACCGTCGGCCGTGCGACCTGGATCGACGCCTGCGCGCCACCGGAGATCGCCGGCACATGGTTGATCGTCCATTCGATGATGAGCTGGCCCGCCAGCGTCGCGATCGCAAGATAAAGTCCCTTGATGCGCAGGCTGGGGATGCCGACCAGCACACCGATGGCGGCGGCCATCAGCCCGCCCGCCGGCAGAGTGAGCCAGAACGGCAGGTCGAGCCGGACGGCGAGGTTGGCCGCGGTATAGGCCCCGACCGACATGAACGCGCCGTGGCCCAGCGAGATCTGGCCGGTATAGCCCACCAGGATGTTCAGCCCGAGCGCGCCCACGATGGCGATGAACATCAGGTTGAGGATCGACAGGTGATATTCCGGCAAGATGAGCGGCAGGATCACGCCGAACAGGATCGCGAGAATGATCACTGTGCGCTTGGCGATCGGCAGCGGATACAGCGCCATGTCGGCGGCGTAGGTCGTCTTGAAGACTCCGGCTTCACGATGGAACATCAGACGCGCTCGATTCTGCGTTTGCCGAAGATCCCGTACGGCTTGACCATCAGCACCAGGATCATCAGCACGTAGGGCACGAAGTCCTTGGTGCCGCCGCCGACATACGGATCGACGTAGCCCGCCACGAGGCTCTCGACGATGCCGATGATCAGCCCGCCCACCAAGGCACCGCCGATCGAATCGAGCCCGCCCAGGATCACCACGGGGAACACTTTGAGGCCGACCAGCGCCAGATGCACGTCGACGCCCAGCATGCTGCCCCACACGATGCCGCCGGCCGCGGAGACGATGCCCGCCATCGCCCAGGCGAGCGCGAAGTAGCGCTGGACGTTGATGCCCATGGCCTGCGCCACCTGCTGGTTGTCGGCGACGGCGCGCATGGCCACGCCCATGCGGCTCTTCTTGAAGAACCAGTTGAAGCCCAGGAAGAACGCCAGCGTCACGACCATGCCCAGCACCTGGATGGGCGCCAGGCTCATCGGCCCCAAGGTGATCGGCTCGTCGCCGATCGGCAGCGGCAACGCGCGCGTCTCGCCACCGAACACCACGGGCGTGAGGCCGCGCAGCACGGCGGCCAGGCCGATCGTCGCCATGATCACCGCGACCACGGGACGGCCGAGCAGCGGCCGCAGCACGACGCGTTCCAAGGCAAAGCCGAAGCCGATCATGATCGCCACTGCGGCCACGATGGCCGCGATCAGCGGCGCGCCCTCGATGCCCAGGATCGCCGCGGCGATCAGGCCCGCCATCATCACGAACTCGCCCTGGGCGAAGTTGATCGCGTCGGTCGCCTTGTAGACCAGCACGAATCCCAGCGCGATCAGCGCGTACATCATGCCGATCGAGGCGCCGTTCAGCAGCAGCGCCAGCAGGAAGTCGAAATCCTCTCCCGACATCGTCAGGCCGCCTTCGCCCGCACGGGCGCCTGGAGATCGTGGATCAGAATGTCGGTGGTCAGGCTCGACTTGCGGCCGTCCTCGAAGGTGATCTCCATCGTCACCTGAACTTCGGGCGCGCCATTGTAGAAGGCGTCGATGACGGCGGCGTACTTCTCGGCCACGAACTTGCGCCGCACCTTGCGTGTGCGAGTCATCTCCGCATCGTCGGCGTCCAGCTCCTTGTTGAGCAAGAGATAGCGCTTCACCTGCTGGATATCCGGCAGGTCGGCATTGGCCTTGGCGATCTCGTCGGCGATCAGGGCCGCGACCTCGGCCTTGCGCGAGAGGTCGAGGTAGCTGGTATAGGGCAGCCCCCTCTTCTCCGCCCACGCGCCCACCGTCTGCATGTCGATGGCGACCATGGCCACCACCTTGGGCCGCTCATGGCCGAAGGCGACCGCCTCGCGGATATAGGGACTGAACTTGAGCTTGTTCTCGATGTATTGCGGCGCGAAGGCCGAACCATCGGCGAGTTTGCCGACGTCGCGGGCGCGGTCGATGATGACGAGATGGCCCTGCTTGTCGAAGAAACCGGCATCGCCGGTCTTCAGCCAGCCATCCTGCAAGGCCTCGCACGTCGCCTCCTCCTGCTTGAAGTAGCCCACAAACACGTTGGGGCCCTTCAGCATCACCTCGCCGCGGTCGTCGATCTTCACGTCGATGCTGGGCATCGGTCGGCCGACCGTGTTGGGATTGGCTTCCTTGTCGTCCTGGCAGGCGATCAGCGCCGAGGCTTCGGTGGCGCCGTAGACTTGCTTCAGGTTGATGCCGATCGAGCGGAAGAAGCGATAGGTATCCGGCCCGAGCGGCGCGCCGCCGGTATAGCACCAGCGTGCGTTGCGCAGTCCGAGCTGGTCGCGCACCGGCCCGTAGACGAAGAACTCGCCGGCAGCGAGGCCGATACGCTCCGCGAGCGACAGAGGCTTGCCGTCGGTGCGCTTCAGCTCGCAACGCTCGGCCAGCGCGCGGAAGTATTCGAACGTCCGGCGCTTCAGCGGCGAGGCGTCGTTGCTCTTCACCTGCATGGTGGTGAGCATGCTCTCCCAGATGCGCGGCGGCGCCAGGGTCGCGTGCGGGCCCAGCTCGCGCAGGTCACGCTGCACTGTTTCCGGCCCCTCGGGACAAGCGATCACCATCTGGCCGGCCAGCGCCATGCCCAGCGAGAAGGCGGCGTCGCCCACCCAGGCCATCGGCAGATAGGACAGCCAGTTGTCGCCCGCCTTCACGTCGTTGACCGCGATGAAGGACTGCGCCGACGCGACCATGTTGCGATGGGTGAGCATCACCCCCTTAGGATTGCCGGTCGTGCCCGAGGTATAGGCTATCATCGCGATATCGTCCGGCCCGCCCTTGGCGAGTTCCGCCGTGTAATATTCCGGATGCGCCTTGCCGTAGGCGCGCCCTGCCTCGACAACGGCGCTGTACTGGATCAGCAGCGGATCGTCGTAACCCCACATGCCGCGCGGATCCTCGAACACGATCTTGCGCAGATTGGGTAGCTGATCCTTGAGCGACAGGACCTTGTCGACCTGCTCCTGGTCCTCGGCCACGATCACCGAGATCTCGGCATGATTCAGCACGTAGACCAGTTCCGAGGCGATCGAGTCCTGATAGACGGGCACGGAGAAGCCGCCCAGCGCCTGCGCGGAAAGCTGCGCGATATAGAGCTGCGGACGGTTGTCGCCGACCACGGACAGCTTGTCGCCGCGCTTGAAGCCCAGCGACGCCAGGCCGAGCGCCAGATCGCGCATCTCGTCGCGATAGCCGCTCCAGCTGAGCGTCTGCCATACCCCGCGCGTCTTCTCGCGGATACCGGCAGCCGAGGGATTCTGCTCGGCGTTGCGCTGCAGGAGCTTGGGCAGCGTGTCGGTGCGCGGCGAGTCCAGCAGGCTCATGTCCGCCCTCCCCCCTTGCTCGTGCCGAGATAGGCTTCGATGACCTTCGGATCCTTCTGGACCTCATCCGGCGTGCCGCTGGCGAGGCGACGGCCGCGCTCCAGCACGACGACCTTGTCGGAGATGTCCATGACCACGCCCATGTCGTGCTCGATCAGGACGACCGTCACGCCGCGCTCCTGGTTCACATCCAGGATGTAACGCGCCATGTCCTCCTTCTCGTCCTGGTTCATGCCGCCCATCGGCTCATCGAGCAGCAGCACCTTGGGATCGGAGGCGAGCGCGCGGCCGAGTTCGACCCGCTTGCGCAGGCCATAGGCCAGCGCCGAGGTCGGCAGCTTGCGCAGGTCCTGGAGCTTCAGGAACTCGATGATCTCCTCGACCACCTCGCGATGGGCGATGTCCTCTTTCTGCGCCATTCCCCAATAGATGGCGCTCGCCAGCACGCCCGACTTCATGCGCACGTGCCGGCCGAGCATCAGGTTGTCGAGCACGGTGAGACCGCCGAACAGCGCAATGTTCTGGAAGGTGCGCGCGACGCCGAGGCCGGCGATGGCGCTGGGCTTCTTCTGGGTGATGTCGGTGCCGTCGAAGACGACGCGGCCGGTGTCGGGCTTGTAGAAGCCCGAGATCATGTTCAGAAGCGAGGTCTTGCCGGCGCCGTTCGGGCCGATGATGGAGACGATGCCGCCACGCGGCACCTCAAGCGACACGTCCTGGACGGCGGTGACTCCGCCGAACTTCTTGGACACGCCCTCGACGACGAGTTGGTTGTCACCCTCTGGCGCGTCGACGCGCCGGGCGGACGCCCCCGTCATGACTCCTCCCTATATCGTCTTTTTTATCCTTATCTCGTTATGTGCATCATGCAGGGTCCGGCCTGCGATGGCAACAAAGCCCGCTCTGCGGCTAGCGCGCGGCGCGGATCGACCGGCAGATGGTGACCATCTTGCCGATGGCATGCTCGACGAAGGCCGCGACGCCCGTCTCAATCCGGGCCGCCTCGGTCGGACGAGACGCCGAGATCGCACGTGCCAGTACCCGTGCCTTTGCGGCAGCCCGGTCGCGATTGCCCGCGATGGCGCGCTCGAGCGATCCGTCGGCTTGCACGGGACGAAGCGCTGCTTCGACCTTCTCGAGGAAGTGCGGTGCGTGCGCGAGATGGCGGTACATGCTGGCAAGGATGAGCGGCTGCGGCCGATCGCCGAACTTGTTCAGCCTTTCGACCATCGCCCAGGTTTCGGGCGACACGTCTTCCGGCAAGGCGAGTTTCGGCAAGATGACATCGGGCGCCGGAAGCCTTGCACCTCCCTGAGGCACGCCTGTCGTGGCCGTCTCGCCGCGCAACCAAGCCACGAGGGCGCCCAAGGCAAAGAGGTTGATCGTATTCGAATGATCGTAGCTCGCCAGCACGTCGTCGACGCTGGCCGGCTGCGGTCCTTTGAGCGACCCGAGCCTCAGCACCGTCATCTCGTTGCGGAACTCCGCCGCCTCGCGATCCGGCATGCCCTGAAGGTAGAGCGGCTTCACGGCGCCCCACGCCCATGGCAGCGCACCGTCAATGGTCGCAAGGTGCCGCCACACGAGGTTGACGACGCGCACGCCCACGGTGGCGCGGATGTCGGCGAAGAGGGCCGCCGTCTCGCCGGTCGCCGAGGCCTCGGCGACGGCGGGAAACGGATCGCTCACGGGATCAGCGTCCCTTGAAGACCGGCTTGCGCTTTTCCATGAAGGCCCGCCGCCCCTCGATATAGTCCTCGGAGTCGAAGCACTCCTTCACCAGCCCGTTGAGGCGCGGGAAGTCCGGCTTGCCGTCGAGGCGCGTCAGCTCCTCGATGGTGCGCTTGGCCGCATGCATGGTGAGCGGCGCGTTCTCGCCGATCAGCTTGCAATAATTGTCGACATAGGAGTCGAGATCCGCGTCGGGAACGACGCGCGTCACGAGCCCCATGCCCGACGCTTCCTGGGCCGAGAAGTGCCGCGCCGTGAAGAAGATCTCCTTGGCGTGCGAGGGCCCGACCAGATCGGTCAGGATCTTGAGGCCGCTCGCGCGATAGCCGAGGCCGAGACGCGCCGCCGGCACGCCGAACTTGCTGACATCCGACGCGATGCGGATGTCACAGAGCAGCGCCACGGCCAGCCCGCCGCCGATGCAGTAGCCGCGGATGCGGGCAATCGTGGGCTTCGAGCACTTGTTGAGACGCGTATTCGCGATCTCGCCGATCTTGTCGTAGTAGGCGACCTGCTCGGGCGTGTTGCGCGCCTTCTCGAACTCCGAGATGTCGGCGCCCGACACGAAGGCCTTGTCGCCCGCGCCGGTGACGACCACGACGCGGATCGCCGGATCCTTCTCGAACTCGTCGAGGATCACCGGGATCGCCTCCCACATGTCGGTCGAGGTGGCGTTGTGCTTCTGCGGCTTGTTGAAGACAAGCCGGCCCACCGGGCCGACCTTCTCCGCGATCATGTTGGGAGTCGGGCTGAAGTTCATCAGACGATCCCCCGCTTGTGGAAGTCGGCGATGGCCTTGTCGTCGTAGCCGGCCTCCTTCAGCACCGCATCAGTGTGCTCGCCCTGCTCCGGCGTCGCCGACTTCATCTCGAACGGCGTGCGGCTCATGTTGATGGCCTGGCCGATCAATTCGATGTCGCCGAGCTTCGGCGAGTGCACGGGATGCGCCATCTTCAGGTGCTTGACCTGCGGATCGGCGAACATCTCGTCCATCTTGTAGATCGGACCGGCGGGTACACCGGCCTTGTTCAGCTTTTCGACGAGCTCGGCGCTGGTGAAGGTCACCAGCCGCTTGTTGATCTCGTCGTTCAACGCGTCGCGGTTCTTGGCCCGCGCCTTGTCCGAGCTGAAGCGCTCGTCGGTCATCAGCTCCGGCGCCTTCAGCGTTTCGCAGAACCGCTTGTAGATGTGACCGCCCGAGGCCGCGATATTGATGTAGCCGTCCTTCGTCTTGAAGACGCCGGTCGGGATCGAGGTCGGATGGTTGTTGCCGGCCTGGCCCGGCACTTCCTTGGCCACCGTCCAGCGTGCGGCCTGGAAGTCGCACATCGAGATCATGGCCTGGAGCAGCGAGCTCGAGACCCACTGGCCCTTGCCGGACACCTCGCGCTCGAGCAGCGCGATGAACACGCCCATCGCGCAGTGCAGGCCGGCGCCCACGTCGGCGACCGCGATGCCGGCACGCATCGGGCCCTCGCCCGGATTGCCGGTCACCATCATCAGGCCGCCCATGCCCTGGGCGATCTGGTCGAAGCCGGCACGCTCGGCATAAGGACCGTCCTGACCGAAGCCCGAGATCGACCCGAGGATGATCCGCGGGTTCACCTTCTTCAGGCTCTCGTAATCGATGCCAAGCCGGAACTTCACATCGGCGCGGTAGTTCTCGATCACCACGTCGGCCTTCTCGACCAGCTTCATGAAGACGGCCTTGCCTTCGGGCTCCTTCAGGTTGAGCGTGATCGAGCGCTTGTTGCGATGCAGGTTCTGGAAGTCGGGTCCGTGGCGCGGTCCGCCCATGTCCATGTCGCCTGCCGACGGCGGCATCTCGACCTTGATGCAGTTGGCGCCCCAGTCGGCGAAGTAACGGACCGCGGTGGGGCCGGCGCGCACGCGTGTGAGATCGAGCACGGTGTAGCGGGCGAGCGGTCCTGCGGTCATGTTCACTCTCTCGGTTTACTGATCAACTCGTACCATGGCGGCGGGATCGATCTCCAGCCACACCCTCTGTCCGACCTCGAAGACCGATGTCGGCAGCGTCGAAACGCGCAAGCCCCTGGCCTCTCCGAGCGGCTTCACCTGATAGTCCCAATGCTCGCCGAGATAGGCACGGTCCACGACCTCCGCCTCGACTCCGTTCGCAGAAGGCTTCGCAGTTGAAATGCCGATCGACTGCGGGCGCAGCGAATAGTTTCCGCCATCCCGTTCAAGGAAGTTCGTGCGTCCGATGAAGCCCGCGACGAAGCGGCTGCGCGGCTTGCCATAGAGGATGTGCGGCGCGTCGATCTGCTCGATGCGGCCCTTGTTCATCACCACGATGCGGTCCGACGTCACCATCGCTTCGGACTGGTCGTGCGTCACATAGACCGTGGTGATCTTGAATTCGTCATGCAGGCGGCGGATCTCGAAGCGCATCTCCTCGCGCAGGTTGGCGTCCAAATTCGACAGCGGCTCGTCGAGCAGCAGGATTTCAGGCTCGACGACGATGGCGCGCGCCAGCGCCACGCGCTGCTGCTGGCCGCCGGACAACTCGGCGGGATAGCGGTCCTTCAGCGCCCGCATCTGGGTGATGTCGAGGATCTTGTCGATGCGGCGCTCGGCTTCGGCCTTCGGCACCTTGCGGATCTTCAAGCCGAAGCCGACGTTCTGGCCCACCGTCATGTTCGGCCAGATCGCATAGCTCTGGAAGATCATCGACATGCGCCGCTTCTCAGGCGGCACGACGCCCGACGGCGAGGAGATCACCTCCCCGTCCAGTTCAATCGCGCCGGAACTCGGCGGCATGAAGCCCGCGATCATGCGCAAGGTCGTGGTCTTGCCACAGCCCGAGGGCCCCAGCAGCGACACGAACTCGCCCTTGCGCATCTCCAACGAGAAATCGGCCACCGCCTCGACCTCGCCATAACGGCGGGCCACGTTTTTCAGGACGAGCTTGCTCATGTCGCGGTTCGCCTCAGCATGAAGTCACGTCCCATGGCGCGTTGGCCGATCCACAGCATCGGCAAGGTCAGCGCCTGAAGGATCAGCGCCAGCGCGGCGAGATACTCGAAATTCCCTTCCTCGCTCATGTCGAAGATCATGACCGAGACCACCTTGGTGTTGGGGCCATAGAGGAAGATCGCCGACGACAGCTCGCGCGTCGCTGGGATGAAGATCAGCAGCCACGCGCCCAGCAGGTTGCGCTTGAGCAACGGCGCCACGACGCGTTTCAGCGCGGTGAAGCGATTGCCGCCCAGCACACGGACGGCCTCCTCCATCTCGGGATTGAGACTGCGCAACGCCGCGCTCGAGTTGACGTAGCCGATCGGCAGGAAGCGCGTGGTGAAGGCCAGGATCAGGATCATCGCCGTGCCGTAGAGCGCCAGCGGCGGCGGCGCGTAGGCTGCGTAGAAGCCGATCGCCAGCACGACGCCCGGAATCACGAACGGCGCGACGCAGAGGAAGCCCAGCACTTCCGCGTACGGGATCAGCCGGCGGGTCACGATATAGGAGACGCCAAAGGTGATGATCACGGCCGCCGTGGCTGCGGCGGCGCCGAACAGCAATGCGTTGAACACCGAGTGTGCGGCCGTCGCATGCTCGAACAGGATGAAGTGGAAGTTCTTGAACGAGAAATTGTCGAGACTGAACCCGCGTCCCCACGCCTTGGCGAAGGCCGCCTGCATCAGGAAGATGTAGGGCAGGAACACCGACATCGACGCCACCAGCATGGCGTAGCCGAACATGAGCCAGCGGCCGCGGCCGAGATCGATCGGCCGGCGCTCGCCACCCTTGCCGGTCAGGGCGACGAAGCCCTTGCGGTTGGTGATCAGGCGCTGGACCAGCACCAGCATGACCGTGACGCCGAGCAGCGGCATGGCGTAGGCCGCCGCGACTTCCACCCGCACCGGATTGGCGAAGAACTGGAAGAGCTGTGTCGTCACCACGTTGAAGCGCGCGGGAATGGCGATCATCGCCGGCGACGCGAACAGCGCGATCGCTTCCAGGAAGCAGATGATGAGGCCGCCCAGGATCGCCGGCAGCGCCAGCGGCAGGGTCACGCGCCGCATCGTGCGCCAGGTGCCCGCGCCCAGGATGTTGGCGGCGTCCTCCATCTCGGACGACACCAGCTCGAGCGCCGCCGACGTGAAGATGAAGATATACGGAAAGGAATAGAGCGCGATGACGAAGACGAGGCCGGGGAAGCTGTAGATGTTGAACGGCCCCGCCTCCGCGCCCGTCAGGAAGACGAACGCCTTGTTCAGCCAGCCCGCGTTGGGGCCCGCGAGCAGGATCCAGGCGACCGCGCCGGTATAAGGCGGCGTGATGAAGGTCGCGAGCACCACCATGCGCACGAAGCCGCGGCCGGGCATGTTGGTGCGTGAGACCGCCCAGGCAAGCGGGATGGCGAAGATGCCGGCCAGCACTGCAGCCGCCGCCCCCAGCTGGAGCGAGTTGATCAGTGCCTGGACGTAACGTTCACGTCCGTAGGCGGCCGCGTAGTTGGCGAAGGTGAAACCGCCGTCCTTGGGCGACCGGAAGCTGCTGAGGATGAGCTCGATAAACGGGCTCACGACCAGGAACAGCAGGACCGCGATGATCGCGCCCCACAGAAGCCAGGTCGGGTCCCACCCGCGCTTCAGGGGCCGCGCGTTAGTTGCCAAAGGTGTCGCGCCACTGCTCGATCACTTCGGGGATACCCTTGTCGATCTCGGCAATGGTGGGATGGACTTCCTTGATCTGGTCGATCGGCTTCAGCCCTGTCCCGACCTTGACCTCCGGCCGCATCGGCATGGTGAAATGCTTCACGTCCACTTCCGAGGCCTCGATGGAATAGAGATATTCCATGTAGAGCTTCGCGGCGTTGGGATGCTTGGTGCCTTTCACGATCGCCGACGGAGCGATGATCAGCACCGCGCCGTCCTCCGGGTAGGAGATCGCCAGCGGATTGCCGCGGCCGGCACTGAACATCGTCGAGCCGTCGGCGCCGGCAGCGACCTGACGCTCACCGGCGTTGAGCGCGGTCACGGTGTCGTTGATCGAGCGGCCGATCTGCGGCTTGTTCTTCTCGAGCTTCTCGAAGAAATCCCAGCCATAGAGCTTCTTCATCGTCAGCACCCAGGTGCCGACATAGCCGGAGAACGCCGGGTGACCGGTCGAGATCTTGCCCTTCCATTTCGGATCGAGCAGGTCCGTCCACTTCTTCGGCGCGTCCTCGGGCTTCACCTTGGTCGAATTGTAGCTGATCAGCACGAAGCCGCCGGACGTCGTGTGGAAGTAACCGTCGGGATCGAGGTTCTGGAAGGCCTTGGCGATCTTAGGCGTGTTCTCGGGGGTGTACTTCTCGAGCTTGCCCTGCGCCTTCAGCTGCACGTAGTGACCGATATCCGTCGACGAGAAGACGTCGCAGTTGGCCTGGCCGTTCTTGATGTCCTGCGTCAGGCGCTGATAGGCGACCTGCGCCGTGGTGCGGACGACGTTGACCTTGATGCCGTAGAGCTTGGTGAAGGTGGCGCCCAATTCCTCGGCGCCTTCCGACGTGTAGTGGGCGACGTACCAGGTGAGTTCGCCCTCTTTCTTGGCGGCTTCCTCCAGTGCCTTCACGTCGGCGCGGGCCGACAGAGGACCGACGGCCAGCAGGGCCGCGAGCGAGGTCGCAACAGTGCGTCTTGCCAGTCTTCTCATCGTCTTCTCCCGATCATGGACTTGTTGTCGTTGACGGCGATACGATCACACGCAGACGCATGTCACAACAGGATCGTTCCGCCGGGTGGGCCGCCTACTACACGCAATTGCGCGACAGACCGCCGCGCAAAACTGCTCTCGCCGCGCTCGATCGCTTCGGCACGCCGCCTGACGGCGCTCTGGCGATCGACCTCGGCTGCGGTGATGGCCGCGATGTGGTCGAGATCGTACGTCGTGGGTGGAGCGTCGTTGCCGTCGATTCCGAGCCCACCGCGCTCCAGCAGCTCGCGGCGCGCGACATGCCGGGCGCGGAACGCATCACACCGGTGCTCTCGCGCCTCGAAGACGTGCCATTGCCGCTCGGCGTCTTGTGGGTGAATTCGAGCTTCGCCATGCCGTTGTGCGAACCGGCGAAATTCCACGCGCTCTGGCTGCGGATTGCCGAGGAGTTGCCGGCGGGCGGCCGGTTCAGCGGCCAATGGTACGGTCCACGCGACAGTTGGGTCGGCCGCGAGGGCATGACCTTCCTGTCCCGTAAGGAGGCCGAGCACCTTTTGGAAGGCTTCGAGATCGAGATGTTCGAGGAAGAGGAAGCCGACCGGGTCACACCGCGTGGCAACCCCAAGCACTGGCATATCTTCCATATCCTCGCGCGAAAGCGATAGACTTCGCCTCCCTTTGGAGGATCCCAGCATGGCTGCCGTCGCCGTCACTGCCGAACTCGCCAGGAAGGCCGCCCACCTCGCGTGGACCGACCTGCCGGACGACCTCGTCGAGCGCACCAAGCAGTGCCTGCTAGACTGGTTTGCTGTCACCATTCCCGGCGCCCAGGACGAGTTGACCGAGATCCTCGTCCGCGAAGCCCTGGAAGACGGCGCCAAGGGACCGGCCAGCCTGGTCGGGCGCTCCGAGAAGACACTGCCCTCGACCGCCGCGCTGATCAACGGCGCCGCCAGCCACGCGCTCGACTATGACGATGTGAACTTCGCGATGGGCGGCCACCCCACGGTCACCGTCGTTCCCGCCCTCCTCGCGCTCGGCGAGCAGATGAAGGCGTCGGGCCGCCTGTTCATCGAGAGCTTCGTGGCGGGCTACGAGACGTCCGGGCGCGTCGGCCGGCTGGTCGCGCCGAGTCACTATCTGAAGGGCTTCCACGTCACGGGTACGGTCGGCTCCTTCTCCGCGACCGCCGCGGCGGGCCGGATGCTGGGGCTCACGGACGAACAGTTGGCGGTCGCCTTCGGCATCGCGGCCACCCAGGCTGCCGGCCTGAAGGCCAACTTCGGCACCATGTGCAAGCCGTTGCATGCCGGCACCGCGTCGGAACACGGCCTGCGCGCCGCCCGCCTCGCGCTCCGGGGCTTCACCGCGCGGGGCGACTCGCTGGAGTGCGACCAGGGCTTTGCGTCGTCGCAAAGCGACGATCTCGCGACCGATGCGGCGCTGGGCGAGCCGCCGCAGGGCTGGCACCTGCGCAACAATCTCTTCAAATACCACGCGGCCTGCTATCTCACGCACTCCCCGATCGAATGCGCCAAGGAGATCCGCCTCAAGAGCAACTTCCTGCCCGAGCGCGTGAAGAAGATCCTGCTGCGCATCGACTCGGGCGCCGACAAGGTCTGCAACATCGAGAGCCCCAAGACCGGCCTCGAGGCCAAGTTCTCGCTACGCCAGACCGTGGCGATGGCGCTCACGGGCGTCGACACCGCCAACCTCGATTCCTACAGCGATGCCGTCACGCAGGAACCCAGGATCCGCGCGCTGCGCGACAAGATGGCGATCGAGTTCAAGCCGCGCTGGGCGCATTCGGTGGCCGAGATGGCGATCGAGCTCGACGATGGCACGATGCTGGAGACCAAGCACGATTCGGGCATCCCGTGGGCCGACGTCGCCAAGCAGCGCCGCGCGCTGGAGACCAAGTTCGACAGTCTCGTGACGCCCGTGCTGGGCGCCGCCGGGGCCCGCAAGCTGCACGACACGATCGACCGGATTGACACGCTGGCCGATGTGGGTGAACTGGCGCGCGCCTCGGTCAAACGCTAGGGACCAAAGGACAACGGAGCAGGAATGTCGGAAGATTTCAGGACTCGCGCACGGCTCGTTCCCAAGGGCAACCGCTATGAGGACTTCGAGCCCGGCCGCGTCTTCAAGCACCATTGGGGACGCACGCTGACGGAGTCGGAGAGCACCCTCTTCTCGACTCTGACGCTGCACTTCAACCCGCACTATTTCAACGCGGCCTACGCCCGCGTGCACGGCCATCCCGGCATCGTCGCCAACCCGCTGCTGGTGTTCACTACCGTGTTCGGCCTCACCGTCGAGGACCTCAGCGAAGGCGGCGGACCGTTCCTCGGCGTCAACCAGCTCACCTATCACCAGCCCGTCTATCCTGGCGACTCGTTGCGCGCGGAATCGATCGTGCTGGATCGCCGTGTGTCCGACAGCCACAAGGGCTTCGGCATCGTCACCTGGCACACCAGGGGCTTCAACCAGCGCGAAGAAGAAGTCATCGACTTCAAGCGCACCAATCTCGTCCGTCAGAGGAATTCGCAGTAATGCCGTACATCACCGAAGAGCGCCGCATGATCCAGGAGCAGGCGCGCGAGTTCACCCTGAACGAGGTCCTGCCGGTCGCCAACAAGCTCGATCCCGAGAAGGGCGACATCCCGATGGACCTGCGGGACAAGATGGCCGAGCTCGGCTACTTCGGCATCCTGATCCCCGAGGAATATGGCGGGCTGGGCCTCGGTTGCTTCGAGTACTGCCTCGTCACCGAGGAGTTGTCGCGCGGCTGGATGAGCGTCGCCTCGCTGATCGCGCGCGGTAACCTCTTGATCGGCTCGCACATGATGAGCGAGGAGCAGCGCAAGAAATACCTGCCGCGCATGGCCAAGGGCGAGTTCCTCGGCGCCTTCTCGATGTCGGAACCGAACGCGGGCTCGGACATCTCCAACATCTCGTGCCGCGCCCGCAAGGACGGCACGGGCTACCTGATCAGCGGCAACAAGTACTGGTGCACGTTTGCCGACGGCGCCGACTTCCTGATCGTGATCGCCCGCACATCGGACGCCCCTCCGGGCAAGCGTCATCTCGGCCTGTCGATGTTCTTCGTCGAGAAGAAGCGCGGTACGCTGCCCAAGGGCGTGAGCGGCGCGCCGATTCCCAAGATCGGCTATTTCGGCTGGAAGACCTATGAGCTCGCCTTCGACAACTTCCGCGTCGAGCAGGCCGACATGATCGGCGAGGAAGGCCAGGCCTTCTACTATGCCACGTCCGGCCTCGAGACCGCGCGCGCCCACACGGCGGCCCGCGCCATCGGCCTCGCCCAGGGCGCGCTCGACGATTCGATCCGCTACGCCGGCGAGCGGCGCCAGTTCGAGCGGCCGATCTCGGACTTCCAGGCGATCCGCTTCAAGATCGCCGAGATGGCCACCCAGATCGAAGCGGCGCGCCAGCTCAACTACTTCGTTTGCGAGCAGATCGATACCGGCCAGCGTTGCGACAAGGAAGCGTCGATGGTGAAGCTGTTCGCCTCCGAGATGGCCGAACGCGTGTGCAGCGAGGGCATCCAGATCCACGGCGGCGCCGGCTACACGAC
>JAFEFH010000004.1 GCA_018240695.1 Pseudomonadota bacterium | reverse complement strand
GACCAGGCGATGAGCGTGCTGGCCGTGCACTTCCATTCCAAGAGCGAGCAGTGGCCGGGCCGCCAGCATCAGCTCGACGACGGCTATTTCGACCGCATCGACGCGATGCACTACACCCTGGCGCACGATGACGGCCAGTCGACGCACGATCTCGAGGATGCCGACGTCATCCTGGTCGGGCCGTCGCGCACCTCGAAGACGCCGACCTGCATCTATCTCGCCAATCGCGGCGTGCGCGCGGCCAACGTGCCGCTGGTGCCGCAAGTCGAGCCGCCGCCCGAACTCGAGGCGGCCAAGCGGCCGCTGGTCGTGGGCCTGATCACCGATCCCGAGCGGCTGTTGCAGATCCGCGTCAACCGCCTGCGCCTGCTCCAGCAGGACACCGAGTCGGAATATACCGACATGGAGCAGATCCAGAGCGAGATCCAGGGCGCGCGCCGTCTCTACGCGCGGCGCAAGTGGGCGACCATCGACGTCACGCGCCGCTCGATCGAGGAAACCGCGGCCGCCATCCTCCAGATGCTGGCGACGCGCCGCGAACAGAGGATGCAGGCGTCGTAGATCGACACGGACAGAGGGAGGCGATCATGACCGTTCGTCGTCTTGTCGGGTTCGCGTTCTCGCTTTTCTTTCTCATGGCGCCTTCGATGGGTTGGGCCGCCGGCAGCATCGACATCGCGCGCGGGCCCGACGAGACGGTGTTCGGCAGCTGCGTGCCGAGCTTGGTCGTGCAGAACAGGTCCGGCGAAACCATCGACTATCTCCAGGTCGACGTGGAGATCGCCCTGGCCGACGGCCAACAGCGCACGGTGGAATTGAAGTCCGCCTATCGCGAAGGCGTGCTCTATCCGATCCTGCCGGGTGGCGGCGCGACCCTGAAGCAGCATCTCGATACGTCGCGCGCCCTGGGCGTGCCGTGCAGCGATGTGAAGGCCCGCCGCGTACGACACACGGTGTGCGAAGCCGGCGGCAAGGCGTGTACGTCGGCGGTATCGGTGACGCCCTAGTCATCCAAGGTAGTCAGTCCGAGCAGCCTGCGGCAGTTCCGCCCGATGATGGCGTGGACCTTGGCCCGCTTGCGCGCGCTGCCTAGGATCGTTCAGATCGGCCGGCGCAACAGGCCGGCATCTGATGGGAAGGATTCACCGATGACCACACGCCTCACCCGGCGCGCCTTTGCCGGCGCCCTCACCGCGGCTCCGGTTCTGCTCGGCGCACCCGCCGTGCTGCGCGCCGCCGAGCCGATCAAGTTCAAGTGCTCGCTCGACACCGCGCCCAGCCATCCGCGCAACGTCGCGATGGTCGACTTCGTGACCAAGCTCGCCAAGGAATCGAACGGCGAGCTCGCGGGCGAGGTCTTCCATTCGGGCCAGCTCTTCGCCGACCTCAACGTGTCGAAGGCGCTGCTCCAGGGCCAGGTCGACATGGCCGCGCCCGGCGCCTGGGTGCTGACGGGCCTCGTGCCCGACTGCGACATGGTCCAGCTGCCGTATTTCTACGGCGTGCCGACCGCGATCACCTACAAGGCGACCGACGGCAAGCCCGGGCATCGCATCAACAGCGAGCTCGAGGCCAAGCTGAAGACGCAGGTGCTCGGGCCGTGGATCGATCTCGGTTACCAGAACTGGTATTCGACCAAGACGCCGCTCGACAAGTTCAGCGCGCTGAAGGGCCTCAAGATCCGCAGCCCCGGCGGCGCCGCGATCTCGTGGCGCATCAAGTTCGCGGGCGGCATCCCCAACACCACGGCGTGGCCGAACGTGCCGCTGGCGCTCAGCCAGGGGACCTTCGACGCGTTCGTGTCGACCGACGAGAGCTGCAACTCGGCCAAGCTCTGGGAAGCCGGCGTGAAGTACTCCTACGCCGACCACCAGTTCATGGGCCAGTACATCCCGATGATGAGCAAGGCGTTCACCGCCAAGCTGAAGCCGGCGCAGGTCAAGATGATGACCGACCTCTGGCAGGCCAACATCGCGGGCTACCGCAAGGGGTCGGCCGACAGCCAGGCCAACGCGCGCAAGGTGCTGGAGACCAACGGCGTGAAGTTCCACGATCCCTCGCCCGCCGAGGCGGCCGAGATCCGCAAGGGCATGATAGCCGACCTGCCGTCGCTGATCAAAGACGCCAAGCTCTCGCCGGACATCGTCGGTCTGGTCAAGGAAGCCGTCGGATCGGCGACCTGACGCTTGCAGAACCGCGACACGTTCTGGGATCGCATCGAGAGGACCCTGGTGGGCCTGCTCGGTGCGATCGCCATGGTGGTGGGGGTCGTCCAGGTGGTCGGCCGCTACTTCTTCCCGCAATACGCCATCTCGTGGGCCGAGGAGGTGATCGTCTACCTCGTGGTCTGGGGCGTGATGATCATCTCGAGCCAGCTGGTGCGCAGCGACGGCCACGTGCGGCCCGATCTCGTGCTGCGCCTCGTCGGCATCAACGGCCAGCGCTGGATGGAGGCGTTCAACTGCGTCGTGGCGCTCGCCTTCTGCGTCGGCATGGTGTGGTACGGCTTCGCCATCGTGCACTCCTCGTTCGAGCTCGACGAGCACAGCGCGACCGACTTCTCCTTCCCGATGTGGATCTACTACAGCGCGCTGCCCGTCGGCGGCCTGCTGATGTTCGGGCGCTACACGATCCGCCTCTATCGCTACGTGTTCGCGTTCGATCCGCAGAGCATGACCATCGGCCACACCGCCGAGCATGAAATGATCGCTCCGAAGGACTGACCGCGATGTGGCCCTTCCTGTTCTTCGTGATGTTCTTCGGCCTGCTCGCCTCGGGCATGCCGATCTTCCTGGTGCTGGGCGCGTGCGCGGCGGTGCTGTTCTTCTTCTCGGACCAGCCGCTGATCGGCATGGCCCAGGTGGTCATCGATTCGCTGAACTCCTCGACGCTGATGTCGCTGCCGCTGTTCGTGATGGCCGCGGCCTTCATGCGCCAGGGCGGCGTCGCCAAGGCGCTGGTCGATCTCTGCACGGCCTGGATCGGCGGCGTGCGCGGCTCGCTCGGCCTCGTCACCGTCGTGGCCTGCACGCTGTTCGCGGCGATCTGCGGCTCGTCGGTCGCGACCGCGCTCGCCATGGGCACGATCCTGCTGCCGGCGATGATCGAGAAGGGCTATCCGCGCTCGTTCGCGCTGGGCGTCATCGGCGCCTCGGGCACGATCGGCATCGTGATCCCGCCCAGCCTGGCGCTGATCCTCTACGGCATCGTGGCCGAGCAGTCGGTGCCGCGCCTGTTTCTCGCCGGCATCCTGCCGGGCCTGTTGCAGGCCGGCGCCTTCTTCCTCTGGGTCTGGTACACGGCGCGCAAGAACAACTTCCCGGTCGAGCCGTCGCTGCCGATGGCCGAGCGCTGGCGGGTGACCGGCCGCGCCCTGCCGGCGCTGATGCTGCCGGTGATCGTGCTGGTCGGCATCTATGGCGGCTTCGTCACCGTCACCGAGGCCGCCGCGATCGCCGCCGCGGCGTCGATGGTGATCAGCCTCGGCTTCTACAAGGGCTTCCACTGGACGCAGTCGCTGTCGGTGATCGCCGACGCGTTGAAGAGCGCCGGCACGATCATGCTGATCGTCGCCACCGCCATCGCCTTCGGCCACTGGATGACCGATTCGGGCGTGCCGGCCGAGCTCGTGAAGTGGGTGGTCGCGCACAATCTCTCGACCTGGGAGTTCCTGCTCGCCATCAACGTGCTGCTGCTGGTGCTGGGCTGCTTCCTCGAGGTCGTGGCGACGCTGCTGCTGGTGTTGCCGATCCTGGCGCCGATCCTGGTGCCGCTCGGCGTCGATCCGGTGCACTTCTCGATCATCTTCACGCACAACATGGAGATCGCGCTGGTCCACCCGCCGGTCGGCCTCAATCTCTACGTGCTGGCGACCATCTCGACGGCGCCGATCGGCGAGGTCATCCGCGGCATCCTGCCGTTCCTGATCCTGCTGCTGATCGTGCTGATGATCATCACCTACTGGCCGCCGCTCACCATGTGGCTGCCGCAGCTGGTCTACGGCCACTAGTGCAGCGTGTGGCCGCCGCCGCCGAAGTCGACGTGGTGGACGTTCGACTCCTCGGCCGGCGGCGCCTCTTCCTTCGCCGGCCGCAGCAGGAACAGCGCGACCCCGCCCAGCCCCGCGATCGTGAGCAGCGCCAGCACGACGACGAGGAACGGGTTGGCCACGGACGCCGCGCCTACTCGGCGGCCTTGGGGACGGGATCGAAGCGGGCGTCGAACTCGCGGATCGAGTCGTTCACGATCTCGGAGATCTGCTTCAGCTTGGCCTGGTTCACGACCTTCAGGCCGAACACGTCCTTGACGTAGAACACGTCGACCGCGCGCTCGCCGTAGGTGGTGATGTGCGCCGAGGCGATCTGCAGGCTGCATCGCGTCAGCGCGCGCGTGACGACGTGCAGGAAGCCCGGCCGGTCGCGGCCGTTGACCTCGATCACGGTGAAGGTGTCGGACGCGGCGTTGTCGACCAGCACGCGCGGCTCGACGGTGAAGACGCGGTCGCGCTTGGGCCAGGCGCTGCGCTGGGCGTCGAGCTCCCGCTGGATGTCGAGGCGGTTGGAAAGCGACAGCTCGACCCGCGCCGACAGGCGGGCGAGCCGCTGCGGCCCGTCGAATGGCCGGCCGTCGAGGTCCTGGATCCAGAAGGTGTCGAGCGCCATGCCGTTGGCCAGGGTGAAGATCTTGGCATCGACGATGTTGGCGCCGCTGATCGCCATGGCGCCGGCGAGCCGCGCGAACAGCCCGTGCGTGTCGAGCGTGTAGATCGTGATCTCGGTTACCGAGCGGTGCGTGTCGACCCGCTGCTCGATGGCGAGCGGCTGCTTGTCGCGCTCGGCGCGGCGCACCAGCTCGGCCTGGCGCGCGAGCGTGTCGGGATCGAACGACAGCCAGTAGGGCGCATAACCGCGGCCGAAATGCTCGTCCTTCTCGGCGTCGGTCCACCCGGTCAGGCGCTTGGCGACCTCGCCCTGGATCTGCTTGATGCGCTCGGCGCGGCCGCCGGCCAAGGTGCCGCCCGACAGCAGCTGCTCGGCCGCGTGATAGAGCTGGCGCAGGAGAGCGGCCTTCCAGCCGTTCCACACATTGGGGCCGACGGCGCGGATGTCGCACACGGTCAACACCAGCAGCAGGCGCAGCCGCTCGGGCGACTGGATGAGGGCCGCGAAGTCCTCGATGGTCTTGGGATCCATCAGGTCGCGCTGGAACGCGGTGGCCGACATGGCGAGATGGTTGCGCACCAGCCACGCCACGGTCTCCGTCTCCTGCGGGCTGAGGCCGAGGCGCGGGCAGACCTGCATGGCGACGTCGGCGCCCAGCACCGAGTGATCGCCGCCGCGGCCCTTGGCGATGTCGTGCAGCAGCACCGCGAGATAGAGGACCGGGCGCGACAGGATCTTGTGCACCACGTCGGTCGACACCGGATGGTCTTCCTTCAGCGTGCCGTTCTCGATGTTGGCGAGGATGCCGATGGCGCGGATCGTGTGCTCGTCGACCGTGTACGTGTGGTACATGTCGTGCTGCGTCTGCGCCACGACCCGGCCGAAGTCCGGCACGAAGCGGCCGAACACACCCGCCTCGTTCAGCCGGCGCAAGGTCGTCTCCGGATCGTTCGGCGAGGTCAGCATCTCCATGAAGAGACGGTTGGCCTCGGGATCGCTGCGCAGCCGGTCGACCAGGCGGATGTTCTGCGTGATCAGCCGCAGGGTCGCGGGATGGATGTCGAGCCCGTTCTCCTGCGCCACATGGAACAGGCGCAGGATCGCCACCGGATCCTTCTCGAACATGTCGGGACCGGAGACGCCCAGCCGCTCGCCGTCGAGACGGAAGCCCTCGAGCTGGCGCGGCCGCAGGGTCTGCCACAGCGCGGCGAGCTTGGGCTTGCGGCGCTGGCTGTCTTCCAGTGCGGCGACGAAGATGCGCGTGAGATCGCCGACCGTCTTGGCGTGGAGATAATAGTGCTTGGTGAAGCGCTCGACGCCCTGGCTGCCCGGCCGATCCTGGTAGCCCAGCCGCCGCGCGATGTCGCGCTGGAGATCGAACGACAGCCGGTCGTCGGCGCGGTTGGTGAGATAGTGGATGTGGCAGCGCACGGTGGCGAAGAAGCGCTCGGCGCGCTCGAAGTGCCGCGCCTCGCCCGAGGTCAGCACGCCCTTGGCGATCAGCTCGGCCGGTTCGTCGACGCGATAGAGATACTTGGCGATCCAGAACAGCAGGTGCAGGTCGCGCAGGCCGCCCTTGCCTTCCTTCACGTTGGGCTCGACGACGTAACGCGAGTCGCCCATGCGCTGGTGGCGCTGGTCGCGCTCGGCGAGCTTGGCCTCGACGAAGTCGCGCCCGTCGCCGCCCAGGAACTTCTGCGCGAAGGTGCGCGTCAGCTCGTCGTAGAGTTCGCGGTCGCCCCACAGATAGCGCGCCTCGAGCAGCGCGGTGCGGATCGTCTGGTCGCGCTCGGCATAGCGGATGCTCTCCTCGACCGTGCGCGTGGCGTGGCCGACCTTCAGGCCCATGTCCCACAGGAGATAGAGCATGAACTCGACGATCTGCTCGCCGCGCGGCGTCTGCTTGTAGGGCCGCAGGAACAGGAGATCGAGATCGGACAGCGGCGCCAGCTCGCCGCGGCCGAAGCCGCCGGTCGCGACGACGCCCAGCCGCTCGGCGGCGCTGGGGTTGGCGGCGGGATAGGCGTACTTCTCCGCGAAGTCGAACAGCACGCGGATGATCTGATCCATCAGGAACGAGGTCGCGGCCAGCACCGCCGGCCCGTCGTTGCGCAGCTTGCCCTTCTCGTCCTCGAAGCGGCGGCGGATCTCGGCGCGGCCGGTCGCGAGCGCGTCGCGCAGGATCGCCAGTACCTCGGTGCGCGGCACGTCGCCCGTCGGCCGGTCCTCGACCAGAGCGGCCAGGGCCTCCTCGAGCGCGCGCCGCCGCACGATGGCGCGGCGGTCGGGAATGGAATCGTACGGCGTGGCCATGGCGCCTGATGATATAGGGCGCGGAAGGCTTAAAATAGGGCGCATGGAAAAGCCCCCGATTCTCGCGGTTTTCACCAAGAACCGGGTCAATCCGGCCTACGCCGCCGCGCGCCTGGCCGCCGACCGGGTCGCGGCCGAGGCCGGCGCCCGCACCATCCATTACGCGCCGGCGACGCCCGACGACGTCGACGAGCAGAAGGCGCAGGTGAGCGAGGCGCTGGCCGCCCGCCCCGCCGGCATCGTCCTGAACCCCGCAGACGACGTGAAGATGCAGGACGACCTCGTCCGCATCGCCACCGCCGGCATCCCGGTGGCGGTGTTCATCAACCGCATGCAGGGGCCCGCCCTGACCTTCGTCGGCTCCGACGATATAGCTATCGGCCGGCGCACCGCGACCGCCCTCTGCGAAAGGTTGGGCGGAAAGGGCCGCATCGTCGGACTCGAAGGCCCGCAAGCCGCACCCACCAGCCGCGCCCGGGTCCAGGGCCTGCGCGAGACCGTGGCGCGCTATCCGGGCGTCCAGTTGATCGACATGGCGGTCGGCTACCTGCAACAGCCGCCGGCCGCCGAGGCGATGGCCGCCCTGCTCGCGCGCCATCCGCGCATCGACGGCGTGTGGACGGCCAACGACCTGATGGCCTTCGGCGCGCTCGACGCGCTCCGGGCGGCCGGCCGCACGGCGCAGGTCGTCGGCATCAACGGCCTGCCGCAGGCGATCGAACACATTGAGCGCGGCACGATGCTGGCCAGCGCCGACTTCAGCGCGTTCAACATCGCGGCCATCGCCACGCGCGCGGTGCTGCGCCATCTCGCGGGCCAGCAGGTGCCGCGCGAGATCATGGTGCCGGCCGAGCTGATCGACCGCGGCAATTATGCCCGCTGGAAGATGCCGTTCGCCGAGCGTCCCTGTCCCGCCTGGGAAGAGATCGTGCGATAATCCGCCGATGCGTTTCGCCGCCTCCGTCTTCGCCGTTGTCCTGCTGTTCGCGGGAGTCGCTTCCGCGCAGACCCGCGCGCCCGCGTCCGCCCCGCCGGCGGCCAACCAGATCGACCTCAACAGTGCGAGCCGCGACCAGCTCCTGACGCTCGACGGGATCGGCGACGTGCGCGCCGATGCGATCATCCGCTCGCGCCCGTTCCGCGCGAAGACCGAGCTGGTCGAGCGGCACATCATTCCCGAGGCGCTGTACGAGAAGCTGTCGGACAAGGTCTATGCGCGTCCGGTGGCGGCGGCCCCTGCCGCGCCCGCGCGTCCCGCCGCGCCGCCTGCCCGGCGGTGATGGACGCTGCCACGATCTATGCGCTCGGCACGCCGGCCCCGTCGAGGGCGGCGCCCGGCGCGCTCTCGGTCATCCGCATCAGCGGCCCGCGCGCGCCCGACGCGTTCGTCTTTCTCACCGAAGCCAAAGCGTTCGAGCGCGGCCATTCGGCGCGCGATCCCTCGCTGCCCGAGACGCGGCGCATGGTGCTGCGCACGATCTACGATCCGCTGACCGGCGAGGCGATCGACCGCGGCATCGCCGTCTATTTCGAGGCGCCGCACACCGAGACCGGCGAGATGATGGTCGAGCTGCACCTGCACGGCGGCCGCGCCGTCGCCACCGCCGCCTTGGCCGCGATCGCCAAGCTCGGCTTCTGCCGTCTGGCTGAGCCCGGCGAGTTCACGCGCCGCGCCTTCGAGCACGGCAAGCTCGGCCTCACCGAGGCCGAAGGCATCGCCGATCTCGTGGCCGCCGAGACCGACCAGCAGCGCCGGCTGGCGATGCGCCAGATGGGTGGCGCGCTGCACCGGCTCTACGAGGATTGGCGCACGGTTGGTTTGCGCGCGCTGGCGCATCTCGAGGCGGCGATCGATTTTCCCGACGAGGACCTGCCTGACGGCATCGGCGCTGAAGTGCAGACCGCGATTGCCAAGCTGCGCGCCGAGATCGCGACGCATCTCGACGACAAGCGCGGCGAGCGGCTGCGCGACGGCGTGCACATCGCCATCGTCGGCCCGCCCAACGCCGGCAAGTCGTCGCTGCTCAACCTGCTGGCGCGCCGCGACGCCGCCATCGTGTCGGAGACCGCCGGCACGACGCGCGACGTGATCGAGGTCCATCTCGATCTCGGCGGCTGGCCGGTTGTGCTGGCCGATACCGCGGGCCTGCGCGAGTCGGCGGACGCGATCGAGCAGGAAGGCGTGCGCCGGGCCCGGCAGCGCGCCGCCGAGGCCGACCTGCGCCTGCTGGTGCTGGACGCGGCCGGAGACTGGAAGAAGGAGATGCAGGCGCTGACCGCCGCGACCGAGCGCTGGGACGCGGCGCGCGACATCGTCGTGGTCAACAAGAGCGATCTCGCGGCCGTCGACGGCAGCGGGGTCGTCGCCCTGTCGGCCGCGACCGGTGCAGGCTTGCCGGACCTGCTTCAGCGCATCGAGCGCGCGACCGGCCTCTTGATGGAAGAAGGCGCCGCGCCGCCCTTGACCCGCGCCCGTCACCGCGAGGCCCTGGTCGAGGCGCAGGCCGCGATCGGCCGCGCGCTCGCCGCCCCGGAGATCGCGCTCGCCGCCGAGGATTTGCGCCTCGCCATGCGCGCGCTGGGCCGCATCACCGGCGCCGTGCGCATCGACGAGCTGCTCGACGTGATCTTCCGCGACTTCTGTATCGGAAAATAACTAGCTCAACGCCGGCAGGATCTTGTCGACGGTGATCGGGTACTCCCGCACGCGGGCGCCGCAGGCGTTGTAGACGGCGTTGGCGACCGCGGCGCCGGCGCCGCAGATGCCGAGTTCGCCCACGCCCTTCGAGCCCAGCGCGTTGGCGTGGCGGTCGAACTCCTTCAAGGTCGCGGCTTCGACGCTCGGGATGTCGGCATGCACCGGCACGTGATAGTTGGCGAGGTCGACACTCATGAACGAGCCGAAGCGCAGGTCGAGCGGCTGCTCCTCGTAGAGCGCCGAACTCACACCCCAGATCATGCCGCCGATCAGCTGCGAGCGCGCGGTCTTGGCGTTGAGGATGCGGCCGGCATCGAACACGCCCAGCATGCGGCGAAGGCGCACCTCGCCGGTATCGGCGTCGACGCCGACCTCGGCGAAATGGGCGCCGTAGGCGAACTGCGCGTACTTCTTGTAGTCGTCGCCGGGCGCGGCCTTGCCCATTGCCGTCAAACCCTGCGGCCCTTCACCCTTGTCGAGGCGCGCCTTCAGCTTCTGGCAGGCATCGAGCAGCGCCGCGCCGCAGCTCGACGCGCCGAACGAGCCCCCCGAGCCCGGCGTGTCGGGATAGGAGCTGTGGCCGAGTTTCACCGTCACCGCCTCGACCGGAATGTCGAGCGTTTCGGCCGCGATCTGCGCGAAGATGGTGTAGGAGCCGGTGCCGATGTCGGTCATGTCCATCTCGACCGTCGCGGTCTTCGCGCTGGTCATGGTGACTTTGGCTTCTGCCTTGCGCAGGAAGTTGCCGCGGATCGCCGCCGCCACGCCCATGCCCACCAGCCACTGGCCCTGCCGGTTGGCGCCGGGCTTGGGGTTGCGCTTGTTCCAGCCGAAGCGGTCGGCGCCCTGTTGCAGGCACGCCACCAGGTTGCGCGTCGAGAACGGGATGTGCTTCTCGGGGTCGTCCTTGGGCTCGTTCTTGAGGCGCAGCGCGATCGGATCCATGTCGAGCTTCACCGCCAGCTCGTCGATCGCCTGCTCGAGCGCCAGCAGGCCGATCGCCTCGCCCGGCGCCCGCATCGAGCCCGGGATCGGCAGGTCGAGCACGGCGGTGCGCTGCTGGGTGAAGCGGTTGGGCGCGGCGTAGAGCGAGCGCGTCGAGGCCACGATCGGCTCGACGAAGTCGTCGGCGCGCGCGGTCTGGGCCAGAGATTCGTGCGCGATGGCCGTCAGGGTGCCGTCGCGCTGCGCGGCCAGGCGCACGCGCTGCACCGAGGCGCCGCGATGGGTGGTGACGTGCGCCATCTGCTGGCGGGTCAGCACGACCCTGACCGGCCGCTTCAACTCGCGCGCGGCCAGACCGGCCAGGATGGCGTCGCCATAGACCGGCAGCTTGCCGCCGAAGCCGCCGCCGATGAACTCGGCCACGATTTCGACCTTCTCGGGCGGCAGCTTGAGCGTGGTGGCGATGCAGGCGTGCGCGGATTCCACGAGCTGGACCGCGCAGTGCACGGTGAGCTTGTCGCCGTCCCAGATCGCCGTGCTGGCATGCGGCTCCATCTGGTTGTGGTTCTGGTAGGGCGTCTTGTAGGTCTCGTCGACCGAGACGAAGCCGGTGCGCATCGCCATGTCGACGTCGCCCACCTTGCTGGCGGCAGGCTTGCCGACATTGTCCTGCTTGGGCGTCTTGGTGTCCTTGCCGGCGTTCTCGAGATCGAACACCCCTTCGCCCTTCTCGTACGTCACGTCGATCAGGGCGGCGGCTTCGCGCGCGGCCTCGAAGGTGGTGGCGACGACCAGCGCGACGGGCTGGCCGTAATATTGGATCTTCTTGCTGTCGAGCTGGGGCTTGGGACGGGCGAACGGATCCTCGGCCTTGGGCACCCACGGCGCCTGGGCCGGGGCGTTCTCGTGCGTCCACACCAGCAGCACGCCGGGCTGGCGGCGCGCTTCGCTGGCATCGATCGACTTGATGGACCCGTAGGCGATGGTGGCGGTGGCGATCGCGCCGAACACCGGCTTGTCCGCGCCGACGTCGGCGGCATAGATCGCCTTGCCGGTCACCTTGGCGGGCCCGTCGATGCGGTCGATCGGCATGCCGATGACAGTTGCCATGGGAATCAGCCCTTCGAAATGGAGGTCGCGAGGCCGGCGAAGGTGCGCGCCACGACGCGCTTGGCCAGCGGGATCTTGAAGTCGTTGCCGCCGCGGCCGCGCGCGCCGGCCATCGCCACGGCGCCCGCCGCGGCGAAGGCCTTGTCGCCCGCCTCGGCGCCGACCATGCCCTTCTCGGCATCGAGCGCGCGCCACGGCATCGTGCCGACACCGCCCAGCGCCAGCCGCGCACCACGCACGCGCTTGTCGGCGTCGAGATCGAGGATGGCGGCGACCGACACCAGCGCGAAAGCGTAGGACGCGCGGTCGCGCACCTTGCGATAGGTCTGTTGCCCGGCCGGCGGCGGCGGCAGCGCCACCGAGACGATCAGCTCGCCGGGCTCCAGGTTGGTTTCCCGGTGCGGTGTGTCGCCGGGCAGGCGGTAGAAATCCGCGATGGCGATCTTGCGTCCGCCTTTGCTGCCGCCCTTGGTCTCGATGGTGGCCTCGAGCGCCATCAGGGCGACCGCCATGTCCGACGGGTGCGCGGCGATGCAGGCGTCGCTGCCGCCCAGCACGGCGGTCATGCGGTTGATGCCCTGCAAGGCCGAGCAGCCCGCGCCCGGCGTGCGCTTGTTGCAGGACTTGGCCACGTCATAGAAGTACGGGCAGCGCGTGCGCTGAAGGAGATTGCCGCCGGTTGTCGCCTGGTTGCGCAGCTGCGCCGAGGCGCCGTTGACGACCGCGCGCGCCAGCATCGGATAGCGTTCGCGCACCTTGGGATGCGCGGCGAGGTCGGTGTTGCTGACCAGCGCTCCCACCGTGAGGTCGCCCTCCGGCGTCTCGGCGATGTCACGCAACGGCAGGCGCGAGATGTCGATCAGATGCGCGGGCTTTTCGACCTCGACCTTCATGAGATCGAGCAGGTTGGTGCCGCCGGCGATGAAGCGCGCGCCGGGCTTGGCGGAGGAAGCGACCGCGGCGTCGACGTCGGTGGCGCGTTCGAAGGTGAAGGCCTTCATTTCGTCACCCCCTCGGTAGCGGCGAGGATGGCCGCCACGATGTTAGGATAGGCCGAGCAGCGGCAGATGTTGCCGCTCATGCGCTCGCGCACTTCGTCGACGCTGGCGGTCGGCGCGGCGGCGACGTCGATCGTCACGGCCGATGGCACGCCGCGCTTCAGCTCGTTGGCCATGCCGACCGCCGAGCAGATCTGGCCCGGCGTGCAGAAGCCGCACTGGAAGGCGTCGGCATGCACGAACGAGGTCTGCATCGGGTGCAGCTTCTCGCCGTCGGCCAGGCCCTCGATGGTGACGATCTTGTCACCCTCGCGGCTGGCGGCCAGCGACAGGCAGGAATTCATCCGCACGCCGTTGATCAGCACCGTACAGGCGCCGCACTGCCCATGGTCGCAGCCCTTCTTGGTGCCGGTGAGGCCGAGATGGTCGCGCAGGGCGTCGAGCAGCGTCGTGCGCGGGTCGAGCGACAGCCGGTGCTGCCGGCCGTTCACGTCGAGATTCATGTCGAGATTTCCTGGAAAGGAGGGCGCCGGCGCGATGGCGGTCTGGACGTCCTTGGGTTGGGGGATCTGGGCGCGGGCGGCGACGCCGGTCATGGCCGTGGCGACGGCGGTGGTGCCGAGCAGCCGGCGGGTGAGGAGATGCTTTTGCGGCATGGAGTCCTAACGACTCCCCGAGGAAGGCCGTTGCGGCGTCTTTGTGGCAACCCGTTCCTTTCCTGCCCGTTTGAGTCCGCATCTCCCAATATCGGGTCGATTTCCATTTCGCGGGGTCTCCATCGTGGCGAAGGCAAAGGCGGGCAAGAAGCCGGTGAACCGGAAGGTCGCGGGTGGCGAGTTGCATCAAACGACTGCGGCCGACAACCAGACGCTGACGACCAATCAGGGCACCCCGGTCGCCGACAACCAGAACTCGCTGAAAAGCGGGGCGCGCGGTCCGACCCTGCTCGAGGATTTCATCCTCCGCGAGAAGATCACGCACTTCGACCATGAGCGCATTCCCGAGCGCATCGTCCACGCCCGGGGTTCGGGAGCGCACGGATATTTCGAGGCGGCGCGCGGTGCCTCCAAGCTCAGCAAGGCGGCGTTCCTGCAGCCCGGCAAGCGCACCAAGGTCTTCGTACGATTCTCGACCGTCGCGGGCGGCGCGGGCTCGGTCGACACGCCGCGCGACGTGCGCGGCTTCGCCGTGAAGTTCTACACCGAGGAAGGCAACTTCGACCTGGTCGGCAACAACATCCCGGTCTTCTTCATCCAGGACGCGATGAAGTTCCCCGACCTGGTCCACTCGGTGAAGATGGAGGCCGATCGCGCCTTCCCGCAGGCCGCCTCGGCGCATGACACCTTCTGGGACTTCGTCTCGCTGATGCCCGAGAGCATGCACATGCTGATGTGGGCGATGTCGGACCGCGCCATCCCGCGCTCGCTGCGCCATATCGAGGGCTTCGGCATCCATACGTTCCGGCTGATCGACGTAGCCGGCAAGTCGACCTTCGTGAAGTTCCACTGGCGGCCGACCATCGGCGCGGCCTCGCTGGTCTGGGAGGAGGCGGTCAAGATCGCCGGCGCCGACCCCGACTATCACCGCCGCGACCTGTGGGAGTCGATCGACACCGGCGCCTTCCCGGAATGGACGTTGAGCGTTCAGGCGTTCGACGAGAAGATCGCCGATTCGCTCGACTTCGACATCCTCGATCCCACCAAGATCATTCCGGAAGAGATCGTGCCGCTCACCCCGATCGGCCGCATGGTGCTCGACCGCAATCCGGTGAACTTCTTCGCCGAGACCGAGCAGGTCGCGTTCCACCCCGGCCACATCGTGCCCGGCATCGACTTCACGCCGGACCCGCTGCTCCAGGGCCGCCTCCATTCCTACCTCGACACCCAGCTGTCGCGGTTGGGCGGGCCGAACTTCCACGAGATCCCGATCAACAAGCCGGTCTGTCCGATGCGCAACTTCCAGCGCGACGGTCACATGCGCATGCTGGCGGTGCCGGGCCGCACCAACTACGAGCCGAACTCGCTCGATCCCGCGAGCCCGCGCGAGAACCCGGTGCGCGGCTTCGCGAGCTTCCCCGATCCCAATGCCGGACCGAAGGTGCGCGAGCGGTCGGAGACCTTCGCCGATCATTACTCGCAGGCCCGCCAGTTCTGGCGGTCGATGACGCCGCCGGAGCAGGCACATATCGTGTCGGCCTTCACGTTCGAGCTGAGCAAGGTGACGACGCTCGCCGTCCGGACCCGGATGCTCGGCCATCTCGACCTGATCGAGCCCGAACTCGGCCAGCGCGTCGCCGCGGCGATGGGCATGGAGGGCAAGGCCGACGACATCGTGCCGGCGGTCGAGCCGCGCGACGACCTGCCGCCCTCGCCGCCCCTCAGCATCGTCGCCAAGGCGCCGGCCACCATCGAGGGCCGTACGATCGCCGCGCTGGTGACGCCGGGCTGTGACGGCAAGCTGCTGGCCGCTCTCGCCACGGCACTGAAAAAGGAAGGCGCGAAGCTGAAGCTCGTGGCGCCGAAGATCGGTCCGTTGAAGGACTCGAGTGGGGCCACGCACCGGCCGGACGAGACGATCGACGGCGGCCCGTCGGTGCTGTTCGACGCCGTCGTAGTGTTGCCGTCGGAAGACGGGGCGGCGGAGTTGCTGAACATGGCCGCCGCGATCAACTGGATCCGTGACGCCTACGGACACCTCAAGGCCATCGCCTATGCCGACGCGGCCGCGCCGTTGTTCGACGAGGCCGCGATCGAGCCCGACGTCGATCTCGGCGTTGTCGAACTCGACAGCAAGCGCGGCGTGCAGGACTTCATCGCCGCCGCCAAGAAGCACCGTATCTGGGACCGCGAGAAGCTGGTGCGGCCGCCGGTATGAGCGCCAAGGGGAGCCTCGACACCTATCGCGCCAAGCGCGATTTCGCCAAGACCGCCGAGCCCTCGGGCAAGGCGGTGGTGGCGAAGGGGGCGGGACTCCGATTCGTCATCCAGCGCCACGATGCCACGCGGCTGCACTACGACTTCCGGCTCGAGCTCGACGGCGTGTTCAAGTCTTGGGCCGTGACCAAGGGTCCGTCGCTCGATCCCGCCGACAAGCGCCTGGCGGTCGAGGTCGAGGACCATCCGCTGGACTATGGAGACTTCGAAGGCACCATCCCGAAGGGCCAGTATGGCGGCGGCACGGTCCAGCTCTGGGACCGCGGCTACTGGATTCCCGAGGGCGATCCGCACGAAGGGCTGAAGCGCGGCGACCTCAAGTTCACCCTGGAGGGCGAGCGGCTGGGCGGCAGTTGGGTGCTGGTGCGCATGAAGTGGGGCAAAAAGAGCGGCGACAGCAAGCGCACCAACTGGCTGCTGATCAAGCATCGCGACGGCGCTGCCGAGGAAGGCAATGGCGACAAGCTCCTGAAGGACCCGAAGTCGGTGGCCTCGGGCCGCACGCTGAAGCAGATCGAGCTCGGCACCGGCAAGGCGCCGACGCCCTTCATGAGCCGCAGGAACAAGGCCACCGCCGGCGCCGTCTGGAACAGCAAGGAGAGCGGCAAGACGAACATCCGCAAGAAGGGCAAGGCCGCACATGCCAGGAAGGCCGCGGACCTGCCGGAATTCGTCGAGCCGCAACTCTGCAAGCTGGTCGAGCGCGCGCCCTCCGGCGCCGGTTGGGCCCACGAGGTGAAGTTCGACGGCTACCGCCTGCAACTGCGCGTCGAGGATGGCGAGGCCGCGTTGCGCACCCGCAAGGGGCTCGACTGGACGCGCAAGTTCGCCGCCATCGCCGAGGCGGCGGCTGCCCTGCCCGACTGCCTCATCGACGGCGAGGCCTGTGCGCTCGACGAGCATGGGGCGCCCGACTTCGCGGCGCTCCAGGCCGCCTTGTCGGAGGACGATTCCAAGAATCTCATCTTCTTCGCCTTCGACCTGCTGTTCGCCGACGGCGAGGACCTGCGGCCGCTGCCGCTGTCGGAGCGCAAGGACAGGCTGCGCGCGTTGCTGGCGGCGACCGAAGCCAGGAAGCAGACCATCCGCTACGTCGAGCACTTCGAGACCGGCGGCGATGCCGTCCTCCAGTCGGCCTGCAAGATGCATCTCGAGGGCATCGTGTCGAAGGAGCTCGGCGCGCCCTACAAGTCCGGCCGTCACGGCACCTGGACCAAGGCCAAGTGCCGCGCCGGCCATGAGGTGGTGATCGGCGGCTGGACGCAGGAAGGCAGGAAGCTGCGCTCGCTGTTGGCGGGCGTGCATCGGAAAGTTGATGGGGGCGGCGACAAGCTGGTGTATGTCGGCCGTGTCGGCACCGGCTTCAGCGAGAAGGTGATGCGCGCCGTCCTGCCGAAGCTGAAGGCGGTCGAGAGCAAGAAGTCGCCGTTCGATGCCGCCGCATCGCCGCCGCGCGAGAGCAACATGCACTGGGCCGCGCCCGAGCTGGTGGCCGAGATCGAGTTCGCCGGCTGGACGGGCGCGGGCAACGTGCGGCAGGCAGCCTTCAAGGGCTTGCGCGCCGACAAGCCGGCCGAGGACGTCGAGGCCGAAAAACCTGCCGAACCCGAGGATACCGAGGTCGCGGAACCCACTCCCAAAAAGGCGGTGCGCGCGGTCAAGGCCGGCGGCCCGGGCATGGTGATGGGCGTGTCCCTCTCCCATCCCGACAAGTTGCTGTGGCCCAAGGACAAGGTCAGCAAGCTCGACCTCGCGCACTATTTCGAGGAAGTCGGCGAGTGGATGCTGCCGCACATCAAGGGGCGGCCCTGCTCGATCGTGCGCACGCCCGACGGCATCGACGGCAAACAGAAGTTCTTCCAGCGCCATGCCATGGCCGGCGGCTCGCATCTCTTCGAGGCGGTGAAGGTCAAAGGCGACAAGAAGCCCTATCTCCAGATCGACCGGGTCGAGGGACTGATCGCGGCGGCGCAGATGGGCACGACCGAGCTGCATCCCTGGAACTGCCAGCCCGACCAGCCCGAGCTGCCGGGCCGACTGGTATTCGATCTCGACCCCGCGCCCGATGTGAAGTTCAACGACGTGATCAAGGGCGCGTTGGAAGTGCGCGAGCGGCTCGAGGCGCTGGGACTCGAGGCCTTCTGCAAGACGACCGGCGGCAAGGGCCTGCATGTCGTGGTGCCGCTCACCGCCGACAAGAAGAGTCCCGATTGGGACGCGGCCAAGATGTTCGCCAAGGAAGTCTGCCGCCGCCTGGCCGCGCAGTTTCCCGACCGCTACGTGCTCAACATGGCGAAGAAGGAGCGCACCGGGCGGATCTTTCTCGACTATCTGCGCAACGACAAAACCTCGACCGCGGTGGCGCCGCTGTCGCCGCGCGCGCGCGCGGGCGCGCCGGTGTCGATGCCGGTCGACTGGAAGGCCGTGAAGGCTGGGCTCGATCCCATGAAATACACGGTGAAGACCGCGCCGGCGCTGCTGAAGAAGACCAAGCCCTGGCGCGGCTATGAGGATGCGGCGAGGCCGCTGCGCGCCGCCATCGAAACTCTGATCGAAACCAAACGCTGAGGCACGTCATGGCAAAGAAACGCAGCACCGCGAAGAGCAAGCGGACTTCTCGCGCTGCCCCTGCTGCGGCCGGCCATCACAAGGCGTTGCGGCCGACCTGGGAGGGCCATCTGCGGCTGTCGCTGGTGACCTGTCCGGTGGCGCTCTATACGGCGACAGAACGTACCTCCGAAATCCACTTCAACATGATCAATCCCAAGACCAACAATCGCATCCGCATGCAGACGGTCGATGCCGGCACCGGCAAGCCGGTCGACCGCGCCGACCTGGTGCGCGGCTTCGAGGTTTCGAAGAACAAGTACATCCTGCTCGAGAAGGAAGAGCTCGACGCGGTGAAGCTCGAATCGACGCGCATCATCGACATCCAGGAGTTCGTCGATGCCGACTCGATCGACCGCATCTACTGGGACGAGCCCTATTACCTCGCCCCCGCCGGCAAGACGGGCATCGAGGCCTTCTCGGTGATCCAGGCGGCAATGAGCAAGCAGAACAAGGTGGCGCTGGGCCGGGTGGTGCTGCACACGCGCGAGCGGGTGTGCGCGCTCGAGCCGCGCGAGACCGGCATCCTGCTCACGACCCTGCGTACCCACGACGAGATCCGCAGCACGGCCGAGATTTTCGACCGCGACTTGCCCAAGCCCGAGAAGGGCATGCTCGACATCGCCGAGAAGATCATCGAGCAGCAGGCCGCCGCGTTCGATCCCACCGAATTCAAGGACCGCTACGAGGACGCGCTGCGTGAGCTGATCGCCCGCAAGAAGAAAGGCAAGCTGGTCGCCACCGAGCCCGAGGAAGATGAGGACGACGGCAAGGTGGTCGACCTGATGGAAGCGCTGAAGAAGAGCCTCAAGGGCGGCGGCGCGAAGAAGCGCGCAGCCTAGTCAGGCTGCGCGCTCCTGCTGCCGGCGCCGGTTCAGCGGCAGCGTTGCAGGTCACCCTCGAAGCTGCGGAATTGCGCGAGGGCGCGCTCGTTGCCGGGATAAGGATTGGCCTGGATCGCCGCGATCTGCGAGCGGGTCTGCGAGATCGCCGCATCGACGCTGCCGGTCGAGGCGACGAACTGCCGGGGCGACACGCGCGTCTCGGTCTCACCCATGTTCCGCGTCGTCCAGCGGATGACATAGACCGTGTTCGAGCAGTTGCCGCCCGTCGGTCTCGCACCCGTCGCCGACGTGCGCGTCGCTCCCGAACTGCGCGCGCTGTTCTGAACCGCCACGTTCATCGCGGCCAGCAGCTGTTCGCTGAAGGACGGTGTCGACGCCATGCGCTCGGCCTCTTCGGCCTGCTGGCGGTTGTAGCGATCCGCCACGGCGGCCTCCATCTGGTACCACTTGCCGTAGGACGGGAAGCCGGCGGCGGCGTAGGCGGCGGCCTTGGCGCGGGCTTCCGCCGACTGCGTGCTCGAGGCGCCGGAGCTCAAGCCGAACTCGCCCGACGGATCGATCTTCGCCGTCGCCGCCATCGCCTTCTGAAGCTGGGTGACGAGCCCTGCCCACTTGTTGCTGCGCGCCTGCTCGATCAGCGCCCTGTAGCGGTCCTGCTTCTGCGGAACGCTAAGCGCGACGGCGATTTCCAAAATCAGTGCAGCGATCGGATCGACGGCCTGCTCGCTTTTCACGATCGCGGCCATTGATGAAGTCGACGCGAAGTAGCCGTGCGACGCGCCCTCGAGATAGAAGGCGCGCGCTTCGTCGAAGCGGCCCAGGGCAACATAAGTCTCGACGACGCTGGCATAGACGCCGGCGCGGCTTTCGATGCCGACATAGCCGATGTCGTCCGACGACGGAAAGCTGCTCTTCAGGATGTCGAGGCCTTCGCGGACCAGGCGCTCGCCGTTGGCGGTATCACCGGCCCGCAGGTGCGCCAGTCCCGCATTCGCCTTGGCCCGCCCATAGGTCGGGCAATCCGGCGCCGAGTAGCCCCGGCAGTATTTGTCCGAAGAGACGACATCGCGATCGTAGGCGGCGACCGCCTTGGCGTAGTCGCCCGCCTTCATTGCGTCGTACCCGAGATTGCTGTCGGCAACACGCACACAACCGCCGACTGCAGCCATTGTGAGAAGTACGCCGACGCCACAGAACGTCTTGAAAACACGATAGTGCATATAACTCCCCAAGTTCCCAAGAGCATACTATCTACGCGCATGCGGAGTGCAATTGCCGCCTCTCTGGCCGCTGTCGATCAAGCGGCGTACAAGACCGGCCATGTCGGGCATCGCCTATGATGTGATCGTGGTCGGGGGTGGCCATGCCGGGTGCGAGGCCGCCGCCGCCGCCGCGCGGCTGGGCGCGCGCACGCTGCTGCTGACCCACCGGCTCGATACGATCGGCGAGATGTCGTGCAATCCGGCGATCGGCGGGCTGGGCAAGGGCCACCTCGTGCGGGAGATCGATGCGCTCGACGGCGTGATGGGCCGCGCCATCGACCGGGCCGGCATCCAGTTCCGGACGCTCAATCTCTCCAAGGGTCCCGCCGTGCGCGGGCCGCGCGCGCAGGCCGATCGCAAGCTCTATCGCGAGGCCATGCAGGCGATCCTGGCCGAGCAGGACAATCTCGAGATTCGCGCAGACGCGGTCGCCGACATCGTTGTGGATGCCCGCGGAACGTGTATCGGCGTCGTGACCGAGCGTGGTGCGGAGATCGCTGCCGGCCGCGTCGTGCTGACCACCGGCACGTTCCTCCGGGGCCTGATTCATCTGGGCGAAGTCAAGATCCCCGCCGGCCGCGCGCGCGGCCAGCGCAACGGTGTGCCGGAAGACCTCGCGGCCGATGCGGTCGAAGAGCCCTCAACGGCACTCGCGCAGAGGTTGCAGGCGCTCGGCTTTGCCCTGGGCCGCTTGAAGACCGGCACACCGGCGCGACTCGACAGCCGCACGATCGACTACAGCGGCCTCGATCGGCAGGACGGCGATACGCCGCCGGTGCCCTTCTCCTATCTGACGCGCGAGATCACGACGCCGCAGATCGCCTGCCATGTCACCGAGACGACGCCGGCGACGCACGAGATCATCCGCGCCAACCTTCACCGCGCGCCGATGTATTCGGGCCAGATCGAGAGTGTCGGCCCGCGCTATTGCCCGTCGATCGAGGACAAGGTCGTGCGCTTCGCCGGCCGCGAGCGGCACCAGATCTTCCTGGAGCCGGAGGGTCTGGACGATCCGACGGTCTATCCCAACGGAATCTCGACCTCCCTGCCGCGCGAGGTTCAGCTCGAGCTGTTGCAGACAATTCCGGGCCTGGAGCGCGCGGTCATGCTGCGGCCGGGCTATGCCATCGAATACGACCATATCGATCCGCGCGAGTTGCACGCGACGCTCGAGACGCGGCGCGTGCCAGGCCTCTACATGGCGGGCCAGATCAACGGCACGACCGGCTATGAAGAAGCGGCGGCCCAAGGTCTGATCGCCGGCCTGAACGCGGCGCTGGCCGCCTCGGGTTCGGAGCCGTTCGCCGTGGACCGCGCGGACGGCTACGTCGGCGTCCTGATCGACGACTTGGTCTCGCTGGGCATCACCGAGCCTTACCGCATGTTCACGTCCCGGGCCGAGTACCGGCTGTGGCTGCGGGCCGACAATGCCGACCAGCGTCTGACCCCGCGCGGACTGGCCATCGGGTGCGTCGGGACGGAGCGAGCCGGGATGTTTCACGTGAAACAACAGGCCCTCGCCGACGCCCGGGCGCTGGCGGAAACCCTGCGCCTGAGCCCGTCCGCTCTCGCCAAGCGCGGCGTCGCCATCAACCAGGATGGCGTGATCCGTAACTCATTGGAATTGCTGGCTTATCCAGATATGGATTGGGGCCGTTTGACGGCGCTCTGGCCCGAATTGAGAGCCATTTCCCCGGCGATTTCCGAGCAGCTTTCCATCGACGCCAAGTACGAGGGCTATCTCGGCCGTCAGCGGGAGGATATTGCGGCCTACCGCCGGGACGAGGCCTTGGAGCTGCCGGGCGATCTCGACTATGGCGCCGTGGGAAGCCTCTCGAACGAAATCCGCCAGAAGCTCGACACCCACAAGCCCGCCACCCTCGGTCAGGCCGCCCGGATCTCCGGCGTCACCCCGGCCGCCCTCGTTGCCCTGCTCAAATATGTCCGGCGTCGACGCGCGGCGTAGGCTGGCCGAGTTCCTGCCCGATGTTTCACGTGAAACAGAGGGCCGGCTCGAAGCCTATGTCGAAATCCTCCTGAAATGGCAGAAGGCCATCAACCTGATCGGGCCGGCCACGGTCGATGATATCTGGGGGCGCCATATCCTCGATTCCGCGCAGATCCTGCCCCACATCCCGGCCGGTGCGCGGACCTTGGCGGACCTCGGCACGGGGGCCGGATTCCCGGGTCTCGTGGTGGCGGCGCTGCGGCCCGACCTCGACGTCATGCTGGTCGAATCGGATGCGCGAAAAGCCGCGTTCCTGGGCGAGGCCGGCCGTCGTATGTCCTTGGCAAAGCAGCCTAAAATCGTGATAGGACGGATCGAAGCGGTGCCGCCTGCCAAGGCCGATGTGGTGACGGCCCGGGCGCTCGCGCCGCTCGGACAGTTGCTGTTTTGGGCCGCGCGGCACCGGAACGACCCCGCTATTTGCCTTTTTCACAAGGGCAAAGACTGGCAGGCCGAATTGACCGATGCCCAGCGCGGCTGGGACATTAGCCCTCAACATTTCAGAAGTGCCACCGACCGTGACGCCGTCCTCCTCCGAATCGACGACTACCGGCCCCTCGACACCCCCGGGGCCGCAGATATTCGCGATCGCCAATCAAAAGGGCGGCGTCGGTAAGACGACGACGGCGATCAATCTCGCCACCGCCCTCGCCGCGGTGGGCGAGAAGGTGTTGCTGATCGATCTCGATCCCCAGGGCAATGCCTCGACCGGCCTCGGCGTGCCGCGCAACGAGCGTGCGCCCGGTGCCTACGAATTCATCCTGGGCCTCTCCCCCATGGCCCAATGCATCCGCACCTCGCAGATCCCGGGCCTGTCGGTGATGCCGGCGTCGGTGTCGCTGGCCGGCGCGGAGATCGAACTGATCGACATGGAGCGCCGCGAGCATCGGCTGTTCGATGCGCTCGCCGCCGACGAGTCCGCGGCACGCGCGCAATGGACGACGATCCTGATCGACTGTCCGCCGTCGCTCGGCCTCGTGACGCTGAATGCCTTCGTCGCCGTCGACGCGGTGCTCGTGCCGCTTCAGGCCGAGTTCCTCGCGCTCGAGGGCATCGGCGCGTTGGTCAACACGGTGGAGAGGATCAAGAAAAGACTCAACCCGAAGTTGCATATCGCCGGCGTCGTGTTGACCATGGTCGATCGGCGCAACGTGCTCAGCCAGCAGGTCGAAGCCGATGCGCGTCAGCATTTCGGCGAGCTGGTGTTCGGCACGACGATCCCGCGCAACGTGCGCATCGCCGAGGCGCCGTCGCACGGCCTGCCCGTCCTGATCTACGACAATGCCTGCGCCGGATCGCAGGCCTACATCCTGCTGGCGAGCGAGTTCATCCGCCGCCGGCGCAACGCCGCTGCCGCGCAACAGGTCCCGTCATGAGCCAGCCTCCCAAGCCCCGCGGTCTCGGCCGCGGCCTCTCCGCCCTGCTGGGCGACGATGAAGTCGCCGCGACCGTTGCCCCAACGCCCGCCGCGCCTGCTCCCGCGCCGGCCGCGACACCGCCGGCTGCGGCAGCACCCACCGCGCGTCCTGCCGCCAATCGCGCGCCGCTCACCTTGCCGATCGGCCAGTTGCGGCCGGGCGAGTACCAGCCGCGCACGACCTTCGAAGGCCTCGATGTGCTGATCGAATCGGTGCGCCAGTTCGGCCTGCTCCAGCCGATCCTGGTGCGGCCGATTCGCGGCGAGGCCGATGCCTACGAGATCATCGCCGGCGAGCGCCGTTGGCGCGCGGCGCAAAAGGCGCAGCTCCATGACGTGCCGGTCGTCGTGCGCAGCCTCGACAATCTCGAGGCCTTGCAGATCGGCCTGGTCGAGAACCTGCAACGCACCGACCTGTCGCCGATCGACGAGGCCATGGGCCTGCGCCGCCTGATCGCCGACTTCAACCAGACCCAGGAAGACGTGGCGAAGACCGTGGGCAAGAGCCGCCCGCATGTCGCCAACACGCTGCGCCTGCTCGACCTGCCGGCCGATGTGCAGGAGCTGATCCGCGAGGAGAAGATCACCGCCGGCCACGGCCGCGCGCTGCTGGGCTTTCCCGATCCGGCGAAGATCGCCGAGCGGGCGATCAAGGAGAAGCTCTCCGTCCGCGATCTCGAAAAGCTGGCCGCCGGCGAGAAAGCCAAGACGCGGCCCGTGCTCAAGACCAAGGGCAAGAAGCCGGTGCCGTCGGGCGAGAAGACCGGCGACACCCGCGCGCTCGAGAAGCGCATCGAGGAGGCGCTCGGCCTCAAGGCGTCGCTCACCATCGAGGGTGGCGAGAAGACGATGCTGACCTTGGAGATCAACGACTTCGACCAGCTCGACAACGTCGTCGAGAAGCTGACGCGGCGCTGAGTCTTGGGACCGCGGGCCTCCAGGCCCGCTCATCGTCATGAGGCGGGCCTGGACGCCCGCGGTCCCGTAAGACGCTCAACGACGCGCGAGCAACTCCGCCGCGAGCGCGGCCCACTCCTCGTCGAGCGAGGCCTTCGAGACCGGCCGTCCGGCGCGGCGATACCAGTAGCCCGCGTTGCCGAGGTCGCCTTCGACGCGGTGCAGATGGGCATGCACCGAATCGCAGTCGGGAACGCCTTCGTGCGCCTGCACGCACTCATGCGCCTTGTTCCAGTCGCCCTTGTGCAGCCACCACAGCGCTTCGATCGCGGGGCCTTGATCGGCGGGCGCGGATAGGCTCTGACGGAGAGTGTCGACGGCGGTCATGGCCCGAACGCTACTCCCTTCGTCAGCCGGCGGCGAGGGCGGCGGCGACGCGCTCCCATTCGGTGTGGAGCGGCTCGATATCCTCCGAGGCGCCCGACTTCTCGAGCATGGCCGCGAGATCGCCGAGCCGCACGGCGCCAGCGGCGCGCGCGGCGCCCTTCAGCTTGTGGGCGAGCTCGCGCACAAGCTTGGCGTCGGCCTTGGCCGCGTCGATCTCGGCCAGCAGCTTCACCCCGGCGTCGCGGAAGCGGCCGAGCACGCGGGCGATGGCGGCCTGGTTGTCGCCGAACATCTGCGCGACCACGGAGCGGTCGACAGCGACGTCGGCCGGCGGCGGGCTCTGGGCGGCCGGTGCGGTGGCGGGCGCATCGCTCGTCCAGCGCGCGACGGCCTCGCGCAACCGGTCGAGGGTCAGGGGCTTGGTCAGGTAGTCGTCCATGCCGGCCGTCAGGCAGCGCTCGGCCTCGCCCTTCAGCGCGTTGGCGGTCAGCGCCACGATCGGCGTGCGTGGCCGCCCACTTCCCCGGCCGCCCTGCACGCCCTCCTCGGCGCGGATCTGGCGCGTCAGCTCGAAGCCGTCCATGTCGGGCATGTGGATGTCGGTCAGCACCAGCGCATAGGGCTGGGCGCGCCACAGGTTCAGCGCCTCGATGCCGTTGATCGCGGTGTCGAGCGCCACGCCGAGGATCTCGAACTGGCCCGCCAGCACCTCGAGATTCACGTCGTAGTCGTCGACCGCCAGGACGCGCTTGCCCGCGGTCTGGAGCGGCAGCGGCTCCGAAGGGCGCGGGGCCGGCGGGACGTCGGCGGCGCGTTTCACCTTCACCGTGACGTTGAAGGTCGAGCCGCGGCCCGGCGCGCTGTCGACCGACACCGTGCCGTCCATCAGCTCGGCGAGGCGCCGCACGATCGACAGGCCGAGACCCGTGCCGCCATAGCGGCGCGTGGTCGAACTGTCGGCCTGCGAGAAAGGCTGGAACAGGCGCGCCTGCTGGGCGGCGTCCATGCCGATGCCGGTGTCGCTGACGGCGATGCCGAGGGTCACATGCTCGGGGTCGATGCGCAGCGCATGGGCGCGCACGGTGATGGCGCCACGGTCGGTGAACTTGGTGGCGTTGCCGATCAGGTTGAACAGGATCTGGCGCAGCCGCGTGGCGTCGGCCAGCAGCAGGTCGGGCACGCCCGGCTCGACGATGGCGGCGATCGCCAGGCCCTTCTTCTCGACCTGCACCGACAGCGTCTCGGTCATGCCGTCGATCAGCCCGCGCAACGAGAACGGCGCCTCCTCCAGCTCCATGCGGCCGGCCTCGATCTTCGAGAAGTCGAGCACGTCGTCGATGATGCGCAGCAGCGCCGCGGCCGAGCTGCGCACCGTGCCGACCAACCGCTTCTGGCGTTCGTTCAGCGGCTCGCGCTCCAGCAGCTCGGCGGTGCCGACGACGCCGTTCATCGGCGTGCGGATCTCGTGGCTCATGGTGGCGAGGAAGGTCGACTTGGCCTGGTTGGCGGCCTCGGCCTCGGTGCGTGCCGTCCGGGCCGCGTCGCGTTCGCGGCGCAGGTCGCGCTGGCGCTGCCGCAATTCGGTGATGTCGGCGAACACCGACACGAAGCCGCCGGCCTTGGTGCGCGCGGCGGTGAGGCGGGTCCAGGCTTGCGGGCCGGTCTGGTACTCGAACGCGCCCTCGCCCTTGTGATGCTGCTGCACGACAGCCTGCGTCAGCCGCTCGACCTCGGCCTCGGGAATGGGGTGGTCGAGCAGCAGGTTCTGCGCGCGCATGGCGGCGGCGGCGGCGACCGGCAAGGGAGTGCCGGGCATGACGATCTCCGGCAGGTCGCGGTTGACCGAGCGATAGGCCGCGTTGCCCTGGATCAGCCGCTCGTCGCGATCCCAGATCGCCACGCCGCTGGTCATGCTGTCGAGCGCGTCGTCGAGCAGGGTCTGCGCCGCCTCGGCCTTGGCGCGCGCCTCCTCGATCTCGGTGATGTCGCGATAGATCGCGAGCGTGCCGCCGTCGGGCAGCGGCTTGAAGTTGAACTCGATGATCCGGCCGGAGGCGGTGCGCCGCGCGTAGCGCGCGCCGTCGGCGGCCAGCATGCGCTGCGCGCGGTCCTCGACCATGGCCTCGACCTCGGCCTCGTCCCTGGCCGGCCCGAAGTCGCCGCGCCGCGCCTGGAAGCGCAGGATGTCGCGGCCCGAGGCGCCCGGGAACGCCACGTCGGTGGTGAAGCGCTGAAACTCCATGAGCTGGCGGTTCATGAAGCGCCAGCGGAAGCCCTGGTCGAACAGCATGACGCCGTCGATCATGTTGTCGAGCACGGTCTGGAGCGTGGTGCGCGCGTTCTCCGATTCCGTGCGCGCGGCGTTCAGCCGTTCCTCCTGCTCGACGATCGCGGTGATGTCGCGATGGTTGGTGAGCACGCGGCCGTCGCTCAGGCGGCGGTACGTCACCTCGACGGTGCGGCCGGAGACGGCGCGCCGCCGCTCGGCCGGCTGGTCGGCGCCCTTGAAGCGGTCGACCCTGCTTTCGATCCAGCCTTCAAGCCCGCCCGGCAGGTCCTCGACCGGGCCGTAGTCGCCGCGCTGGGCGCGGTAGCGCACGATGTCGGCGAAAGTCGGCAGCGTCGCCAGCAGTTCGTTGGGCATCTCGTGCAGGCGCGCCATCGCCGGGTTCTGGTAGACCCATCGGCCGTCGGCTTCGTAGAGCATGACGCCGTCGTTCATGTTGTCGAACACCGACTGGAGCACGGCGCGCGAATCGGTCGCCTCCTTTTCGCGGCGCTTCAGTTCGGAGATGTCGACGATGGTGGTGACCGTGCCGCCATTGCCGGTGCGGCGCGACTGGCCGCGCAGCCAGTGGTCGTCGCCGGCGCGATACTCCGCCGTACCTCCTTCCTGATGCATCTTGGTGGCGCCGGCGATGAAGCCCTCTTCCTTGCCTTGGGGCGCGACCGGCGTGGGCGCCTTGTACGTGGCGGCGCGCACGGCGTCGGCGAAGCGCACGCCGGGCGTGGTCGCTTCCGGCAGGTTCTGCAGGCGCTCGGCGTAATTCTTGTTGCGCAGGATCAGGCGGTCGTCGGCATCCCACAGCGCGATCGCCACCGGCAGGCTCTCGAGCGCGTCGTTCAAGGTGTCGCGGGCGGCGCGCGCGTCGGCCTCGGCCGCGGCGTGGCGCTTGGCGAGGTCTTCATTGGCGAGCGTGAGCGCGATCTGCTCGCGCTGGGCGCGATACTGCGGCCGGTTTTGCAGCACCAGCGCCACGAGATAGATCATCGTGCCGGTGGCCAGCGCCCAGGACAGCGGGTCCTGCGCCTTCAACAGACCGATCGCGAGGATGAGCAGCGACAGGCCGGCGAAGGCGAGATACGAGCGCGGTTCGTAGAGACGGCCCGGCGCCAGCGCCGCGCACAGCAGCAGCGCTGTCGTGACGACCAGCCGCGGCTCGGCCGGCGGCAAGCCGACCAGGAGAGCGCCGCCCGCGCCGTACGAAATGCCCGTGAGCGCCGCATAGAGGATGTAGTCGCGACGCCAGAGCGCGACCGGTCGCGACTCGGGCCGCGCGCGATAGGTCATCGTCAGCAGCATGAAGCCGCCCATCGCCAGCATGTGCAGCGCGAGCGGACCGGCGATCATCCACCATGGCGCGATGTCCCAGTAAACGATGGCGAAGACCAGCCACAGGGCGAGCGCCAGGGTCCGCAACGCGACGTTGCCGGTCATCAGGCGATCGGTAAGGACCCGTTCGAGGCGCTGATTGTCGTTCATCCCTTATCGTCCCCTGTCCGGGTTTCCTGCCGGTAACGCGGCGCGGCGAAAATGTTTCGTGGGTTTCGCGAGCGCTTTCGAAGGGTGTGCGGGCAAGGTCCGCGTAACCCACGAAACCAAACGACAGGTACCCGTAATCTTCGGGAAACCGCCGAGGCCTAGGTTCGCCTCATCGAAACGGCGCCGACGCCGCAAGAGGGAGAAAGACGATGATGAACATTCTGTACCGTCCGATGGTCAAGGAAGCCCTCGTTCTCGTCACCTCCGGCGTTCTCGCCACCATGATCTGCAGCCGGGTCTACGCCGCCCCGGTCGGCGAAGCCGAAACGGCCGCTCCCGCGGTCGCTGTCGCCGCCGCCCCCGCGCCGGCCGAGACCCGGCGGCTCCAGGCGATGGCGCCGGACCAGGCCCGCGCCTTCTTCCTCGCGGCGATCCGCGGCCAGACCCCGCTCGCGGGCGGCGCGCTTCGCTAGACTTCCCGAAATCCCCCTTCGCCGGACGCACACCCCGGCGAGAGACGGCCGGGACTCCCATCACCGGTCTTGCAGCGGCGCCCCTCCCGGCGCCGCTGCTCTCGTTTGGGAGAACTTTCGCGCAGCTTGTGGTCGGGGGCCGCGGGCGGCAGGATGGAGTGGTATGGCTGTCCGCCCTAAAGATACGCGTCCGCACGTCATCGTCGTCGAAGACGAACAGTTTCAACGTGAAACTCTCACTGATTTCCTCGAGGAAAACGGCTATCGCGCGTCCGGCGTCGAGTCCGGCGCCGGTTTGCGCAAGCTGGTCGAGAAAGACCCGCCGGCCCTGGTACTGCTCGACCTTCGGCTGCCGGGCGGCGACGACGGCTTCGCTCTCGCCCGCTTCCTGCGCGAGCGCAGCCGCAGGGTCGGCATCATCATGGTCACGGCGAGCGGCGACACGGTCGACCAGGTGGTCGGCCTCGAGACCGGCGCCGACGACTACATCGCCAAGCCCTACGAGCCGCGCGCGCTGCTGGCGCGCATGAAGGCCCTGCTGCGCCGCGCCGGCGGCGCCAGTGCGGCGACGCCCGGCGAGCGGGTCCGTGTCGGCAAGTGCCTGCTCGATCTCGTGGCGCGGCGCATGACGGCGCTGAGCGGCGAGGAAGTGCCGCTGCGCGCCGGCGAGTTCGAGCTGCTGCGCATCTTCGCCGAGAATCCCAACCGGCCGCTCAGCCGCGACTGGCTGCTCGAGACGACCAGCCACCGCGAGATGGAAGCCTTCGACCGGGCGATCGACATCCGCATCCTGCGCATCCGCCGCAAGATCGAGGTCGATCCCGCGCACCCCACATCTATCCGCACGGTGCGCGGCGCGGGCTATATGTTCGTGCCGCCCGAGGACTGATTTCGAATCTTCCCGATCGCCGGAACTCGCGCACGCCCCTGACGTTTAAGGGGTGAAACGGCCGGACTATGCGTTCGTCCGCGTGCGAAAGGTTTGGGCGAATGGCGAGCGAGACACTGCACGAAGACCCCGACAAGCTCGGGGCGGACGTCATCGACAATCACCGCGCGATCGTGTCGCTGATGGAAGAGCTGGAGGCGGTCGACTGGTACAACCAGCGCGCAAAGGCCACCAAGAATCCCGAGCTGCGCGCCATCCTCGAGCACAACCGCGACGAGGAGAAGGAGCACGCGGCGATGGCGCTGGAGTGGATCCGGCGCAACGACCCCAAGATGGACGAGCATCTCAAGACCTACCTGTTCACCGAGGGCTCGCTGACGGCGGTCGAGGCCGCGAGCAAAGGCGAAGCGGGCGGTGGTGACGGCGGCGACGACGAGCGGCCGTCGAAGGACGGCAGTCTCGGCATCGGCAGCCTGCGCAAGACCGGAGGACAGGACCAATGAACCATCTTTTCCATAAGCGCGCGCCGATCACCCCGGCCGGCTGGGTCGAGATCGAAAAGGAAGCCAAGCGCACCCTGCGCGCGCTGCTGGCGGCGCGCCGCGTCGTCGACTTCCGCGGACCTCTCGGCTGGGGCGCCTCCGACGTCGAGCTCGGCCGCGCCGATCCGATCGAATCGCCGCCCAAGGGCAAGAACGTGCAGGCGCGCCTGCGCCGCATCCAGCCGCTGGTCGAGCTGCGCATTCCCTTCGACGTCAGCCGCGCCGAACTCGACGCGATCGATCGCGGCGCGCGCGATCCCAATCTCGATTCAGTGACGGCGGCGGCGCGCGAGATCGCGATCGCCGAGGACCGCGCGATCTTCCACGGCTACAAGGCCGCCCAGATCACCGGCATCTGCGAAGCGCGCAAGGGCGTGGCCGTGCCGCTGGGCACCAGCCATACCGACTATCCGCTCGCCGTCGCATCGGCGCTCACGCGCATGCGCGACGACGGCATCGAAGGCCCGTTCTCCGTGGTGCTGAACGAGCAGCTCTACAAGGACCTCGCGGCGCGCACCGACGGCGGCTATCCGATCATCAGCCACGTCAATCGCCTGATCGACGGCGAGATCGTGTGGGCGCCGGGCATCGACGGCGGTCTCGTGATCTCCCAGCGCGGCGGCGACTTCGAGCTCACCGTCGGCCAGGACTTCTCGCTGGGTTACCTCGAGCACGACACCGAAAAAGTACGGCTCTACATCGAGGAGAGCTTCACCTTCCTGATCCTGACCGAGAATGCGGCGACGCCGCTGTCGGCGGGGAGCGCCGGCAAGAAGGGCTAGCGGCGCGCGCGCGCCTGGCGGGCAGCGCTCGCCAGGCCGAGGCACAGCCGGCGGGCGATCGCCTCGTCGGGCAGGCCGGTACTCTTGCATTCCAGCTCGGCATCGAGGATGCGCGTGAGCGCGGCGCTCAGGCGCGCGAGCGGCCAGCTCCGCAGGTGCCGCTCGAAACGCTGGCGCACCGGGCCGCCGCGCGGCAGGCCGCGCGCCTTGAACATCGCGCCCTCGAGGTTGCCGCCGCGCGCGGCGTGTCCCGACACGAGGTGAAGCTGGTCGGCGTGACGCTGCAACGAGCGCACGAGCTGGATCGGGTTGCCGCCTTCGGCGAACACGCGGTCGAGCGCGCGATCGAGCGCCACCATCTCGCCGTCGAAGGTCGCGGCGATCACATTGTCGATGCCGATCGACGCCGTGTCGCCCAGCACCGCCATCGCGTCGGCCATGGTGATGGTATTGGCGTCGTCGCCCGCCTTGTAGAGCAGCAGCTTGTCGATCTCGCTGCGCGTCTGGCCGCGATCGCCGCCCAGCCGCTCGACGATCCAGTCCAGCGCATCGGCGTCGACGTTGAGGCCCTGCGCGCGTGCCGAGCTTTCGACCAGCCCTTCCAGTGCCTCCGCTGAATCCATGTAGCAGGGCATGGCGGCCAGCGTCGGCTCGGTCTCGGCCATGGTGCGCAAGGTCGAGCGCGGCGTGAGGTTGCCGCCTTCGATGACGATCAGCGCATCGCCCGCCGTCGCGGCGACCAGGTTCTCCAGCGCCTCGGCCGCTTCCTCGCCGGCCGGCCGCACGCGGATCACGCGCCGCCCGCCCATCAGCGACATGGCGGAGAACTCGTCGGCCAGCCGCGCCGGATCGTGCTTCAGCGCTTCGCCCGCGATGTCGATGACGCGAAACGGATCCTTGAGGTCCTCGCAGACGGTCTTGGCGAGTTGCGTGGCGCGCTCGGCGATCAGCCCGTCGTCGTTGCCGTAGATCACCACCGCCCGGATCTTCGGATCCGGCTTCTTGAGGAAGGCCTCGGCCTGGCGCGGTTCGATCTTCACGCCGCGATCATACCACGACGTTGACGATCCGGTTGGGGACGACGATCACGCGCTTGGGCGTCTTGCCCTCGAGCCCGCGCACCAGCTCGGGCAAGGCGAGAGCGGTCTTCTCGGCGACATCCTTGGCCGCATCCTTGGGCAGCGCGATCGTGCCGCGCAGCTTGCCGTTGAGCTGGACAGCCACCGTCACCGTGTCGTCGACCAGCAGGCCCGCGTCGGCCACCGGCCACGGCGAGTCGGCCAGCAGGGTCGTGTGGCCGAGCTCCTGCCACAGCTCCTCGGCGAGGTGCGGCGTCATCGGGCCGATCAGGCGCACGAAGATCTCGAGCGCCTCGCGCTGCGCCCAGGCGTCGCCCGCATCCTTGGCGGCGAAGCCCGAGATCGTGTTGGCCAGTTCGTAGAGCCGCGCCACGGCCTTGTTGAAGTGGAACGCCTCGATGTCGGCCGACAGGCCCGCGACCGTCTTGTGCGCCGCGCGGCGCAGCTCGGTCGCGGCGTCGGACAGCGCTGCGGGTTTGGCGGTGCCGGCGGCCGGCAGGCCGTTCATCGCCTCGCTGGCGATGCGGTGCAGGCGCTGCTGGAAGCGCCACGCGCCGGTGACGCCGGCCTCGGTCCATTCGAGGTCGCGCTCGGGCGGGCTGTCGGACAGCATGAACCAGCGCGCGGTGTCGGCGCCGTAGTCGCGGATGATCTGGTCCGGGTCGACGACGTTCTTCTTCGACTTGGACATCTTCTCCGAACGGCCGACCTCGACGGGCGACTTGTCGGACGCGCGCACGACGTTGCCGCCGGCGGTGCGCTCGATCTCCTCGGGCAGCAGCCACGTGCCGTCGCTGGCGCGATAGGTCTCGTGGCAGACCATGCCCTGGGTGAACAGGCCGTCGAACGGTTCGTCGCGGCCGGTCAGCTGGACCTCGCGCATCGCGCGCGTCCAGAAGCGCGAGTAGAGCAGGTGCAGGATCGCGTGCTCGACGCCGCCGATATACTGGTCGACGGGCATCCAGTACTCGTTCTCCGCGCGGTCGAACGGCGCGGTCTCGAGGCCGGGCGAGGTGAAGCGGTCGAAGTACCAGCTCGAGTCGATGAACGTGTCGAACGTGTCGGTCTCGCGGCGCGCGGCGCCGCCGCAGGTCGGGCACGGCACGTGCTTCCACGTCGGATGGTGGTCGAGCGGATTGCCGGGCCGGTCGAAGGTGACGTCGTCCGGCAGTTTCACCGGCAGGTCCTTCTCCGGCACCGGCACCACGCCGCACTTCTCGCAGTGGATCGCGGGAATCGGGCAGCCCCAATAGCGCTGACGCGACACCAGCCAGTCGCGCAGACGGTACTGCGTCGTGCCCGTGCCGACCTTCATCTCCTCGAGGCGGGCGATGACCTTCGCCTTGGCGTCCTCGACCGCGAGCCCGTTCAGGAACTCGGAGTTCACGATCACGCCGTCGTCGACGAACGGCGCGGCCTGCACGTCGATCTTTTCCTTGGCGTTGGCGGGTGCAACCACCTGGAGAATCGGCAGGCCGTACTTGGTGGCGAACTCGTGGTCGCGCTCGTCGTGCGCGGGGCAGCCGAAGATCGCGCCGGTGCCGTATTCCATCAGCACGAAGTTGGCGGCGTAGACCGGCATGGTGCGGCCGGGGACCAGCGGATGCTTGGCCAGCAGCGGCAGCTTGTAGCCCTGCTTCTCGGCCGTCTCGATCTCGGCCGCGGCCGTGCCGGTCTTGCGGCACTCGGCGACGAAGCGTTGCAGGCCGGGGTCGTCGGCGGCCAGCTGGGCGGTGATCGGATGCTCGGGCGACAGCGCCATGAACGACGCGCCGAACAGCGTGTCGGGACGGGTCGTGAAGATTTCGAGCTTTCCCCGATCGGCACCGGACGCGTCGGTCAGCTCGAACGACAGGCGTGCGCCGCGGCTCTTGCCGATCCAGTTCGCCTGCATCAGGCGGACCTTCTCCGGCCAGCGGTCGAGCGTGTCGAGCCGGCTCAGCAGCTCGTCGGCGAAGGTCGTGATCTTGAGGTTCCACTGCGTCAGCTTGCGGCGCTCGACGGTGGCGCCGGTGCGCCAGCCCTTGCCGTCGATGACCTGCTCGTTGGCCAGCACGGTGTTGTCGACGGGATCCCAGTTGACCCACGCCTCGCGCCGATAGGCGAGGCCGGCCTTCCAGAAATCGAGGAACATCTTCTGCTCGTGCCGGTAGTAGCTCGGGTCGCAGGTCGCGAGCTCGCGGCTCCAGTCGAGCGACAGGCCCATCGACTTCAGCTGCGCCTTCATCGTGGCGATGTTGGCGTAGGTCCAGGTCTTGGGATGGGTCTTCTTCTCGATCGCGGCGTTCTCGGCAGGCAGGCCGAACGCGTCCCAGCCCATGGGATGCAGCACGTTGAAGCCCTTGGCGCGCTTGTAGCGGGCGATCACGTCGCCCTGCGTGTAGTTGCGCACGTGGCCCATGTGGATGCGTCCCGACGGATACGGGAACATCTCCAGCACGTAGTATTTGGGGCGCGCCTTATCCATGACGGCGCGGAAGGTCTGCTTGCCGTCCCAGACCTTCTGCCACTTGGCTTCGGTCTCGCGGAAATTATAGCGCTTGGGTTCGGACGCGGCGGACGACGACACAGGCAGGCTCCCAAAACGACAGAGGCCGCAGCGAGTGCAAGCTGCGGCCCCTCAAGTCAAGTATTTGACGTGGCTCAGCCGCCCTGCGCAATCCGGAGCTGGCGAGCACGGGTCAGGATGGCGTTCTCGATATCGGTGTTGGTGTGGGGGTCGACGGCGCTGTCGACCCAGCCGCCGCCCTTGGCCGAGGCCTGCTGCTTGAAGACCGCCACGCGCACGCCGTCGGCGCGCAGCTCGCGGTCGAGAATGGTGATCTGGACCTTCATCCGCTCGTTGGGCGCTTCAGCCGGCGTGTACCAGTCGGTGATGATCACGCCGCCGAACGGGTCGGCCGAGATCAGCGGAATGAAGTTGATCGTGTCGAGGGAGGCGCGCCACAGGTAGGCGTTGACCGCCACGCCGCTGTCCGAGCCTTCCTTCCGCTCCGCCTTGGAGCCGAACAGGCCGCCCGGGCCGAACAGGCTACCGTTCTCGCGATTCTGACCCCCCAGACCCTGTGCGGCCTCCTGCTTTGCCGCGCGGCCGCCGCCATAATCGCGTTCCTTGACAGCGCCTGGATCGCCGCCACAGCCCGCGAGGCCGGCAAAAAGCAGCGCTCCCATGAGGAGGCGGAAGGCCCCGTGCCTCCGCGATTTGCTGCCGTCCGTGTCAAAAAACTTCATTGGAGCCTGTTGCAAGCGACTTGGGTCGCGGCGCGTCGAGCGCGGCGGCCGGACCATAAGCGGAGGTTTGGGCTACTGCAAGCGGCGGAATCAAGGCCGTATCGACGCGTTTTGCGTCAAGATGATGTGGGTTTCTTTAAGAGACTATAAAAGCATCCGAGCCTTTTGCCATCGGCTTCGAGGCCGCTGGCGGCGGGGGAAAATGTGACAAACTCGCCACAGGTACGGAGAGAATCCGGTGAGAGGCCGACCATTTCTTGACCCGGCTTTGGGCCGCGTGTTTTATCGGCCGGTCGCGTTGGCGGGGTTCCGCGTGCCCGTGGTTGAGGGCCCGCTTCCGTCGATCAGACAAAGGCCTTTTGGTACGTACCAGTCTCTGATCAATGAGAGAGGGAGAATGATGAAGAAGATTTTGCTAGGCTCGACCGCCTTGGCAGTTGGCGGTCTGATGGCCGCCCCCGCCATGGCAGCCGACCCCATCAAGATGGGCGTTGGCGGCTACTACCAGTTCTACGCTCTGGCTGGCTCGATCGAGTCGAGCTACGCCCTGAACGGCTCGTCCGTCCAGTACAAGGGCATCCAGTTCATTCAGGAAGGTGAAATCCACTTCATCGGCCAGACCAAGCTGGACAACGGCACTTCGATCGGCGTTCGCGTCGAGCTCGAAGGCTGGAACCCGGCCGGCACCGCCGCTGGCACCCGTCAGATCGACGAAGCCTACCTGTTCGCCTTCGGCGACTGGGGCCGCGTCGAGTTCGGTGCGAAGGACGACGCCGGCTACATCATGTACTACGGCACGCCGTCGGCCCTCCTGGGCTTCGGCTTCTTCCAGCACAACACGTCGTTCCAGTGGGCGAATCCCACCGCTGCCGCCAACAACAAGGCGAACACCCACATCACCGCGATGACGATCGACGCCCAGTATCAGGACGTCAATCGCTTCAACTACTACACGCCGCGCTTCGCCGGCCTGCAGATCGGTGTTGGTTACTCGCCGAAGATCAACGTGGTGGGCCCGACGGCCGCTGCGCTCCTCGGTCCGGGTACCGGCGCGAACCAGACTTGCGGCTTCAATGACGCGACGACGGCCAACGGCTGCCCGACGAACGACAACTCCTATCAGGACGCGCTCGTTATCGGTGCCAACTACCTGAACAAGTTCGGTAACGTCTCGGTCGCTGTGTACGGCGCTTACTCGTACATGTCGTTCGTGGGTGGCCTGAACAACGGTCCGGGCGGCTTCGGCGGCGCCAACACGACGACGGGTATGAACCTGTCCTCGTGGAAGCAGCTGGCCGCTGGCTTGCAGTTCAGCGTCGCGGGCTTCACCATCGGCGGTTCGTACATCTGGGACAACAACGGTCTCGGCTCGAACTACTACACCGGTGTGGACAACGACACGCGCGCCTACTCGCTGGGCGTGATGTACGAAACCGGCCCGTGGCAGCTGTCTGCCGGCGGTACCGTCTCGTACAACAACAACGGTAACGGCAGCCTCTCGCTCGCGACCCTCGCTCAGGGCACCACGAGCGGTGGCACCGCCACTGCTCCGGCCACGCAGGCCGCCGCGTTCGGCACGAACCCGAACGCCGGCGCTCTGTCCTTCGGTACGGAAACCGCTTCGAAGATCGAAGTCGGCGCCAACTACGCGCTCGGACCGGGCGTGAAGATGATGGGCGGCGTGATCTTCAACAACCTCAGCGGCCCCTCCAACCTCGTCGCCGGCCAGTCTTGGGCCGCGCTGCTGGGCATGGACTTCCGCTTCTAGTCTCTACGACTGGATCGAAACGGAGAGAGCGGGCGAAAGCCCGCTCTTTTCATTTGTGCGCCAGACTTTGCCGGATCAGGCGGACTTGCGGCCCACGACGTTGACGAACAGCGTCGGCATGTAGGTCCGCGACACCGGGAGGCGCTCCGTCGCCTGGCGGGCCAGTACGGCGCGATTGTCCTCGTGGTCGAGGACGAGCTGGAACAGTCCCTGCTCGACGGCGCCGGCCCGTGAATCGAGCTCCGGCTTGCCGTCGCGCTCGACGCGATAGGCGACGTCGAGCCCGACGTCGCCGCCGCTGTAGAAGGCCGACAGGATCTCGAGCCCTTCGAACATCAGCATCAGCCCGCGCACCGAGAAGCGCCAATAATCGTCCGGCGTGGCGTGGAACGCCTGCGACCAGGGGGTGGCGACGAACGCGAGGCCGCCCGGCCGCAGCACGCTCTCGATGTTGCGCGCCGCCCGCATCGGGTCGCGCGTGTGCTCGAGCACGTGGCAGCAGATCACGAGGTCGAACGGTTCCTCGCCGAGCGCGGCCTTCAGGGCCTTGGGCGGACTGCAAATGTCGAGCAGCTCGTCGACGTTGCTGCCTTCGAACAGGTCGATGCCGATGAAGGTCGCGCGCTCGCCGAAGCGCCTGGTGAGCAGAGCGCGCCAGTTGCGCTCGTTGCGATCGGAGACAAGGGAGCGCGAACCGACCTGCAGGACGCGCAGCGCGCGCTTGCCCGTCGCGGCCGCGAGCCTGTCGAGCAGCAACTCGACCTCGCGCGTGACGCTCGTGCCGACGACGCGAAGCTCACCCTTGTGATCCGAGGGAGAGACGCCGCCGGCGACCGTCACTCGCGCACCACGACGATGTGCATGCGGCGCGGCCCGTGCGCGCCCAGCTCCATGGCCTGCTCGATGTCGCCGGTGCGCGACGGGCCGGTGATGGTGTTGACCGTGCGCGGCATGCGGTCCTTGCCGTAGCGCGCGCGCAGCCGCTCCCACACATCCTCGTAGCCGCCCACGATGTCGGCCTCGCGCAGCACGACGATGTGGGTGTCGGGCAGGAGATTGAGCGTCACCGGATGCTCGGGGCCCGACGCCATGACCAGCGTGCCGGTCTCGGCGATCGCGGCAAAGGCACCGGTGATCGACACCTGGTCGCTGCCTTCGCCGCGGCCGCGGCGCAACGACAGCATCTTCTGGCCGGCCCAGTCGAAACCGTCGAGCTGGGGGGAGGGCGCCATCGCCGCGCGCGCCGGCAGGTTGTTGCGCGCGAGATAGGCGGTGACTTCGCCCGGCACATCGCCCGCGGCGACGCGCGCGACGGTCGCGTTGTTGGCCTCGGCCCATTGGCAGAACAGCTCGACCTTCTCGGGCTGCGCGAGCCGCGCCCGTGCCACATCGGGTCCGCGCGGCGGCGCGGCCAGCCGTGCCTCGACGGCCTGACGCGGGCCACCCGACAATTCGCCACGATGCAGCGAGCGGCGGATGCCGCCCAGGATCTGCGCGCGGGCGTCGTCGTGGGAGCCGCTCATGGCCGGGTCCGCGTGCCGCCGTGGCGCGCCCACTGCGAATGGAACGTTCCTCCCGGTTGCGGAGCCGGGAAGTCGCGGAAGCGCGTCCAGCCGCCGGCCAGAGGTAGGGCGCCGTAACGGCCCTCGGCGCGTCCGAACAGCGCCAGCACACGATTGGCGATGCCGGTGAGTCGGCGATAGAGCTTCGGCCGGCGCGCCAGGAAGCCCCAGAGCGCCAGTCCCTGGCGCACCGCCTTGGGCGTCAGATGCCGCTCGAACTCGCGCTCTCGCCAGTGCCGCATCAGCTTGGGCAGCGGGATGCGCACCGGACAGACGCTCTCGCAGCGGCCGCAGAAAGTCGAGGCGTTGGGCAGGTTGCTCGCTTCCTCGACGCCGATCAGCTGCGGCGTCAGCACGGCGCCCATCGGGCCGGGATAGACCCAGCCATAGGCGTGGCCGCCGACGGCGCCGTAGACCGGGCAATGGTTCATGCAGGCGCCGCAGCGGATGCAGCGCAGGATCTCCTGCATCTCCGTGCCCAGCACGTTCGAGCGGCCGTTGTCGAGGATGACGACGTGATAGGCCGACGGGCCGTCGAGATCGCCCGCGCGCTTGGGCCCGGTGTTGAGCGTCGTGTATGCCGAGGACTCCTGGCCGGTCGCCGAGCGCGCCAGCACGCGCAGCAGGACGGCCGCATCCTCGAGTGTCGGGATCACCTTCTCGATGGTTGCCAGCACGATGTGCATCTTGGGCAGCGTGTTCGACAGGTCCGCATTGCCCTCGTTGGTCACCAGCATCGACGAGCCGGTCTCGGCCACCAGGAAATTCGCGCCCGTGAGGCCGACATCGGCGTCGAGGAACTTCTGGCGCAGCACATAGCGCGCCTCGGCGACAAGATCGTTACGCTCGGTCAGGCGCTTGGTGAAGCCGAGCGGCGTGTGGTGCTCGAGGAACGTATCGGCGACCTGGTCCTTGGTCAGGTGGACGGCCGGCGCGATGATGTGGCTGGGCGGCTCGTTGCGCAGCTGGATGATGTACTCGCCGAGGTCGGTCTCGATCGGGGCGATGCCGATCGCCTCGAGATGTTCGTTGAGCGCGATCTCCTCGGCGACCATCGACTTGGATTTGGCGACCGTGCGCGCGCCCACGCTCTGGCACAGCTCGGCGATGATGCGCCGCGCGTCGGCCGCGGTCGGCGCCCAGTGCACATGGCCGCCCAGGCCGATCACCTTGCGCTCGAACTCCTCGAGGTAGAAGTCGAGGTTGGCGAGCGCGTGGTTCTTGATGTCGCGCGCGCGGTCGCGCAGCGCCTCGAACTCCGGCAGCCGCTCGGCGGCCAGCCGCCGCCGCTCCGAGAAGCCCACCTTCAGCATGGTGAGCGATTCCTGGAGATTGGGATTGGCCAGCGCCGCGCCGACATTGTCCTTGAAGTCGTGGGCGGTCGACTGCATCAGCGTTTGCCCTCGTCCGGCGCACCGATCGGCGCGAGATTGCCCATGTCGGCCAGCACTTCGGCCACATGCCGCACCTGCACAGGGCTGCCTTCGCGCTGCAACTTGCCGGCCATGTTCATCAGGCAGCCGAGATCGCCCGCCAGCAACGTCTGCGCACCGGTGTTCAGGATATCGGCCGATTTTTCGCCGACCATGGCATTCGATATTTCAGGATATTTCACACAAAAGGTGCCACCGAATCCGCAGCAGACCTCTGGCGTCTTCATCTCGCAAAAGCGAAGTCCCTCGACCGAATTGAGCAACCGGCGCGGCTGCACCTTCACGCCGAGCTCGCGCAGACCCGAGCAGGAGTCGTGATAGGTGACGGTGCCGTCATAGTGGGCGGCGACTTTTTCGACGCCCAGCACATCGACCAGGAACGACATCAGTTCGAAGCTGCGGCCGGCCAGGTTCTCCGCCCGCGCCTTCATCGCAGGGTCGTCGTCGAACAGGCCGGGATAGTGATGGGAGAGCATGCCGCCGCACGAGCCGGAGGGGGCGACCACGGCCTCGTAGCCCTCGAAGGCGTCGATGATCTGCGTGGCGATGGCGCGGGTGGTCTCGCGATCGCCGGAATTGTAGGCGGGCTGACCGCAGCACACCTGCAATGGCGGAACCTCGACGCTGCAACCGGCGTCTTCCAGCAACTTGATCGCGGCAAAGCCGACCGAGGGCCGGAACAGGTCGACCAGGCAGGTGACGAACAGCGCGACACGGCGCGGATGGGTGGAGCGGGACGGCGAGATGGACACGCGGGCACCATGGCAGCGTGCAAAATCACGTGCAACGGGGGTTGTTTAGAACAGTCCTAATTATTCGCGCGCGAACGTGATCGGCGCCGAGCAGGCAACGGCACCCTCGGCCGTGGCATTATCTCCGGCGTGAAGCGGTCCATCCTTCTCCTCGCCCTGATCGTGACGCTCGCGCCCGGTGCGGCCGGCGCGCAGACCGCGTTCCAAGGCTTCGTCCCTCATCCCCCATGTGGCGAGAGCCCGCCTCAGCCGCTGGCCACGTCCGGCGGGTCACCGGCCATCGGCACCTGGTCCGAAGCCGATCTCGAGAAGGCGGCGTGGCAGCATGCGCCGTGCCTGCACTGGAATGCCGGCAAGATGCGGATGGCGACGGCCTTGTCCGCGGCCATTCCCGCGTCGTCGCTCGACGCGCTGCTCGTGCGCTATGGGGCGCTGTCGCAGTACAAGTCGATCCGCTTCTGGTCGATCCTGCATCAGGGTTGGGAGGAGTTCGTCAGCCAGGCAGGCTTCACCGACGGGCCGAACGCCGCCTACACCTATCCGGATATGAAGGCCGAGGACTTCGTCGCCGGCCGCGACTTCTACTACTACGAGATCGGCCGCGCGGGCCGCACGATCCATCACCTGACGGTGCGCCAGCACACCGCCGATCGCGCCGAGATCACCACCGAGAACGTGACACCGGTGCGCGCCGCGCTGTTCACCGTGTTCGAACCCGGCGCGCTCAAGACGGCGATGGTGATCGAACGTCGCGGGCCGCAGGACTGGACCTATTTCCAGACGATCGGCGTCGGCCAAGGATCGGACTTCCTCGCCGTGCGCAGCGCCTCGCCCTACGTCAACCGGCTGGTCGCGCTCTATCGCTACATGGCCGGACAGAAGACCGACGGCGCGCCGCCGGCCGCGCCGCATTAGCCCTTGTTGGGGACCAGGATGATCGCCCGGCCGCCCGCGACCATGCGGCCGGCCCAGTCGGCGGCCTGCGCGTTGCTGCCGAAGAAGATGTCGCCGCGCGCCGGTCCCTTGATGGCCGCGCCGCTGTCCTGCGCGATCATGAGATGGCGGTAGGACTCCGTCGTGGGCTTGTTGTAGACCGGCCGAGTCGTCTCGATCCAGACCGGCGTGCCGTAGGGCACGTACGTCGTGTCGATGGCGAGGCTGCGCTGCGCGGTGAGCGGCACGCCCTGCGAGCCCACGGCGGCGGCCGTCTTCGTGTCCTTGAAGAAGATATAGCGCTCGTTCTTGCGCATGACGTCGCGACCCTTGATCGGGTTGCGCTTCAACCACGCCTTGATCGCGGGCCAGGTCGCCTTGTCCTTCTGGAGCACGCCCATCTCGACCAGCGTGTTGCCGATGGCGGTATAGGGGCGGTTGTTGGAGCCGTCGAAGCCGAGGCTGATCGTGCCGCCTTCGGCCAGATGCACGCGGCCGCTGCCCTGCACCTGGACCTCGAACAGGGCCACCGGGTCCTGCACCCAGAGGATTTCCAGCCCCTTGCCCTTCAGCGCGCCCTGCTCGATCTCGGCGCGGGTGAGGAACGGCTGGTCGGTGAGGTCGGGCGGACGGCGATAGACCGGCACGTTGAAGATGCGCGACGGCGCGCGGCTGCCGCGCATCTCGGGCTCGAAGTAGCCGGTGAACTTGGCCGGTACCTTGACCTCGAGCGGCCGGAAATTGTTCTCGAAGAAGGCGCGGGCGGCGCGGTTGTCGCCGTCCTTCACTTCGTTGGCGGCGGCGCAGATGCCTTTCCACTCAGCGGCGGTCACGACCTTGGCGGCGCCGTCGGTCGAGATGCGCGTATCGGCACCGCTCACCAGCTTGGTGCAGGAGCGACGGAAGGCGTTCAGCGCCTCGGTCTGGTGGTCGTCGGCCCATCCGGGAATCTCGTTGAAGGAGATCGGCTCCATGGCGACGGTGTTGGCCGCGTCGCGCGGCGTCGTGGAGGCACAGGCCGAGAGAAGTCCGGCGGCTGCGAGAAGTGCGACGCCACCGGCCGGAAAGAGTCCGCGCATTCGGTCGTCTCTCCCCTTCAGCCTTCGCTTTCGGTCTTGATCAGAACCCAGTTGGGATCGCTCGACTTGGTGTCGCGGCGGAACGTCCAAAGGTCGATCGCCTTCACGACCTCGTTGGGATTGCCGTCGGCCACCTGGCCCTCGGCGTCGCGCGTGACGTTGATCTGCTCGGTGACGAAGCGGACGGTGACTTCGGCGAAACTGCCCTGCATCTCGGCGGCGGCGATATCGGACGCCTCGAAGCCGATCAGCGTCGTCTCGACCTTCTCACGACGCCCGAGGCGGGCGCGGATCTCGTTGTCGAAGCTGGTGAAGGTCGGCGGATCGAGCAGCGGCCGGAGCGTGTTTGTATCACCGCGCGCAAAAGCCTCGACGATGGTGCCGAAGGCCGCCCGCGCGCCGGCGGCGAAGCCCAGCGCATCGAAGGAAGGATCGGCGGCGCGCACCGCGTTGACGCCGGCCGACGCCGTCGGCAGCACGGTAGCGCGGATGCCGCCCGGACCGCTGGTCGGCGCGGAGGTGCGTGGCGCGCCCGAGGACGGCAGCGGAACGACATTGTCGTTGCCCGACGGCGCGTCGCCCAGGCGCGGCTGCGGAGAGGACGGCGGCGCGGGCGGCGTGAACGGGTCGCGCGCCGGCGGACGCTCGTTGCCCGTGCGCTTTCCGAGGACGGAACGCAGTCGCAGGATCAAGAAGACCGCGACCAGCCCGATCAGGATGATGTCGTAGTTATTTCCCACGAGTTTCCGCCTGCGATAAACCCACTTGAAATTACATAGGCTGCGATTGGGAAAAGGGCAAGGCAGCGGGGCTGCCGGCCCCCGGTCAGGTCCCTAAAACCACAATATCGACCAAATCCGGCACGCCGCCGACGACGCGTCCCGCGCGGTGCTCGTGCGGCCGAGGGGCCCGATAGCCCTGGCGCTCGGCGAGGGCATAGGTCGCGGCATCGGTCAGGCCCTGCGTCTTCTCTTCCTTGTTGTGCTTCTCGAGCTTGGCCGCGAGGTTCACGGCGTCGCCGATCACGGTGAATTCAAGCCGCTCGCCGTCGCCCACCGCGCCGAACACGACCCGGCCGGCCGTCAACGCCAGGCCTACCGCGAGCGGGGCGAGGCCGGCGGCTTGCCGTTCCGCCGCCCACACCGCCGTGGCGGCGAGGATGGCATCGGCTGCGCGCATCGCATCGGCGGCGGCGGTCGATGAGGGAGTGACCGCGCCGAAGGAGGCCAGGATGCCGTCGCCCAGGAACTTGTCGATGTTGCCGCCGTTCGCGACGATCAAGGGGCAGACCCTGCCCTGATAGTCCTGCAACAGCTTCATCACGTCGGCCGGCGCCAGCTCGACCGAGAGGCGCGTGAAGCCGCGCAGGTCGACGGTCAGGATCGTGGCGTCGCGCAGCTCGCCTTCGCCGGCCTTCACCGAGACATGCGCCGAACGGATGCGGTCGGCGACGTCGGGATCGAAGAAGCGCGAGAGGTCGCGCGCCGCCGCCCCTTCGCTCACCGCGCGAACCAGCAGATGCCGCGCCCGCGCGATGGCGATGGCCAGTACCGCGGTGGTGAGCAGGATGGCGATGATCTTGTCGACCTCGGCGTGGATCAGCAGGGAGTTCGAGGTCATGTACTCGACGAAGTCGTCGGTGCGGACGTCGAGCGGGCCGCCCTTGCCGCTTTCGACGTAGAGCACCAGGCCGATCCAGCCGGCGACGGCGACGAGGCCGGTGAAGACGACGAAGCGCGCCTCGAAGCGCAGCGCCCGCAGCGCGATGAACAGGAAGACATAGAGAAGGGTCGGCACCTTCAGATAGAAAGCCGCCGGCTGGGCGTATTTCAGCGGAAACGAGAAGATCAACCCCATCAGCAGCGCCATGTCGGCCACGACGGACACATAGAGCATCCACGGCCGCAGCAGGCGCCGCCACGCGAGGAACAGGCGGATCACGCAGAACACGCCGTAGGTGGCGAAGACCTGCGTCTCGAACGCGAAGTCGTACTGCACCACGCCCTCGGGCATGGCGCTGGTCTCGTAGACCGTGGTGACCAGCGCCACGATGGCGAGCTGGATCCAGGCGATCAGGATCTCGCTGCGCTCCTGCTGGAGGCGGATCGCCTCGCGCACGCGCTCGGGAAGCTTGTCGGCGCCGCCGCTGTCGAACAACCAGCCGCGGAGCGCCGCGAACATCAGCGCTTCTCGAGCCAGAGACTGGCGGCCAGCGCGTCGGCCGGGCGCGGCAGGCGGGGCACGACCGACCGCGCGAGGCGGTCGCCGAGGCGCCGCTCCGCCCACACGCTCGAGAACAGCGGCGTGTAGGCGCCGGTGGTCAGCAGCGGCAGCACGCCCTGCTGCTCGTTGTAGTTCCGCCAGCCCCACATCGCGGGATAGTCGAACGGCAGGTAGATGTCGTGGATGTGGACCAGCGTGCGCGCCGGCAGGCGCGGCAGCACGCGGTTCAGCAGATAGTCGACGTCGCTGCCCGGCATCAGGATATGGCTGGAATCGATGAACAGCAGGTCGCCGCCTTGCAGGCGATCGAACAGGTCGGTCGGGGCGGCCTGGAGGGTCGACGGCACGATGGTGACGCCCGGCAGGCCCGCGATGTCGGCGCGGGGCGCGGGGTCGATCGCCAGGATCTCGGCGACGCCGGCCGAGGCCTTGGCCAGCACGCGAGTGGAATGGCCGGAGCCGATCTCGACGATGCGCAGCGGCTTGCGCTCGCGCACCAGCGTGTAGGCCATGGCGGCGTCGAGCGAGGGGAACCAGGCCTGGTCGAACAGGCCGCGCATGGCCTCGAACTCGGCGGCGCGCCCATCGAGCAGGTCGAGCATGGCGCCGAACGCCGCGCTCTTCTCCTCGAACAGCACCTCGATCGCGGCATAGGGCGGCTGCGCGCCGGGAGGCGCGAGCAGCGGCGCATAGCGGTGCGGGATGAACCAGCCGCCGGGCGTGAGGCCCAGCACCGTCGGCAGGCCAAGCATCAGGCGCCGCCAACGGCCGCGCAAAGACAGGGAACGACTCATGATCAGGGAACGAGCGTCAGGCCTTCATGGGCCACGATCACACGCGGCAGCCCGCCGGGCACCGAGCCCGGGCGCAGCACCGCCGCCTTGCGCGCGACGTCGTCCATGAAGGCGTCGTCGTGGCTGGGATCGTGGTGGAAGATCGCGAGCGTGCCGACTCCGGCGGCGTCGGCGACCCGCACGCCTTCCTGCCAGGTCGAATGGCCCCAGCCGCGATAGCGCTCGTATTCCTCGTCGGTATAGCTCGAATCGTAGATCATCACGTCGGCGCCGCGGCACAGCTCGACGATCGTCTTGTCGCGTTCGCCGTCGCGGTGCTCGGTGTCGGTGATGTAGCAGATCGACTTGCCGCCATGCTCGATGCGGTAGCCGGTCGCGCCGTTGGGATGGTTGAGCGGCGCGGTGCGCAAGGTGATGGGACCGCAGTCGAGCGTGTCGCCGCACCTGAATTCCTTGAAGCCGACGCTGGCACGGAAGATGTCGAGCGTCACCGGATAGATCGGCGCCTGCATCAGGTTGTTCACGACCGACTTCAGCGTGTGCGGCGCCTCGAGGTGGCCGGCCCACAGCCGCACCGAATTGCGCGCGTCGAACAGCGGGGCGAAGAACGTCAGGCCCGACAGGTGGTCGAGATGCGTGTGCGTGAAATAGATGTCGAGGTCGAGCGGCGCCTGCCGGACCAGGTCGAGGCCCAGGGTGCGGATGCCGCTGCCGGCGTCGAAGATCAGCCGGCGGCCGCCCGCGGTCACTTCGAGACACGACGTATTGCCGCCGTAACGAACATATTCCGGGCCCGCGCAGGAGATGGAGCCTCGCACGCCCCAGAAGCGGACTTTCAAACCGTCGGCCAAAGCTGTTTCCCAAAGTGCCCGCGGCACAGAGTCCACAGGCCGGGCCGCGCGTCAACCGATGGGGCCGAGAGGGTGATTCCGGCTCTGTTCTCTCGAAGTGGCCGCCGAGCAATCCGGCCGGGCATTTCCGGCGTATTGCTGCAGAGTGGGGGAGGATTTGACCCCCCGCCTGGCGCGTTGCCTGAACCCCCGTTCGGAGTAATACTTTCGCCATGAACATCGCCAACCAGACTGCGGGTCCCGCGATCGCCGAGCTGCCGATGCGCACGGCCAAGTTCTCCATCGGTCAGGTGGTGAAACACCGCCTGTATCCCTTCCGGGGCGTGATCTTCGACGTCGATCCGGTGTTCGCGAACACCGAGGAGTGGCTGGCGTCGATCCCCGAGGAAGTGCGCCCACGCCGCGACCAGCCGTTCTACCACCTGCTCGCCGAGAACGCGCAGACGACCTACGTCGCCTACGTCTCCGAGCAGAACCTGCTGCCCGACGAGACCGGCAAGCCGGTCGGCCATCCGCAGGTGCCGCACTTCTTCAAGGAACTGAAGCGCGGCCAGTACGTCAGCCGCGATCGCGCGCTCAACTAGTTCATCATCTCGAAGCCTCCCCATTCAAATGGGGAGGTGGCCCGCAGGGCCCGGAGGGGTCATGACCCCATCGCCCGCGTAAGACGCGGGCACTTCCCCATATGAATGGGGAAGAACTCTCAGTTAAGCGCGAACGGGAAGTATTTCTCGTTCAGCTTCTTGTAGGTCCCGTCGCTCATCATCTCGCCGATCGCCTTGTTGAAGGCCTCGCGCAGCTTGATGTCCTCCCGCCGCAGGCCGGCGGAGACGCCGATGCCGAGCGTCTGCGTGTCCTTGATGTCCTGGCCGATCAGCTCGCAGCACTTGCCCTCGGGCTTCTGCGACCACAGCCACAGCTCGACCTTGTCGCCGAACACGGCGTCGACCTCGTCGTTGGCCAAAGCCGTTAGCTCGTCCTTCACCGACGGGTAGCGCTTGAGCTGCGCGGAGCGGCGGAAGCTCTTGTCGGCCCAGTCGGCGTGCATGGAATCCTTCTGGATGCCGATCTTCTTGTTGCGCAGCAGCGAGGGCGGCCCGTCATAGGGCGCGCCCTTCTTGGCGATGAAGGCGCCGGGCGACAGATAATACCGCCGCGACATGCCGAGCCGGCGGCGTCGTTCCGGCGTTACGTCGAGCGACGACATGACGATGTCGAACTTCTTGTCGAGCAGACCGGGGATCAGGTCGTCCCACTTGGCCACGACGAACTCGCACTCGGCCTTCATGCGCATGCAGGCTTCCTGGGCGATATCCATCTCGAAGCCGGCGGGCAGCCCCTTGCGGTCGAGGTAGTTGAACGGCGGATAGGCCGCTTCCGTGGCGATCGAGACCTTGAAGGCGGGCGGTGCGAACGGCGACTTCGGCCCGGTGGGCTTGGTCACCGGCACCGGCGCACGCGGCGCGGGCTTGGCCGTCTGGGCGAAGGCGGTCGTCGCGGCCGCCGCCAGCAGCGCCGCGAGGGCGATCAGCGTCCTCATGCGATCAGGCGCTCCAGCACGGCGTTGAGGCGCTGGCGGCCGGCCGGCGTGGCCGTGAGATGGGTCGGGCTGACGTCGAGGAATCCGCCGCGGACCAGCGGCGCCAGGGCCGGCTCGCCGACGGCCTCGACGGGATCGGCGCCGGTATTGGCCGCGAAGATCGCGCGATCGATGCCCTCGCTCAGTCTCAGCCCCATCATCAACGCTTCCTCCACCAGGTCGCGGCCCGTGACCAGGCTGCTCTCGGCAGTGCCGTGGCCGTCGCGCTCCACCGCCTCCAGCCAGGCCTCGGGCCCGCTCAGGCGGCGCGTCGCGCGCTTGCCGCCGGCTTCGCCGAAGCGGCCGTGCGCTCCTGGACCGATACCGACGTAATCCTGATAGCGCCAGTAGATCAAATTGTGGCGACACGCCGCGCCCGGCCGCGCGTGGTTCGAGATCTCGTAGGCCGGCAGCCCCGCCGTGGCGAGGCGGGCCTGCGTCAGCTCGAACATCGCGGCGGCGGCCTCCTCGCCCGGCAGCACGAATTTGCCGCGCGCGTGATCGGTGAAGAAGCGTGTGCCGCGTTCGATGGTGAGCTGGTAGAGCGACAGATGCTCGCCGGCGAGCGCCAACGCGCGCTCCAGTTCGGCCGCCCACGCCTCTTGCGTCTGGCCGGGACGGGCATAGATCAGGTCGAAGGAATGGCGGGTGAAATGACGGCGCGCCGTGTCGAGCGCCGCCAGGGCCTCGTCGGGCGAATGCTCGCGGCCGAGAAAACGCAGGTCGTCGGCCGACAGCGCCTGCACGCCCAGCGACACGCGATTGATGCCGGCCTGCGCCAGCGCCGCGAAGCGGTCAGCTTCGACCGACGTCGGATTGGCCTCGAGTGTGATCTCGATGTCGGTCGCGGTGTTCCACAGCGCGCGCGCGCGGGCGATCACGGCGGCCACGGTCTCAGGCTCCATCAGCGACGGCGTGCCGCCGCCGAAGAACATCGTCTCGACGCGACGCTCCGGCGCCTCGCGGGCGGCATGCTCGAGTTCGGTGAGCAACGCGGCGCGCCAGCGTGCCTGCTCGACGCCATCGCGCACATGGCTGTTGAAGTCGCAGTAGGGGCACTTCGACTTGCAGAAGGGCCAGTGCACGTAGATGCCGAGCGGCGCGCGCGCGCTCACCGGAAGCAGGCCTCGACCATCATCCGGAAGGCGCGGCCGCGATGGCTGATCGCGTTCTTCTCGGCGTCGCTCATCTCCGCGGTGGTGCGCGTGTCCCCGGCGGGCTGGAAGCACGGATCGTAGCCGTGGCCGCCGCTGCCGCGGATCGGCCAGACGATCGCGCCGTCGCAGGTGCCATGGAACAGTTCGAGATGCTCGTCCGGCCAGGCCAGCACCAGCACGCAATGGAAGGTCGCGGCGCGCGCGGCGACCGTCTGCGGCACGTTGCGCTTCGCCAGCTCGTCCTGGATGCGCTGCATGCCGACCATGGCGTCGCGTGTCGGGCCTTCCCAGTCGGCTGTGTAGACGCCGGGCTGATCGTCGAGCGCATGCACGCTCAATCCCGAATCGTCGGCCAGCGCCGGCAGGCCGCTGGCCCGCGTGGCGGCCAGCGCCTTGAGCGTGGCGTTGGCCTCGAAGGTCGTGCCGGTTTCTTCCGGTGACGGCAGTCCCAATTCACCGGCCGAGACGATGGTCACGCCGTACGGCTTCAGCATCGTGCCGATCTCGCCCGCCTTGCCGCGATTGTGGGTCGCCACAACGAGCTTCGGCAGGGCGAAACGGCGCGCCATCAGCTTTTCCCGACGGCCAGGCGCTGGAGATGCGTGAGCTCGGTGACGCCCTTCTTGGCGAGTGCCAGCAACTGCATGAACTGCGGCTCGCTGAACGGCTTGTCCTCGGCGGTGCCCTGGACCTCGACGATGCCGCCGTCGCCGGTCAGCACGAAGTTGGCGTCGGCCTGCGCCTTGGAGTCCTCGGGATAGTCGAGGTCGAGCAATGCGGTGCCCTCCCACAGGCCGCACGAAACGGCGGCGACCTGGCCGGTCATCGGGTTGGCCGTGAGCTTGCCTTCCTTGATCAGGCGCTCGAAGGCGAAGTTCAGCGCGACCCACGCGCCGGTGATCGAGGCGGTGCGCGTGCCGCCGTCGGCCTGCAACACGTCGCAGTCGATGTTGATCTGGCGTTCGCCCATCGCCGGCAGGTTCACGACCGCACGCAGCGCGCGACCGATCAGGCGCTGGATTTCCTGCGTGCGGCCCGACTGCTTGCCGCGCGCCGCTTCGCGATCGGTGCGGGTGTGGGTCGAGCGCGGCAGCATGCCGTACTCCGCCGTCACCCAGCCCTTGCCCGAGTTGCGCATCCACGGCGGCACGCGCTCGTCGACGGAGGCGGTGCACAGAACATGGGTGTCGCCGAACTTCACGAGGCACGATCCCTCGGCATGGCGGGAGAAGCCTGGCTCGAGCGAAACCTTGCGTAGCTGGTCGGGGGCGCGGCCGGAGGGGCGCATGCGTGTCTCCTGTCTTGGTGGGGGGCTTATGGCCAAAGCCGGCGCCCCGAACAAGACGGCCCGAAAAGAGGGGCAGGCCCTAGGGTGCGCGCACCAGCCAGCCGCGGCGGCGGTACCAGATCTTCACGCGATTGACGACGAAGTGGGCCTGGATGATCAGCGCCACCGGGATGGAGATCAGGATGACGATGAGCTGGGTGCGGGGCGGCAGGAAGAACGAGGTCACGCCGGTGACGCCCACGATGCCCGCGGTGAGGAAGATCATCATGCCGAGGGCCGGCCAGAAGCCCGTAGAGCGCTTGTAGAGGATATAGAAGGGGCCAAAGAATGCGGCCGCCGCATAGGACGAGACGGAAATCAGTTCGCTTTCTTCCGTGTTGGGATGCTCGAATCGGTAAGGTCGGAAGGGCATGGAGGTCTTTTACACTATGAGTGCGAATGGAGCGAGGGGGTAGGGGCAAAGTCAGGCTAGCCATACCAGGTATAGCTTCCAGTCTGCGAGAGTACGCCCGCGCTCGTTGACCGGACCAAAACCACTTCCTACATTTTTCACATGGCCATCCATCGCCTCGGCCTTCCCGGGGCCCTCACCGAGGCCCCCGTAGGCCAGCGGCAAACCGCCTCAGTCAACGAGCTGAACGATCGAGCGCGCGAAGTGTTGCGCGGCGTGGTCGAGAGCTACGTCGAGACCGGCGAGCCGGTCGGCTCGCGGGCGCTCACCCGCAAGATCACCGAGGCGCTCTCTCCGGCCACCATCCGCAATATCATGGCCGATCTCCAGGACCTCGGCCTGCTCTATGCCCCGCACACGTCGGCCGGCCGCCTGCCCACGCATGCCGGGCTGAAGCTGTTCGTGAACGGCCTGCTCGAGGTCGGCAACGTCTCGGAAGACGAGCGCAAGAGCATCGAATCGCGCTGCGCCGCCGCCGGCCGCAGCGTCAACGAGGCGCTCGAGCAGGCGACGTCTCTGCTCTCCGGCCTGTCGCGCTGCGCCAGCCTCGTGATGGCGCCCAAGACCGAGCAGCCGCTGAAGCACATCGAGTTCGTGAACCTCGGCCCGGGCCGCGCGCTGGTCGTGACGGTCACGCAGTCGGGCCATGTCGAGAACCGGCTGATCGACACGCCGATCGGCATGCCGGCGTCGGCGCTTATCGAGGCGAGCAACTACCTGAACGCGCGCCTCACCGGCCGGACGTTCGAGGATGCGCGCCGCCTCATCCTCGAAGACCTGAAGCTGAAGCGCGCCGAGCTCAACGATCTCACCGCGCGCGTGATCGAATCGGGCCTCGCGAGCTGGGCCGGCGAGCCCGGCGGCAACCTGATCGTGCGCGGCCAGGCGCGGCTGCTCGAGGACATCACCGTCCTCGCCGACCTCGAGCGCGTGCGCACGCTGTTCGATGCGCTCGAGCGCGGCGAGAGCTTCGCGCGCCTGCTCGAACTGGCCAACGGCGCGGCGGGCGTGCAGATCTTCATCGGTGCGGACAATCCGCTGTTCGCCAACACCGGCTGCTCGATGGTGGTGGCGCCGTTCCGCGATTCGCAGGAGCGCATCCTGGGCGCGATAGGCGTGATCGGCCCGACGCGCCTCAACTATGCGCGCATCATCCCGCTGGTCGACTACACCGCCCGCACGATCGGCCGCATGGTCGGCTGACAAGCCTTACGACCAGTCCTTCTCGTCGAAATCCTCGAACTCCTTCATCAGCTCCTCGTCTTCGGAGGGCGGCCCCGGCTGTTCGTTGGCGGGATGGGAAAGCACCCGCAGGCGCGTCTGGGCGGTGATCAGCGGCAGCAACTCCAGCAGGTCCTCGCGCGCGAAGGCGATGCAGCCTTGCGTGCCGGCTTTGTCGTCGCGCGCGATGTGGAGGAAGATCGCGCTGCCCCATTCACCCTCCGGCGGATCGTCGTTGTAGCCGACCACGACCACGAGATCGTACAGCCCGTCCTCGCGCCACATCTTCTCGTGGCTCCAGTCGTTGGGCGTGCGCACCAGCCGGTTGTAGGAATCCGAGCGTGGGTCGTCGCACCAGCCGTCGTGCTGCGAGATCGGCCGCGCCGGCAGGCCGATCGGCTTGGGCAGCACCAGCCGGTCGTTGCGGTAGTAGATGTGGCGCAGCGGAAAGGTGCCGACCGGCGTCGCACCGTCGCCCTCGACCTTGTCCTCGCGGATGCCGCCCGCGCCCACCACGCAGCGCCAGCGGCGCGCGCCCAGGACCGCCCAGCCCAGGGCTGAATCGGCCGAATCCGCCTGTACCGTCAGGATCAAACCACCGTCATCGGACATTGAATCGAACTCCTGCGCCCTTCATAAAGCCGGTCTCTTGAAGGAGAAAGCGATGGCCTACGTTGTCACCCCGCCCGCGACCGTCGGCGTTCCGGTCCACGGCAGCAAGGATCTCTTCCCGGTCCGCCGCGTCTTCTGCGTCGGCCGCAACTATGCCGCTCATGCGCGCGAGATGGGCCACGATCCCGACCGCGAGCCGCCCTTCTTCTTCAGCAAGCCGGCCGACGCCATCGTGCTCTGCGCCGATCCGAAGAACCCAACCAAGATCAAGTATCCGCCGGCGACCAAGAACCTGCACCACGAGATGGAGCTGGTCGTCTGCATGAAGTCCGGTGGCGCGAACATCCCCGTCGAGAAGGCCCTCGATCACGTCTACGGCTATGCCGTCGGCCTCGACATGACCCGCCGCGACCTCCAGAACCAGGCCAAGGACATGGGCCGCCCGTGGGACATGGGCAAGGGCTTCGACCAGTCCGCGCCGATCGGCGTGATCTATCCGGTGAGCGAAGTCGGCCACATCGACAAGGGCACCATCCAGCTCGACGTCAACGGCAAGACCCGCCAGAAGTCGGATCTCAACGCGCTGATCTGGAGCATCCCGGAGACGATCTCCTATCTCTCGGGCCTCGTGACGCTGGCCGCCGGCGACCTGATCTACAGCGGCACGCCCGACGGCGTCGCCGCCGTGGTGGCGGGCGACACGCTGCAAGGCTTCGTCGACAAGTGCGGTACGGTCAGCGTTACCTACACCTGAGCGCGCGACGCGCGCTCAGAGCTGCTTCGCATTGAACGTATCGCAGCGCTTCACGTCACCACTCTGTAGACCGGTCTTGAACCAGCGCACCCGCTGTGCGCTGGACCCGTGGGTGAAGCTGTCGGGCACGATGCGGCCCTGCGCCTGTTGCTGGAGCCGGTCGTCGCCGATCGCGGTGGCGGCGGCGATCGCCTGCTCGACGTCCTTGTCGGCCAGCGTGACCGTGCCGCCGCGCTGCTTGTCGGCGTGATAGGCCCAGACGCCGGCGAAGCAATCGGCCTGGAGCTCGACCCGCACCGACATCGCGTTGGCGTCGCGCTTGCTCATTTTCTCGCGCAGCTCTGCCACCTTGTTCGAGATGCCGAACAGGTTCTGCACGTGATGCCCGACCTCGTGCGCGATCACATAGGCCTGCGGGAACTGGCCGGGCGAGTGGAAGCGCTGCGCCAGCTCGTCGAAGAATTGCAGGTCGATATAGACCCGCTGGTCGGGCGGGCAATAGAACGGGCCCATCGCGGTCTGGCCCGGACCGCAGGCGGTCTGCGTGCCGTTGCGGAACAGCACCAGCCGCGGCTGGCGGTACTGCCGGCCCATCTGCTGGAAGATCTCGCCCCACACGTCCTCGGTGCTCTTCAGCACGCGCGCCACGAACTGCGTCTCGGGATCGTTGGTCGCCGGCCGGCCGGCGGTGCGCTGCTGGCTCTGCGGCGCCACGTAGCTGCCGCCGCCGCCATCGACCATGCCGCCCAGCAGCGACAGCGGATTGATGCCCAGGATCAGGCTGATCACCACGATCGCGATCAGGCCGAAGCCGCCCTTGAACAGGCCGCCGCCCATCGGGAGCGGGATGCCGGGGCCGCCGAAGCCGCCGCCCATGCCACCGAACCCGCCGCCGCCGAATCCACCGCCGAAGCCGCCGCCGTCGCCGCGGCGGTCCTCGATGTTGCTGCTCTCCTGGCCGTCTATCTCCATGGCAGCGTCTCCGTCCTCTTCCTATATTGGCGGCGCATGAGTCTGACCGTCGCCACCTGGAACATCAATTCCGTCCGTCTGCGGATCGCCAACGTCGAACGCTTTCTGAAGTTGCGCAAGCCCGACGTGCTGTGTCTCCAGGAGACCAAGTGTCCCGACGAATTCTTCCCGCACCAGCCGTTCGAGGCCCTGGGATACACGCACCGGCTGATCCAGGGCATGAAGGCCTATAACGGCGTCGCCATCCTCTCCAAGGTGCCGTTCACCGCGATGAACGTTCACCATCGCTGCGGCAAGGAGGACTGCCGCCACATCGAGGCCGCGCTCGACATCGGCGGCGATCCGATCCTGCTCGACAATCTCTACATCCCGGCCGGCGGCGACATCCCCGATCCGGAGGCCAACCTGAAGTTCGCGCATAAGCTCGACTTCTATCGCGAGATGGCCCGGTGGTACGCCGACCGCAAGCCCAAGCCGCGGGCGAAGAAGGGTCTGCGCCGCATCGCCGTCGGCGACCTCAACGTGGCGCCGCTCGAGCACGACGTCTGGAGCCACAAGCAGCTCCTCAAGATCGTGTCGCACACCCCCGTCGAGGTCGAGCTGTTCGGCGGCATGATGGCGTCGCTCGACTGGATCGACGTGCCGCGCCGCTTCGTTCCCGAGACCGAGAAGCTCTATTCATGGTGGAGCTACCGCAACAACGACTGGCGCGTGTCCAACCGCGGCCGCCGCCTCGACCACATCCTGGCGACGCCGGCGCTCGGCGGGGCGTTGCGCAGCTATCGCATCGACACCGACCTGCGGGATTGGAACGTGCCGTCCGATCACGTGCCGGTGCTGGCGACACTCGACGTCTGAAGGGGGAGAGCACATGCAGATCATCGGCATCATCCTGATCGGCTTCCTGGTGGGCCTGGTCGCGCGCTGGATCGGGCCCGGCCCGCACATCTACGGCTTCTGGATCACGGTGCTGATCGGCATCGTCGGTTCGGTGATCGCGACGTACGGCGGCCAGGCGCTCGGTCTCTATCGCGCGGGCCGTCCGGCGGGCTTCATCGGCTCGGTGGTGGGCGCGATCGTGCTGCTGGCGCTGGTCCGCCTGTTCGGCCACTAGACGGCCCCCACGGGCCGATCAGGTCACGCGGTAGAGGAAGTAGCGGTCCTTCGGGACGCCCGGCGGCTCGGGCAGCAACTGCCAGCGCTTCACGTTGAGCGCCTGGTTGGCCAGCACATAGCCGCCGGTGGCGGCCAGCGTGTCGAGCGCCGGCCCCAGCCACTTGCCCATCTCGACATTGGCCGCGTGATCGCCGGTGCCGAGATCGGTGTGGATCAGCGCCGCCGTGGCGCCGAGCCTCGCCGCGGCCTGCGGGATGGTCTTGTCGGCGTCGCCCAGGAACAGCCGGTCGTCGGGCGGGATGCAGTCGGGATGGGCCGCGACCTTGCGCTCGAACACGTAGACGTCGCGCGCGGGAAAGAGATCGCGCAGATGGTCGTAAGTGCGGCCGTTGCCCAGCCCGACCTCGAGGATCGGCCCGGCGATCGCGTCGATCCGGGGCTTGAGGAAATTCAGGCAGTCGCGCTGCGCCTGCATGCGCGCGATGAAACTATCGAGACGGCTCATGCGGACGATCAGGCCGCCTTGTTGGCCGTGGCGTCGCGCAGCTTGCGGTTGGTGTCCTCGACGCGGTGCGCGAGCTCGCGCATCATCTCGATCGCCATGGTCGGGAACTCGGTGACCAGGCGATAGAACATGTCCTTGGTGATGCGCAGCGTCAGAAGCGATTCGCTGGCGCGGATCGTGGCATTGCGCGGCGCGTCGCAGAGGATGGCGGTCTCGCCGAAGAAGCCGTTCTTCTTCAGCTGGGCCACGCGCAGCGGGCCGGTCGGGGTGTCGATCAGCACGTCGGCCACGCCGCCCAGGATGACGTACATGGCATCCCCGGGGTCGCCCTGGTGGCAGACTTCCTGGTCGGTGCTGAACGTCATGCGCTCGCCGGTGAACGCCAGCAGCTTGAGCTTCGCCGCCTCCATCTTGGCGAAGAGCGGTACGCCCTTGAGAATCTCGACTTCCTCGTTGAGGTTCATCGTGTCCTCCTGTTTGCCATCCTACGTCGACGCCATGAGCTCGGCATAGAGCCCGCCCTTGGCCTCGAGTTCCTGCGGCGCGCCGTGCGCCACGATCTTGCCCGCCTGCATGACCACGACCTCGTCGAACGACAAAGCCTGGCTCGGCCGGTTGGCGATCCACATCACGCCGCGCCCGTCGGCGGCGGCCAGGATGTTGTCGCGCATGCGATCCTGGGTGCGCCCGTCGAACACGGCAACGGCCTCGTTGACCACCAGGAACTGCGGCCGCTTGATCAGCGCGCGCGCGATGCCGAGCTTCTGGCGCTGGGTGGCCGGCAGGCGCCGTCCCGCGACGCCGACATTGTACTCCAGCCCGACCTCGATCACGGAATCGCGCAGGTGCAGCTCGGCCATCACCTCCGTCAGCAGCTTGCGGATGCGGCTCTCGGCCTGCGCCTGGCCGTAGACGACGCGGCCGAACAGGATGTTGTCCAGCAGGGTGGCGGCGCTGTTGTACTTGGCGAAGTCGTAGAATTCGACATTGCCGCGCAGCGCCGGCGGCAGGTTCTCGGCGAACGCCCGGCGGGCGGCCAGCAGCCGGTCCTCCATCGCGCCGTCGATCAGGCCCAGGCGATGCCGCGCCTCGATGTAGCGCAGCGGCAGGGTCATCAGGCGCGCGCGGTCGGCCGGCGGGACCGCCTCGACGCCCTTGCCGCCCAGGCGCTGCAACAGCAGGCGGACGTTGGGCAGCTCGTCGGCGGAGATGAAGCTGTACTGCTCGAACAGCGGGTTGTCGGGTGACAGGCCGGAGAACAGTTCGACCATCGTCTCGGCGATCGACAGACCCATGCGCAGCAGGTCCTGGTCGAGGCCGGTGCGGGCCAGCACCGTCTGCATGTAGGGATCGGCCGCGAGGTTGTCGCCGTCGAACGCCGCGCCGAGCGCGGTGCCGAACAGCAGGTTCTCCGCCACCGACAGGTTCTTGTTGTACTTGTCGGCGTTGAACGGCTCGATCAGCCCGGCGTTCTCGGGCGCCTGCAAGCGGCCGTGCAGCGCGTGGCGCGCCTTCAGGATCTTGTCGGCGAGGTCGGGCCGCTTGCCCGCGTCGATCGCGCCGCGCAGGCCGAGCGAATAGATGTCGTCGTCGAGCTCGACCTGCTTCAGCGCGTGCACCATGCACGGCAGCAGGTCGGCCGGGCCGGTGGCGCCGGCCAGCTCGTAGTCGATCCAGTCGGCGTTGGGATCGAGCACCGGGTTGCCCGAGCGCTCGGCCTCGCGCCAGAACAGCTCGCGCGCGGTCTGAAGCTCGCCCTCGTAGGTGGCCGGCGTCGTCGGCCGGTGCTTGAGGCCGAACAGCAGGTTGTCACGCACGCTTTGCGGGAAGAGGTAGGTCTCCTGGCCGATATAGGCCATGCGCGAACCGAGCAGGAATTCGGGGATCTGCAGCAGGTCCTTGCCGTCGATCTTCACCGACCCGCTCGACGGATAGACGATGCGCGCCATCACCTGGCCCAGCACGTCCTTGCCCGAGCTCGACGCGCCGATGACGGCGATCTTCTTGTCCGTGGGGATGACCAGCGACACGCCGTCGAGCTGCTTCACGCGGCCGTCCTCGGTCACGGTGATGCCCGACAGCACCATCTCGTGGCCGAGCGGCGGCGGCGGGCCCTCGGGAATCGCCTGCAGCTCCTCGGGCATCATGCCCTCGGGCTGGAACTGGTCGATCACCTGCTCGTACTTGATCTGCACGTCCTGGCGCTGCTGGTCCCAGTCGATCAGCTCCTTGATCGGCGAGGGCAGGTCCTTGTAGGCCAGCAGCACGCCGACCACGGCGCCGACGTCCATCTTGCCGGTGATCGCGAAGTAGCCGCCCAGCAGATAGATCGCGAACGGCGTCGCCTGCGACAGGATGTTGTTCCAGAACTTGGCGACGAACTTCTTGTTGTAGAGGTCGAAGCGGATCCGGAAGATGTGGCCCAGCCGCTCGGAGATGTCGGCGCGCTCGTAATTCGACGAGCCGTGGATGTGGATCTCGTTCACGCCGTCGGCGGTCTCGGCGATGCGGCCGGCCAGCAGGCGCGCCGAGAGCTGGCGCTGGCGGCCGAGCACCAGCACCGGCTTGCGCAGCCGCGGCACGATGATCATCTGCACCGCCAGCAGCGCGATCACCACCAGGCTGAGCAGCCAGTTCTGCATGAAGATGAAGGCGACGGCCGTCAGCGCCTGGCCGCCGAGGAACATCGGCTGGACGTAGGCGTCGCCGATGAAGCCGCCGAGCGGCTCGACCTCGTCCTTGATCATGGTCGCGAGTTCGGCCTGCTTGACCTTGCGGAAATGGGCGGCCGGGAAGCGCAGGATGCGGTCGTAGAGCTCGTAGCGCAGGCGGCGCAGCATGCGCTCGCCCATCCGGCCCTTCTGGGTGTTGATGTTGCGCTTGAACTGGGCGTTCACGATCACCGCGCCCAGGTAGACGAAGCTCATGATCACCAGATAGGTCATCTGGTCGGCCGAGAAGCCGTCGAACAGCCGGATGCTGCCGCCCAGAAAGCCGGGCAGCGGGATCGTCATCGACAGCATGGTGACGGTCGGGCTGTCCTTGAAGGCATTGCCCGAGATGCCGTTGTTCACGATCGACTTCGGCACGCTCAGCGACAGGAAATAGAAGACCTGCGCGAACACCACGAGCAGCAGGATCACGAGCTGCTCGTGCCGGCTGTGGCGCCAAATGTAGGTGAAAAGATTGCGCTGCATCGAAACCCGGGTCGCGACCGACCTTACCTATATTCGATCATGCCATTGATTACATTAGATATTTTACGCCAGGAGCGGGGGTTCGCGCCGCTGGCGGCTTATGGCATAGTCCGGCCAAGAACTGGCCGGGGCACTGCCGCGGCCAGGGGGAGAGGCTTTTCGATGCCTGCAAACAGCCGGCCAAAGCGTGTGCTGCTCTACAGCCACGATTCCTACGGCCTCGGCCATGTCAGCCGCTGCCGGACCATCGCCAACGCGGTCGTCGGCGCCGACAGCTCGATCTCGGTCCTGATCGTCTCGGGCTCGGCGGTGATCGGCTCCTACGAATTCCGCTCCGGCATCGACTTCGTGCGCATCCCGGGCGTGGTCAAGCAGATCGACACCGGCGAGTACGACTCCGCCAACCTGCGGGTCGGCGTCGAGCACACGCTGGAGATGCGCACCCGCATCATCAAGGACACCGCCGACATCTACCGGCCCGACCTGTTCATCGTCGACAAGGAGCCGCTCGGCCTGCGTGGCGAGGTCGAGCCGACCTTGCGGATGCTGAAGGACCGCGGCACGCCGCTGATCATGGGCCTGCGCGATGTCATGGACGATCCCGGCCAGCTCGCCGTCGAGTGGGAGCGCAAGAACGTCGTGCCAGCGCTCGCCGACCTCTACGACCAGATCTGGATCTACGGCCTGCCGCAGATCAACAAGCCGCTGCAGGGCATCGACGTGCCGCCGTCGGTCCGCCACAAGACCGTCTACACCGGCTACCTGCGCCGCGAGCTTCCGCTGCACACCGACGTGCCGCACGAGGGCGACGAGCTCGACCGGCCGTTCATCCTGGTGACGCCGGGCGGCGGCGGCGACGGCGACGCGCTGGTCGACTGGGTGCTGTCGGCTTACGAGAGCGATCCCAACATTCCCTACGGCGCGGTGATCGCGTTCGGCCCGTTCATGTCGGCGGCCGCGCGCGAGAGCTTCAAGGAGCGCGCCGCGAAGTTCCCGCACATCCGCACGCTCACCTTCACCAACAATCTCGGCGCGCTGATGCAGCGCGCAGCCGGCGTCGTGGCGATGGGCGGCTACAACACGTTCTGCGAGATCCTGTCGTTCGACAAGAAGGCGCTGATCATCCCGCGCACGCGGCCGCGCATGGAGCAGCTCATCCGGGCGCGCGCCGCGCGCAACCTCGGGCTGATGGAGATGCTCGACGCCGACAAGGGCCGCGATCCGCACGTCATGGCCACCGCGCTGCGCCAGCTGCCGCAGCAGCGCGCGCCGAGCGACGTCATCGTGCCCGGCCTGCTCGACGGCCTGCCCAACGTCATCAAGCTCGTCGCGCGCGGTCTCGCGCATCCCAATCGCGGCCCCGCCTCGATCGATCCTCCCGCGCCGGCCGAAGCGCCCGCGGCCGTTCCCCTCGAGCCCGCGGCGACACGGGCCAGTTTCTGATTCTGCAGACATCGGTGTTTCATGGTTGAGTCGAATGACGCGCGCATCGCGGTCGTGGTCAAGTGCTGGCCGCGACTGTCAGAAACCTTCATCGCGCAGGAGATGGCGGGCCTCGAGGCGCGGGGCCTGAAGCTGGTGATCTATTCGCTGCGCCTGCCGACCGATCCCGCGATCCATCCGGTGCACGCGCGCGTCAAGGCGCCGATCGTCTACCTGCCGGAGTATCTCAAGAACGATCCGATGCGCGTGATCCGTGCCTGGTGGAAGGCGCGCAAGCTGCCGGGCTACAAGGCCGCGCGCGCGCGCTTCCTGCACGACGTCGTGCGCGACCGCACGCCCAACCGGATCAGGCGCTTCGGCCAGGGCCTCGTGCTCGCCGCCGAGATGCCGGCCGGCATCGAGCGGATGTACGCGCACTTCATCCATACGCCGGCTTCGGCGACGCGCTACGCCGCGATCATGCGCGGCCTGCCGTGGAGCGCCTCGGCGCACGCCAAGGACATCTGGACCAGCCAGGAATGGGAGCTGAAGACCAAGCTCGCCGACATCGACTGGATCGTGACCTGCACGCAGTACGCGCGCGCGCGCCTCGACGAGCTGGTGAGCGACCGCGACCGGCTGCGGCTGGTCTATCACGGCCTCGATCTCGCCAACCTGCCGGCGCCGCCGGCGACGCGCTCGCGCCGCGACGGCTCGAACCCCAACGATCCGGTGGTGATCCTGTCGGTCGGCCGCCGCGTGGCGAAGAAGGGCTATGACGACCTGATCGCCGCCCTTGCGAAGCTGCCGAAGGACCTCAACTGGCGCTTCGAGCATATCGGCGCCGGCGTGCTGGGCGATTCGGTCGTGCACCTGGCCGAGCAGGCCGGCATCGCCGACCGCTGCACCTGGCACGGCGCGCTGCCGCAGAAGACCGTGTTCGAGGCCTACCAGCGCGCCGACATCTTCGTGCTGGCCAGCAAGACCGCGAGCGACGGCGACCGCGAGGGCATGCCCAACGTGTTGCAGGAGGCGGGCTACCAGCAGATGGCGATCGTCTCGACGCGCTCGGCCGCGATCGGCGAGTTCGTGAAGGACGGCGAGAACGGCCTGATGTGCGATCCCGCCTCGCCCGACCAGCTCGCCGCGGCGCTCGAGAAACTGGCGCGCGATCCCGACCTGCGCGCGCGCTTCGGCAAGCGCTCCAACGAGATCGTGCGCACGCGCTTTTCCTACGAGGCCGGCGTCGACTTCATCGGCCGCGCGCTGATGCAGCCGCGCGGCGCCAGCCTCGCCGCCCAGATCGAGCAACCCGAGGCCCGCGCCGCCGAGTAATTGGGGGGCTCGTCGCCATGCGCGTGCTGCTGCACACGCCGCTGAAGCCGCCCGATCATCCGGTGCCCTCGGGCGACCGCGAGATGGCGCGCGGCCTGGCGCGCCTGCTGAAGCGCCTCGGCCACACGGTCCTGATGCCGGCCCATACCCGCGTGGCGCAGGGCGTGCCCGATCCCGCCGCCCATCTCGATCTCGAACGCCGCGCGCGCCGCCAGGCCGGACGCATCGTCGAACGCTGGCGCGCGCTGCCGGCGCGCCATCCCGAGCGCTTCGATCTGTGGTTCACCTACCATTCCTACTATCGCAAGCCCGACTGGCTGGGCCCGGCCGTCAGCCGCGCGCTGGGCGTACCCTATGTGATCGCCGAAGCCTCGCACGCCGCGCAGCGCGCGGTTGGCGAGACGCGGCTCGGCCATCGCGCCAACGAGCGCGCGCTCGCCGCCGCCGACCTCGCGATCACCGTCAATCCGCGCGACGTCGCGGGCGTCGCCACGCGCCTGCGGCCCGGGGCGCGCCAGGTCTGGCTGCCGCCGTTCATCGACGTCGCGCCCTATCTCGCCACGCGGGCGCGCCGCGCCGCCAACGACGTGCCGGTGCTGCTGGCCGTCGGCATGATGCGCACGCGCGACAAGCTCGAGTCGTATCGCGTGCTGGCCGCCGCCTTTCATCGGCTGGGCGATCGCAAATGGCGCGCGGTGCTGGTGGGCGACGGCGCAGCGCGGCCAGAGATCGAGCAGCTGATGGCGCCGTTCGGCGCGCGCATCCGCTTCGCCGGCGCGGTCAGCCAGGACGAGCTGCTGTCCCTGTATGCGTCGGCCGACCTTTACGTCTGGCCCGCGATCAACGAAGCCTATGGCATGGCCTTTCTCGAAGCGCAGGCGGCGGGCGTACCCGTGGTCGGGGGCCGCACTGGCGGCGTGCCCGCGGTGGTGGCCGATGGTATCGCCGGCCTGCTGACGCCGATTGGCGATGCGGCGGCGTTTGCTGCGGCGGTCGCCCGCCTGCTCGACGATCCGGCCGAGCGCGCGCGGCTCGCGGCCAACACCGCCGCCCGCATCGCCGCGCGCCATGACGACCGCGCCGCCGCGCATGCGCTGGGCGCCGCGCTGAAGACGCTGCCCGGAGTCCACCGATGAGCGACGGCGTCGCCTTTGCGCTGCTGCGACATGCCTCGACCGCGTGGAACGAGGATGGCCGCCTGCAAGGCCTCACCGATACCGACCTCAGCACCAAGGGTGAAGCCGACGCGCGCACGTGGCGGCTGCCGGCGCCCGCCGACGGCTGGAAGCGGCTGTGCAGCCCGCTGAAGCGCGCACGCCGCACCGCCGAGCTGTTGCAGCCGGCGGGCGGCGTCGCGATCGAGCAGCGCCTGCGCGAGATGAGCTTCGGCCAGTGGGAGGGCCGTACCATCGCCGAGCTGCGCGCGACGGTCGGACAGGCCTTCATCGACGCCGAGAACAAGGGGCTCGATTTCGAGCCGCCGGGCGGCGAGTCGCCGCGCGCCGTGATGGGCCGCATCGGCGACTGGGCCAAGGAAATCGCCGCGGCGGGCGAGCCGGTCGTCGCGGTCTCGCACAAGGCCGCGATCCGCGCCGTGCTGGCGATGGCCACCGGCTGGGACATGATGGACCGCCCCCCGCTCAAGCTCGACTGGCGTGCGCTGCATTTCTTCCACGCGCGTCCCGACGGCAGCGTACGGCTGGGCGAGGTCAACGTGCCGCTCGGTCCAAGATGAGCCAGCGCGTCTTCTTCTATGTCCAGCACCTGTTGGGCATCGGCCATCTGCGCCGCGCCGCGACGCTTGCCCGCGCGCTGTCGCGCGGCGGGTTCGATGTGCTGCTGGTCTCGGGCGGCGCGCCGGTGCCGGGCCTCGATACCGGCGGTGCGCGCTTCCACCAGTTGCCGCCGGTGCGCGCCAGGGACGAGGGCCTGCGCGAGCTGTCGCGGCTCGACGGCAGGCCACTCGACGACGGCTTCCGTGCCGGCCGCGCCGCGATGCTGGTCGAGCTGCTGCGGCTCGAGGCGCCGGACATCCTGGTCACCGAGCAGTTTCCGTTCGGCCGCACGCAGCTGCGCTTCGAGCTGATGCCGCTGCTGGGCGCGGCGAAGGATCTGCCCAAGCCGCCCAAGATCGTGTCGTCGGTGCGCGACGTGCTGCGCGAATCTGCGAGCGCCTCGCGCATCGCCCAGACGCTGGCGACGTTCGACGCTTTCTTCGACGCGGTGCTGGTGCATGCCGACCCGCGCCTGGTCGCGCTCGACCGCAGCTTCGCGGGCTGGGAGCAGCTCAGGGGCCGCGCGCACTACACCGGCTACGTCGTCGAGCGCGAGCAGGCGCCGATGGCGCCCCAGGACACCGATGCGCGCGATCCGGCGGCCGAGGTGATCGTCTCGGTGGGCGGCGGCGCGGTCGGCGGACCGCTGCTGCGCGCGGCGATCGCGGCGCGGCCGCTCTCGTCGCTCGCCGACCGGCGCTGGCGGCTGCTGGTCGGCAACAATCTTCCCGAGGCGGAACGCGCGTCTCTCAGCGCATCACCCGGCATTGAGATCGAGCCGGCGCGCGACGACTTCACCGCTTTGCTGGCACGTTCGGTGCTGTCGATCAGCCAGGCGGGCTATAACACCGTCGTGGAAACCCTGATCTATGGCGACCGTGCGGTGCTGGTGCCGTTCTCGACGCCGCGCGAGACCGAGCAGGCGCGGCGCGCCGGAATTCTGGCCGAGCGCGGGCTCGTGCAGGCCGTGACGGCCGACGGCCTCGATGGACAGACACTGGCCGCCGCCGTGGACCGCGCGATGGCCGGCCGCTCGATCCGCAGCTTCCCGCGCTGCGACGCCAATGGCGGCGCGGCCACGGCTTCGTTCCTCGCGAGCCTGACATGAGCG
>JAFEFH010000049.1 GCA_018240695.1 Pseudomonadota bacterium | reverse complement strand
ACGTCGCGATCGCGACGTCGGCATCGGAAGCGGGCAGCGACAATGTGCTCCACGCGACGGTCGCGCGGCAGGTCTTTCTGGGCGCGGCGCGCGACTATACCGTCGTGCTCGACGACAAGACGGAGATGCGGGCGACGGTCGCCGCCGACCTCGACATTCCGCCGGGTCGCGAAGTTTGGCTCAAGCTGCCGGCCGCAAAGTGCCGTGCGCTCATGGAAGGAAATTCGGCATGACCCAGAAATTCACGCGCCGGCACGTGCTGGCGGGCGCCACCGTCGTCGCGGCCTCCGGGTTCGTCGGCCGCGCGCAGGCCGCGCCCGCGGCCGAGAAGATCACGCAGACGCTGATCGACGCCGCCAAGAAGGAAGGCAAGGCGACCTGGTACACGTCGGTCGACCTGCCGCTCGCCGAGAAGGTCGCCAAGGCGTTCCAGGCCAAGTATCCGGGCGTCAGCCTGAAGGTCGAGCGCTCGGGCGCCGAGCGCAACTTCCAGCGCATCTCGCAGGAATACGCCTCGAAGATCTACAACTGCGACGTGGTGAACAGCTCCGACGCCGCGCACCTCATCATCTGGAAACGCGAGAAACTGCTGGCGGCCTACGTGCCGGAGGATGTCGCGCGCGACTTCCCGGCGACCCACAAGGATGCCGACGGCATGTACGCCTCGTGGAGGGTCACGCTCTGCCCGGTGGCCTACAACACCAAGCTGGTGAAGGCCGAGGACGCGCCGAAGTCCTATGCCGACCTGCTCGACCCGAAGTGGATGGGCAAGATCGTGAAGGCGCACCCCGGCTACTCGGGCACGATCATGACCGCGACGCAGCAGCTCAGCCGCGACCTCGGCTGGTCGTGGTTCGAGAAGCTGTCGAAGCAGAAGATCATGCAGGTCCAGTCCGCGACCGAGCCGCCCAAGAAGATCGGGCAGGGCGAGCGCGCGATCATGGCCGACGGCGGCGAGTACGTGGTGCTGGAGATGAAGGCGCGCGGCGAGCCGGTCGAGGTCGTCTATCCGACCGAGGGCACGCCGCTGATCACCGGCCCGTCCGGCATCATGGCGCACGCGCCCAACCCGAACGCGGCGCGGCTGTTCTACGCCTGGTCGATGACGGCGGAGGCGCAGCAGCTCAACGTCGACGCGGGCGGCCTGCGCTCGGCGCACCCCAAGGTGGCCGACAAGGCCGGCGTGAGGAAGTTCGCCGACATCAAGACGCTGAAGGAAGAGGCCAACGTCGTCGCCGACAAGGCCGATTCGATCAAGGCCCAGTACGTCAAATACTTCAAGGTGTAGCCATGCGCCGTCGCTCGCTTCTCAAGACCGCCGCGCTGCTGCCCGCACTCGCGCCGCTCGGTGCGCGCGTGGTGTCGGCGATGCCCGCCGCCGAGGCGATGACCCCGGCGCTGATCGAGGCCGCCAAGAAGGAGGGCAAGGTCAGCTATTACACGGCGATGGATCTCTCTGTGGCCGAGCCGATGGCTCGGGCCTTCGAGGCGAAGTTCGGCATCAAGGTCGCGGTCGAGCGCTCGGGCGCGGAACGCGTGTTCAACCGCATCGCCCAGGAGATGGCGAGCAAGATCGCGCGCGCCGACGTGGTGAACAGCTCCGACGCCGCGCACTTCATCGCCTGGAAGCGCGAAGGCTGGCTGGCACCTTATGTGCCGGAGGACGTGGCCAAGGACGTGCCGCCGGACATGGTCGATCCCGACGGGCTCTACTGCAACCAGCGCACCCATCTCAGCGCGATCGCCTACAACACCAAGCTGATCGCGCCGGGCGACGCGCCCAAGGGCTTCAGGGACCTGCTCGATCCCAAGTACAGCGGCAAGATGGTGAAAGGCCATCCCGGCTACTCGGGCACCATCATGACCGCCACGCAGCAGCTCAGCCGCGAGCTCGGCTGGTCGTACTTCGAGAAGCTGTCCAAGCAGAAGGTGCTCCAGGTCCAGTCGGCGACGGAGCCGCCCAAGCGCATCGAGGCGGGCGAGCGCGCCATCGCCGTCGACGGCAGCGACTACCTGTTCTGGATGGCCAAGGAGCGCGGCTCGCCGATCGAGGTCGTGCACGCCGTCGAGGGCACGCCGCAGATCAGCAACCCGATGGGCGTGTTCAAGACCGCGCCCAATCCCAACGCCGCGCGCCTGATGGTGAACTGGATCATGTCGCCGGAGGGCCAGAAGTTCATCGTCGACCTGAGCGGCCAGTATCCCGCCAACAAGCGGGTGAAGCAGAAGGAAGGCCGGCCGGCGCTGTCCTCGATCAAGACGCTGAAGGAAGAGGCCGCGGTGGTCGCCGAGAAGGCCGACCAGATCAAGGCGCAGTACGCGAAGTACTTCAAGGTCTGACGTGACCGCACGCTTCGACCTCTCGCGGCCGCTGATGATGGCGGTCGCGGCGCTGCTGGCGGTGATGATCGTGCTGCCGATGGGCTGGCTGGTCGTCTACGCCTTCGCCGACAAGGCGGGCAATCCGACGCTCGCCAACTTCGTGACGCTGTTCACCGATCCGGACTTCCTCGATCCGCTGATCACCACGCTCATCATCGCCTTCTCGACCAGCGCGGTCTGCTGCGTGATCGCCGCTCCCCTCGGCTGGCTGGTGGCGCGCACCGACATGCCGCTCGGCCGCACCTTCCGCGTGCTGGTGATGGCGTCGCTGGTGACGCCGCCGTTCGTGGGCGCGATCGCCTGGGAGATGCTGGCGGCGCCCAACTCGGGCCTGCTGAACCAGGTGTGGCGGATGCTGACCGGCATGCCGTCCGACGAGGCGCTGTTCGACATCTACACGCTGCCGGGGCTGATCTTCGTCATCGCCTGCTACACGTTTCCCTACGTCTTCATCCTCGTGGCCAACGCGCTCGACCGCATGCCGGGCGAGCTCGAGGACGCGTCGTCGATGCTGGGCGCGGGCACCTGGGCGACGGCGCGGCGCATTACCATTCCGCTGGCGCTGCCGACGCTGGCCGCCGGCGCGCTGATCGCCTTCCTCCAGGCGCTCAACATCTTCGGCTCGCCCGCGATCCTGGCGATCCCGGCGGGCTTCAACACGCTCACTACCAAGATCTGGAGCCTGTTCGCCTTTCCGCCCAAGCCCGAGCTGGCCGCCGCCTCGGCGCTGCCGCTGCTGGTGCTGACGGTGGCGCTGCTGCGCACGCAGTCGCTGGTGCTCGGCCGGCGCGGCTATGCGGTGCTGGGCGGCAAGTACGGCGCGCCCCGCGTCGTGCGGCTGGGGGGCTTGCGCCTGCCGGCCGCGGCGCTGGCGATCTTCGTGCTGTCGCTGCCGCTCTTCCTGCCGTACGCGGCGCTGCTCAACACGGCGTTCTCGCCGGTGTCCTCGCAGTTCGTGACGCCCGAGACCTTCACCCTGCGCAACGTGATCTTCACCTTCAGGGAGCTGAGCTCGACCCTGCCGGCGATGCAGAACACGTTCATCCTGGCGACGCTCTCGGCCACGGTGGGCGCGGCGCTGTCGCTGCTGATCGCCTACGTGGTGGCGCGCCAGGCGATCAAGGGCTGGCGCTTCCTCGATTTCCTCGCGACCGCGCCGCTCGCCATCCCCGGCATCGTGCTGGGTGTCGGCCTGTTCCTCGCCTACACGCGGCCGCCGCTCACGCTCTACGGCACCTTGTGGATCCTGCTGATCGCCTTCGTGACCATCGAGCTGCCGGCGGCTTACCAGCAGATCCGCTCGGCTTTCCATGCCGTCCATCCCGAGCTCGAGGAAGCCGGCCGCATGCTGGGCGCGACCCGCATGCGCACGCTGTGGGACATCACCGGGCCGCTGTTGCGCGCCTCGGCCATCGCGACCTGGTGCTTCGTCTTCGTCGGCGTGATTCGCGAGCTGTCGGCGGCGGTGATCCTGTTCACCTCCGAGACCAAGGTTGTGGCGGTGCTGATCTTCGACCTCAAGGAGAGCGGCGACGTCGGCGCCATCGCCGTGCTGAGCCTTACCATCGTGGTCATCACCACTGTCGTGATCGCGCTCGCCAACCGCCTGCGCGGCGGCCGCGCCAGCCTGCGCGCCGCCGCCTGACGCCGGCATGGCGTGGAACGACGCCGCGGTCCTGCCGGCCCTCGAGGTCGCGTGGGATTACATGCGCCTCGTCCATCCGCCCGAGCATGCCGATGCGATCCTGACGCTCGGCAGCTTCGACACCGAGGCCGCCGTCCATGCCGCCCGGCTGTGGAAGCAGGGGCTGGCGCCGGTCGTCATCATGTCGGGCGGCATCGCGCACAAGGGCGACGTGCTCGAGACCGGCTGGGACCAAAGCGAGGCGCGCGTCTTCGCCGACGTGGCGATGCGCGAGGGCGTGCGGGAGAAGGCCCTGCTGCTCGAGGAGCGGGCCCAGAACACCGGCGACAACTTCACGATGGGGCTCGCGGTCGCCGACCGCGCGGGCATGCGGCCGAAGAAACTGCTGGTCGCGGCCAAGCCCTATATGACGCGGCGCGGCTTCGCGACGGGGCGCAAGCTCTTTCCGGCGATCGAGCTGCTGATGCAGTGCGAGGAGATCGGCGTGCGCGCATACTTCGAGCGCGAAGCCGATCCCGAGCGGGCGGTGCTGGCGCTGGTCGGCGACCTGCATCGCATCCTCGTCTATCCGAAGATGGGCTTTCAGATCGCGCAGGACGTGCCGGCTACAGTGACGGATGCGCTCGAGCAACTGGTCGCGGCAGGCTACCGCCAGCGTCTCGTGAAGGGCGCCTAGTCGAGGATCGCGACTTCCTCGGCGCCCACCGGGCGGGCCAGCAGGCCGAGCGAGGTCAGGAGCTTCAGCGTGTCTTCCCAGCCGACGCGCGTCTGAAGGCCGATCTGCAAGGTGCCGAGCTGGCGCGCCACGGTCACCATGCTGAGATCGACATAGCGCGGGGCGATGTCGGGAAACAGTTTCTTGAACGTGTTGGCGGCCTCGCGCTGATGATCGCGCACGAAGCCGTAGCCTTCGCGCAGCGCCTCGACGATCTTGCGCGCGATGGCGCGGCGCGCGGGATCGGCCCAGGCCTCGTCGTTGACGACCAGGTTCAGGCTGTAGAGGCGCACGCCGAAGTCGGCGAGACGCATGACCGTGACCTTGGTGCCCCGGGCCATCAGCTCGGCCGGGGTGATCTCCTCGTAGTCGATCAGCGCATCGACCTTCTTGTCGAGCAGCGCCTTGGCGCTCCAGTCGACCTCGACCTCGGTGATGCGCGAGCGGTCGAGCCGGTTGGCGACCAGCAGCGCGCGATATTCATCGACGGTGACGCTGCCGGGCACCAGCCCGATCTTCTTGCCGTAGAGGTCGCGCGGCGCGTCGATATGGTCGCCGACGCGCGAATAGACCACGCTCGGCGTGCGGCGATAGTAGACGGCGAGGCTGCGCACGGCCTGTTCCCTGGCGCGGCCGATCGCGGTGGCGGCGCCGCTCGACGAGCCGATCCAGAATTCGCGGCCCTTGCCGATCATCTCCGCCGACGAGGCCGCGCCATGGGTGTCGACCAGCCGAACCTCGAGCCCGCGCTTGCGGAAGGCGCCCATGTCGCGCGCGATATAGAAGCCGGCGTAGGTCGGTGCGGCCTTCCAGTCGAGCAGCAGGTCGACTTTCTCCAGCGTCTGGCTGCGGCTGAGACCCGGGAGGAAGGCCGGCGCCGCCGCGCTGGACGTCAGGAACGCCCGCCGCATCAGGGAAAGTCTGCTCGCTCCGCCGCTCACGCCCTCTACTCCGTGCTCTTCCCGTACCGCCGGTGACTCCGGAGATCGGCCACTCTACGATGGTACGATGAAGACGTTTCTCAGGACGCTATTTTCGTCGGTACTGACGATTGCCGCAATAGTGGCGGGGCCGGTTCACGCCCAAACGCCGGGATCGCTCGAAGAACGTATGCGGACTGCGGCCGGGGCCTACGAGCGCAAGGATTTCGCCCTCAGCCTGTCGATCTGGAAGCCGCTGGCGGCCCAGGGCAACGCCGAGGCGCAGACCCTGCTGGGCGCGATGTACTGGCAGGGCGAGGGTGTCGCGCGCGACCACAAGGAGGCCGCGCGGCTCTATCTTCTGGCGGCCGAGCAGGGCTATGCGCGCGCCCAGAACAATATCGGCTTCATGTACGGCTTCGGCGAGGGCATCCCGCCGCACGACGACGTGCAGGCCTACAAGTGGATCAGCCTCGCGATCTCCCGCTACACCGACAAGAACAAGGAGCGGCGCGAGCAGGCGATCAAGGATCTCGCGACCCTGGCCGGGCGCATGACGCCGGCCCAGCTCAGCGAGGCGGATGCGGCGATCAAGGCCTGGAAGCCCCGGACCTGAGGCCGGGACGGGTCATGCTTTTGACACAAGAAGCAGGGCATGGTCCGCGGGCATGATGACCGTCATCGCATGATCAGACCTCTCCTCCTGGCGGCCGCCTTCTGGGCCGCGTGCTGCTGCGGCGGCGCGCTGGCGCAGGAGAGCGCTCCCGACGACCTGCCGTTCAAGCGCACCGTGGGCGTCGACGGCACGATCGCGGGCTCGCTCGGCAGCTCCGCCGTGGCCGCGGGCGTGCCGGCCGAAGCCATGGCCGAGGCGCTGCGCGCGCTCGGCAGCGCGATCGATCTCGACCGCGACCTGCACGACGGCGACCGGTTCTACGTTCGCTACGAACGCACCTTCAGCCTCGACGGTACGCCGGCCGACAATGGCCGCGTCTTGTGGGCCGAAGTCCGCCCGGCGGCCAAGAAGGCGGCGCCGGTCGCCGTCTATCGCTTCAAGCCGCTGGGTGCCGCGCATGACGATTTCTGGCTGGCCAACGGCCGCGGCACGGCGCCGCCGCCGCTGCGCCTGCCGCTCGACACCTATGTCCTGTCGTCGGGCTTCGGCCTGCGCGTCGACCCGCTCGACCAGCCGCCGTTCCTGGCGCAGGGCACCGGCCTCGACCACACGATCGGCAAGAACACGACGGGCAAGGGCCACGACGCCGCGCTGCCGCCCGGGCTCGTCTCGGGCCCCGGCGGAGGCGGCCTGTCGGGCGCGCCGGTGAATGTCGCCACGCCGCTCGGCCTGTCGCTTGGACTGGCGCCCGGCTCCTCGACAGTGCGCCTGATGAGCGCGACGCGCGGCCTCGGGGCGAAGCATGGCGCGATGGCGCTGCACGAGGGCGTCGATCTCGTGGCGCCCTACGGCACGCCGATCCTCGCGGCGGGCGACGGCGTCGTGAAGGGCGCCGAGCCCAAGGGCCGCTACGGCAACTGGATCGAGATCGATCACGAGGGCGACCTCGCCACCGTCTACGGCCATCTCTCGTCGTTCGCCGCGGGCATCGCGCCCGGCACCAGGGTCTCGCGCGGCGACGTCATCGGCTATATCGGCCTCACCGGCCGCACCACCGGCGCGCACGTGCATTTCGAGGTCCGCTTCAAGGGCCGGCCGGTCAACGCGATGGTCTATTCGGCGCTGAAGCCCGCGCAGCTGCGCGGTCCCGACCTCGATCACCTGCGCAAGCTGGTGGCGCGCGACCAGGCCGAGCGCGAGCTCGAGGCCAAGGCGCAGCTCTCAGCCGGTCTCTGACGCGCCGAGCGCGAAGGCTTCCTCCGGCGCCATCACCAGACGATGGCGCCCGGCGATCGCGAACCAGGCGATGCCCGCGGCGAACCACGCGCCGACGCCCAGCACGCCCGAGACGAACACCGGATCGAGCAGCTGGAAGACCAGCGTCACCGTCGCCAGCACCAGCGTGACGACCGCGCCCGCGATGCCGAACGGCGAGCGGTAGGGCCGCGCGAGATCGGGCCGCCGGCGGCGCAGCACGATGAAGCTCACGGCCTGGAGGAAATAGGAGAGCATGGCGCCCGCCACGGCCATGTTGAGCAGCATGCCCTGGATCACGGCGCCGCCGCGGTCGGCGCCCATGGCGAACCACAGGCCGAGCATGAGGGCGAGCGCGACCGTCGAGCCCGCGATCAGCGCGACATGCGGCGTCTTGTGGCGCGGATGGGTGATCGACAGGAAGCGCGGGAAGTAGCCCGCGCGCGACAGCGAGTAGATCTGGCGGCCCTTGGCGAACAGGATCGTGTGGAACGACGCCACCAGTCCGATGCAGGCGACCAGGGCCAGCGTCTTGGCGAGGCCCCCGCCGAAGGTGGCGCGGAAGCCGTCGAGCAGCGGCTCCCCCGAGTTGCCGAGCGCGAAGGCACCGGGTGCGACGCTGGGGTTGAGCCACAAGACGAGAGCCGCCGAGACCAGCAGGGTGAGCAGCCCCGCGATGATGCCGCGCGGCATGTCGCGGCGCGGGTCGACCGCCTCCTCGGCGGCGAGCGGCAGCTGCTCGATGGCGAGGAACAGCCAGACCGCGAACGGCATCGCCGCGAACACGCCGTGCAGACCGAACGGCAGCAGCGGCCCGTGGCCCTCCGGGATCTCGACCGGCGTGCCGTCGGGGCCGGCGCCGATGTTCAGCGCGTGGCGGCCGAAGTCGGCGACTGGCAGGGCCGACAGCCAGAACACCGCGAGACAGGCGAGGGCGGCGAGGGTCACGACGACGGTGACCCTGAACGACAGCTCGACGCCGTAGATGTTGAGCGCCACGAAGACGGCATAGCCCGCGATCCAGTAGACCGGCTGCCATGAAGGCGGCGTCTCGAACACCGCGCCGAGATACGTCGCGAGAAAGGACACGACGACGGCCGGCGTCAGCACGTACTCGACGTTCTCGCAGAGGCCCGTGACGAAGCCGCCCCACGGGCCCATCGAGGCGCGCGCGAAGGAATAGGCACCGCCGGTGTGCGGCAGCGCCGCGCCCATTTCGGCGATGCAAAAGACGAGGCCGAGATACATGGTGGCGATCAGCGCCGCCGCGAGCGCGAGCCCACCCCAGCCGCCGGCCAGCAGGCCGAGGTTCCAGCCCGAGTAGTGGCCCGAGATCACCGCGCCCACGCCCAGCGCCCAGAGCGAGGCGACGCCGGCGTAGCGGCGCAACCCGCGGCGGTCGAAATAGTCGGCGGAGACAGGCTGGTACGAGGACGGCGTGGACATCGCCGCAGTGTCGCCTGCACGGCTTGGGGAAACCAATCCGCTTTTGCGGCTCGGAGAGCAACGCGCGTGTTGATTTCACCGCGCGTTCGGGCCAATTGTGGCGCGCTTCCCGCGCCACCTTTTGACCCGAGCAGGGCCCGTGCCCAGCGACCATTCGGCGATCCGTTTTGGAGCCTTTCGCCTGCTTCCCGTGCAGCGGCAGCTGACGCGCGACGGCATCCCGGTCGCGCTGGGCGCCCGCGCGATGGATCTGCTCCTGCATCTCACGGCCGAGGCCGGCACGATCGTGGGCAAGCAGGAGCTGATGAAGGCGGTGTGGCCGGGCCGCATCGTCGAGGAGAACAATCTCACGGTGAACATGGCCGCGCTTCGGCGTGCGCTGGGCGTCGCGGGCGAGGACCAGCCGCTGATCCGGACCGTCACCGGGCGCGGCTATGTCTTCGTCGCCGCCGTCTTGCCCGATGCGCCCGAGGATGCGGCCACCGCGCCGGCGGTCGGCGTTCCGCCCTTCGCCTCGGTGCCGCGGCTGGCGACGCGCCTGATCGGCCGTGACGCCGCCGTCACCGAGCTGCAACGCCTGGTGCGGCAACGTCGCGTTGTGTCGATCGTCGGCCCCGGCGGTGTCGGCAAGACGGCGCTGGCGCTCCATCTGGCGGACACGGTTGCCGCCGATTTTCCCGACGGCATCGTTTTCGTCGACTTCTCGACCGTCGGCGATCCCGAGCGCGTCGCCGAGGCGGTGGCCTCGGTGCTGGCCGGCGGCGGCGGCGGCAGCAACACCGCGACCGACCGGCTGACCGCCTTCCTGCGCGAGCGCCGCGCGCTGCTGGTGCTCGACAATTGCGAGCACATGATCGAGCCGGTGGCGATGCTGGTGAACGCGCTGGTCGCGGCGTGCCCGGGCATCGTCGTGCTGGTGACCAGCCGCGAGAGCCTGTTCGTGCCGGGCGAGCGGATCTTCCGTCTCCAGCCGCTGCCCTTCCCGGAGGATCCCAAGACCGTCACCGCCGCGACCGCGCTCGCCTACGGCGCCGTCGACCTGTTCGTCGAACGCGGCGCGGCGCAGGGCGGCTTCGCGCTCGACGATGCCAACGCGCCGGTGGTGGCCGCGATCTGCGCCCGTCTCGACGGCATCCCGCTCGCCCTCGAGATGGCGGCGTCGCGCCTCAAGGTCCTGTCGCCCGCGCAGCTCGCCGAGCGCCTGGTCGAGCGCTTCCGGTTGCTGGGCGTCTCGGGCCGGGGCACCACGCCGCGCCATCGCACGCTGCAAGCGATGATCGACTGGAGCTACGACCTGCTGGTGCCGGACGAGCGCGCGCTGCTGCATTGCCTGTCGGCCTTCGCCGGCGGCGCCAGCCTGGCTGCGATCCGCGCGCTGTCTTCGGATGGGCCGGGAGCGGACGGCGACGTGGCGCTGCTCGACCGGCTGACCGCGCTGGCCGACAAGTCGATGGTCACGGTCGAGCCGGTGACGCCGCCGCGCTTCCGCCTGCTCGAGAGTGTGCGCCAGTACGCGGTGCGCAAGGCGCTGGAAGCGGGCGAGACCGCGCTGCCGGCGCGGCACGCCGCCTATTACGCCGACCGCTTCGCCGACGCCGCGCGCGCCTGGCCGACGCGCAAAGGGCGGGAGTGGCTCGCGGCCTACGCGCCCGACGTCGAGAACTTGCGTGCGGCGCTCGCCTGGGCGTTCGGGCCGGGCGGCGATCCGGCGATCGGCCGGCGGCTGGCCGCCAGTGCCGTGGCGCTGTGGTGGGAACTGCCCGAGACTCCGGTCGCCGAAGGCCAGCGCTGGATGGCCGCCGCCGCCGCGCAGGCCGACGACGAGACCTCGATGATCGTGCGCGGCTGGCTGCGGCTCGGGCAGAGCTGGCGCGACTTCCGCTTCAGCGACGTCGAGAACCTGCCGTCGGCGGTGGAGGCCGTCGCGCATTTCCGCGACGCCGGCGACGCCGAAGGGCTGGGCGCCGCGCTGTGGCGCGCCGGCAGCGCCTCGCTGACACGCGAGACGATGGACCAGTCGGAGGCCTATCTGGTGGAGGCCGAGCAGGTGCTGCGTGCGCTGGCGCCGGGCAAGTGGCTGGCGCTGGCGTTGATTCGCCTCGGCGACCTGCGCTTCCGGCAGGGCAAGCTGGCGCCGGCCTTCGCCAACTACCAGGAAGGCTTCACGCTCAGCCGTTCGACCGATTTCTGGATCGGCCTGGTGAACGGCGGCAGCAACATGGCCGAGCTGATGTTCGCGACCGGCGAGGTCGAGCGCGCGCTCGACCAGCTCGAGGACCTGCGCGACGAGCTCCCGCCCAGCCGCCGCACGCCGCTGATGTCGACCCTCACCGCGCATCTGCTGGTGGCGGGCGACCTCGAGGGCATGCGCACCGCCGCCCGCGAGGTCATCGCCCAGGGCAGCGCCATCGGTCTCACCTCCTCGGTCGCCTGGGTGGTCGAATCGGTCGCCCTGCTGGCCGCGCTGAACCGCCGGTTCGACGTCGCCGCCCGGCTCGCGGGCTATGCACGGCGGGTACATCCCTCGATCGGCACCCGCGCCGGGTCGCTGAAGGTCGTGGTCGAGCGGTTGCAGGAGCGGCTGTCGGCCGGGCTGTCGGTCGAAAGCCTCGAACTGGGGCTCGCAGAGGGCGGTCGCTGGCCGCTGGCGACCGCCGCCGAACAGGCCCGCCTCGTGCTGGGCTGAAGCCGATTAGCAGAGATTAGCATCGCTTTCGTCGCGTGTTCGGGCCGATAGGCGCACCCTGCGCCCCAGATGGACAACATGAAGGAAACGTCGTGGCGGTAGGCATCGGCGGGATCGCTCCCGATTTCGAGCAGGACACGACCAACGGCAGCATCCGCTTCCACGAGTGGCTGGGGCGCTCGTGGTGCATCCTGTTCAGCCAGTCGCGCGACTTCACCTCGGCCTCGACGATGGAGCTGACGGCCGCGGCGCGGCTGCGGCCCGAGTGGACCCGCCGCGGCATCAAGGTCGTGGCGCTGTCGATGGATTCGCCCGCCGGCCACGAACGCTGGGAGAAGGCGATCGCGGAGACCGAGGGGCTGGCGCTCAACTTCCCGGTGATCGCCGACACCGATTGCGCGGTGTCGGCGCTCTACGGCCTGGTGCCGGAGAGGCCGGAGACGGGCGAGATCGTGCGCCGCGTCCATGTGATCGACCCCGACAAGCGCATCCGGCTGACGCGCACCTATCCGCCGGCCACGTCCTACAATTTCGAGGCCGTGCTGCGCGCGGTCGAGGGCCTGCAACTGGCCGACGCGCGTCACGAGGCGCGTTACGACACCAGCCGTTCGACCGTGCTGCACTGAGAAGATGCTCTGGGGAGAGATGAGATGATCGCCACCGTGTCCCGCAAAGCCTCCCTGGCCATGTTCACCGCCGCCGCCTTCGTGGCAGCCGGTTCCGCGGCGAGCTTCGCCGCCGACGCTGCCGTGTCCGCCGCCGCCACGCCGGCGCCCGCCGTGACGCCGCGGCCGGCGTCGGACAGCGCTTCGGCCCCGGCCGCGCCGCAGCAGCCGTCGCAGCTCCAGGGCTTCGCGTCGGGCAGCGGCCAGAGCATCGGCCCGATGCAGGTCAATCCGCTGTTCGGCGGCCCGCGCCCGATGCAGGGCGCCGGACGGTAAGCGGTGGCTTCCGGCCTTCAGTCGGAAGTCGAACGCCGCTACGGCTGCACCGCCCGTTTCGTGCAGACCGTCCCGGTCAGCGCGCCCGTGGGCGTCGACCGCACCTGGGACGTCGTCGTGCACATCTTCGATCTCGAAGGCTGCCTGATGACCAACCGCGCCTACGCGTGGTCGTCGCAAGAAGTTTACGTGTCGCTCGACATCGGCCCGATCCGCTCGCCGCGCACGGCCGTGCAGGCGACGGTCGCCGATCGCCTTCGTCAGGACCGGCTCGCTCTGTGGGAGAGAAGCGACGACAAAAAGCCGCCGCTGGCCAAGCGTGGATAAGCCGCTGCCTGAGAATCAAAGACGATTTTCGGAGCTTGTGCTCACGTCAGACGGGGCACGAAACGCAAAATAAAAGATGTAGCCCATCATAAGACACAGGCCGCGGCAAAAATTTAGAGCGATGATGTAACAACCGTCGAGCACGCTCTGAAAAAGCCATTTATGCGCGCATATTCCCTGATCGACATAAGCGAAATGATACGAACCCCAATATGCAATCAAGCCCAACAATACGAACCTGATCGCGAGTCCTGTGTACGGATAGACTGAATTCGGATCGTGTTTGGGGAATACCGCCCTTGTGGCCGTTCTATTGAATCTCGCGACGTCTTCTTTGTTGCGGGCCAGCCGGATCGCCCCCGCCATGGTCGCGAGTTCCACAATCCAAAGCCCGTAGAATAGGACGCGGGCTCCGACCCGAAGGTTGCAGGAATAAGGTTGGCCGATTGATGACGACGGCGCTCCGAGATTGAAATCGAACGCATGGGCCAGAAAAACGCCGCCCATGACCGCGCCAATGGTCGCCAAGTAGCCAGTGATGAATATACGAGCGAACCATTCAATCCGGCTGCCCGGGGGATTGAGCATCGGGTTTCGCGCTACGCCGCTTTCTTCGCGCGATGCGCCTCGATCACTTTCCAGAGGGACGCCGCCGTCACCGGCATGTCGACGTGCTTCACGCTGGTATGCTCGTGGATGGCGTTTACGATGGCGTTGACCACCGAGGGCGGGGCGCCGATGGCGCCGGCCTCGCCCGCGCCCTTCACGCCGAGCGGGTTGGTCTTGCACAGGCTGTTGTGCATGTCGAAGTGCACGCTGGGCACGATGTCGGCGCGCGGCAGGGCGTAGTCCATGAAGCTGCCGCTCATCAGCTGGCCCGACTCCGCGTCGTAGACGGTCTTTTCGCTCAAGGCCTGGCCGACGCCCTGGCCGACGCCGCCGTGGATCTGGCCCTGGAGCAGGAGCGGGTTCAGCGCGCGGCCGAAATCGTCCATCACCGTGTAGTTCACGATCTCGACCGTGCCGAGGTCGGGATCGACCTCGAGCTCGCAGACATGGCAGCCGTTGGGATAGGTGTCGGCTTCCGGCGTGCGCGTGAAGCTGTCGTCGAGCGCGCCCTTGTTGGCCTTGGCCACGTCGAACAGGCTCACCGAGCGATCGGTGCCGACGATCTTGAAGGCGCCGTCCTTGTAGTCGATGTCGGCGGCGCTGGCCTCGAGCATGTTGGCCGCCAGCGGCTTGCCCTTGGCGATGATCTTCTCCGCGACGCCCATAGTCGCGGCGCCGTTGACCGCGATGGTGCGGCTGCCGCCGGTCATGCCCTCGGGCACCACGTCGCTGTCGCCCTGCACGATGCGGATGCGCTCGATGTCGATGCCGAGGCCGGCCGAGGCGATCTGGCTGATCGCCGTCTCGTGACCCTGGCCGTTGGTCTGGTTGCCGGTGAAGATCGTGACCGTGCCGTCGTCGTTGAACACGGCCTTGGCGGTCTCGGGCGAGCCGCCCGAGCACTTCTCGACATAGGTCGCCATGCCGATGCCGCGCCACTTGCCCTTGGCCGCCGATTGGGCGCGCCGGGACGCGAAGCCCTTCCAGTCGGCCTTCTCCATGCCCTTGCGCATCACCGTCTCGAAGTCGCCCGAGTCGTAGGTGTCGCCGAGCGCTGTCTTGTAGGGAAACTGCGCGGGCTTGATGAAGTTGATGGCGCGGATCTCGTCGGGCGTCTTGCCGGTCTCGCGCGCGATATGGTCGACGAAGCGCTCCATCAGGTACGAGGCCTCGGGACGGCCGGCGCCGCGATAGGCGTCGGTCGGCACGGTGTTGGTCATCACGCCCTTCACGTTCACGTAGATCGCGGGCGTGGTGTAGAGGCCGTTCAGCATCGAGCTGCCGGCCAGGGTGGGAATGAACGCGCTGAAGTGGCTGAGATAGGCGCCCAGCGCGGCGTAGGTCGTGATGCGCTCGCCGATGAAGCGGCAATCCTTGTCGAGCGCCATCTCGGCGATCGAGACGTGATCGCGGCCCTGCACGTCGGACTGGAACGCCTCCTGGCGGTCGGGAATCCACTTCACGGTCTTCTTGAGCGTGCGGCTCGCCCACACGACCATCGGATACTCGGGATGCACGAAGATCTTCATGCCGAAGCCGCCGCCCACGTCGCCGGTGCGCACGCGCAGCTTGGGAGAGCCGATCTTCAGGATCATGTCGGCCACGACCGGACGGATCATGTGCACGCCCTGCGAACTCAGCCACAGGGTCGAGCGGTCGTCCTTGGCGTCGTACTCGCAGATCGCGCCGCGCGGCTCCATCGAGTTCACGACCAGCCGCTGGTTCACCAGCTTCAGGGTCACCACCTTGTGCGCCTTGGCGAAGGCCGCTTCGGTGGCGGCGCGGTCGCCCATCTGCCAGTCGAAGACGATGTTGTCCTTGATATGGTCGTGGACCAGCGGCGCGCCGGGCTGGGCGGCCTCGAAGGTGCCGACGACATGCGGGCGGGCGGCGTAGTCCACTTCGATCAGCTCGGCGGCGTCCTTGGCCTGCTCGAGCGTCTCGGCGACGACGAAGGCGACGGCATCGCCGACATGGCGCACGCGGTCGAGCGCCAGCATCGGGCGCGGAGTCTCGCCACGCGGGGTGCCGTCGCGGTTCTCCAGCGGCACCAGGCAGGGCACGTCGCCGAAGCCCGCCTTCTTCACGTCCGCGCCGGTCTGGATCAGCAGCACGCCCGGCGCCTTCTTCGCGGCCGTCGTGTCGATGCGCTTGATGTCGGCGTGGGCGTGCGGGCTGCGCAGCACATAGAGGCGCGCGGCCGGCGTCGAGAGTTTGGTGTCGTCGGTGTAGCGTCCGCCGCCGGTCAGAAGGCGCGGATCCTCGATCCTGCGAAGCGAATCTCCGATACCGAACTTGGCCATGAATCCCTCCGTGTTGGAGGGAGGTTAGACGTTGCCCCGGAACGGGACAACGCCTCCCGGATCACCGTATCCCCATGATCCAGTTTCGCAGGCGGCTGTACCGGCTGTAGGGCGGATAGCGCAGGGCGGGATCGAGCCCCGCGCCGCGGCGCAGCACGCCGCGGGCGTTGGTGTAGGCGCGGAAGCCCCATTCGCCGTGATACTTGCCCATGCCCGAGTTGCCGACGCCGCCGAACGGCAGCTCGCGGATGATCGGCTGCACGGCGCAATCGTTGATCGCGGCGTCGCCCGACGCCGTGGCCGCGAGGATGCGCTCGACGACCGCGCCGTCATTGGCAAAGACGTAGAGGCCGAGCGGATGCGGCCGCGCGTTCACCTGCGCGATGGCGGCGTCGATGCTCTCGACGGCGATCACGGGCAGGACGGGGCCGAAGATCTCCTCCTGGAGCACCGGCGCGTCGGGCGGCACGTCGGTCAGGATGGTCGGCGCGATATAGAGGTCGTCGCGGTCGGTCTGGCCGCCGTGATGGATCGTGCCTGCCCCCAGCAGCTTCTTCACGCGATCGAAGTGGCGGGCATTCACGATGCGGCCGAAGTCGGGACTCTTCTGCGGATCGGGGCCGTAGAAGTCGAGGGCGGCCGCCTTGAGGCGGTCGAGGAAGGCGGGCGCCACTGTCTTGTCGACCAGCACATAATCGGGGGCGGTGCAGGTCTGGCCGGCGTTAAGCCAGCGGCCGTGCGCGATGCGGCGCGCGGCGACCGCGAGATCGGCCGAGGCGTCGACGATCGCGGGGCTCTTGCCGCCGAGTTCCAGCACGACCGGCGTCAGGTTCTTCGCCGCCGCCGCCATCACGATCTTGCCGATCGACGGCGCGCCGGTGAAGAAGATGTGATCCCAGCGCTGTTCGAGCAGCGCCGTCGTCTCCTCGACGCCGCCGGTGACGACGGAGATCGCGTCGCGGTCGAGATAGTGCGGCACCAGCTCGGCCAGCGCCGCGGCCGAGGCGGGCGAGACTTCCGACGGCTTCAGCACCGCGCAATTGCCGCCGGAGATCGCCGCGATCAGCGGCGAGAGCACGAGCTGGATGGGATAGTTCCACGCGCCGACGATCAGGCCGACGCCCAGCGGATCGAACTGCACCGTGGTGCGGCCCGGCATCAGGAAGAACGGTGTGCGCTCCCGTTGCGGCTTCATCCATTTGCGAAGACGCCGGCGTGCATAGTCGGCTTCGTCGGCGACCGCGTTGAGGTCGGCCACGGCGGCGTCGACCTTGTTGCGCCGCAGGTCCTTCCACAGCGCGTCATGGAAGACCTCGGCGCGCTCGGTCACCATGGCGCGGATCGCCGCGAGCTGGCCGGCGCGCCATTCCAGCGAGCGGGTCTTGCCCGACTGGAAGCAGGCACGGCGGGCGGCGAGGAGGCTGTCGATCTCGGCGGTCATGCCGCCATGCTAGTCGAGGGCGGCGGGCGGAGCTACGGCGTCTCGTCCGTCAGGACGCCCGGTTGCGGCGGGTCGCGGTTTTGGCGTTCTTGCCGCCCATCGCGCGGCTCGACTCGCGCTTGCCGCGCGCGCCGACATGGCTCTTGCCTTCCTTTTCCTGCTGCGCGGTGCGGCCGGTGGCTTCCTTGCGCTTGGTTTTGGCGAGGTCCTTGCGGTTCTTCGCCTTGCTCTCGTACTTCGACGCGCCGGCCTCGTGGAGCGCGATGGCGATCGCCTGCCTGCGGCTCTTCACCTTGCCGCCCTTGCCGCCGCGGCCGCTCTTCAGCTCGCCGTGCGCGAACTCGTGCATCACGCGGCCGGTGGTCTTGCGCTGGGCCATGGATTCCTTGGCCATGCCGTTCCTCCTTGTGAAAACTCTTCTCTGCGAACGCGCCTCCGAGAGGGTAGGTTGCGCCGATGATCACGGCGTATCTGGCGGCGGAGGGATTGCAGGAGCAGCTGCGCGAGGAGCTGCGGCGCGCGGACGTCGCCGTCGCCTCGGCGCACGACCGGCTGCTGCTGACCGAGGCGCCGCCGATCGCGTCGGCATGGGCCGCCAACATCTGGCACGACTGCATCGAATGGCCGGTCGAGTCGATCGGCAGTGCCGCCAAGGCGCTGCGCGGCCTGCAGCGCAACTGGGCGATGTACGCGCCGCTCCATCACCGGCGCGCGGCGCTGATCCAGGACCGGCTGCCGCACGTCTCGGCCAAGCCGGTGGTCTTTCCCGCCGCCGCGCCGACCGCGCCGCTGGGATCGTGGACCCTCTTGGCGCCCGACCGGATGCTGGCGGCGGCACAGTGCAGCGCGCCGTTTCCGAATGGCGAGGTGACGTTCGTCGAGGACAAGGAAGGGCCGCCCAGCCGCGCCTATCTCAAGCTCTGGGAGGCGCTGGTGCGCCTGCGCCGCTGGCCGCAGCCGGGCGAGCGCTGCGTCGATCTCGGCGCCTGTCCCGGCGGCTGGACCTATGTGCTGGCCAGGCTCGGCGCTTCGGTCGTGGCCGTCGACAAGGCGCCGCTCGATCCGAAGGTGGCGGCGATGCCCGGTGTCGAGTGGCGCGGCGAGAGCGCGTTTGCGATCGAGCCCGAGAGCATCGGCCCGGTCGACTGGCTGTTCTCGGACATCATCTGTTATCCGTCGCGGCTGCTGCGGCTGGTCGAGCGCTGGCGCGCGACAGGCCTGGTGCGCAACTTCGTCTGCACCCTCAAGTTCCAGGGCGAGACGGATCACGAGTCGGCGGCAGCCTTCGCCGCGTTGCCCGGCGCGCAGGTCCTGCACCTGCATCACAACAAGCATGAACTCACTTTCATGCTAACCTCGCCGCCGGTCATTTGAGGGAGAGCGAGTGCTGAAGGACGCCTACGACGTCGCCGTGGTCGGCGGCGGGCTGGTCGGCGTGGCCACCGCCTGGGGGCTGGCGCGCGAGGGCTGCCGCGTCGTCGTGCTCGACGAGGGCGACCGCGCAGTGCGCGCGAGTCGCGGCAACTTCGCGCTGGTCTGGGTGCAGAGCAAGGGCTACGGCCTCGCGCCCTACGCCGGCTGGACGGTGCGCTCGTCCGAGGCGTGGGCGGGCTTCGCCGAGACCTTGAAGCAGGAGACCGGGCTCGACGTCTGCTTCCAGCGGCCGGGCGGCTTCCATCTCGCGCTGTCGGAGGCCGAGTTGCAGGCGCGCGCCGATGCGCTGAAGCGGCTGCACAACCAGCCCGGCATCGTGCAGTACAAGGCCGAGATCCTGGATCACGCCGCGGTCAAGCGGATGCTGCCCGACATCGGGCCGGAGGTCGCGGGCGGCAGCTACTGTCCGCTCGACGGTCACGTGAACTCGCTGCGCCTGTTCCGCACCCTGCACACGGCGTTGAACGCGCGCGGCGTCACCTATCTGCCGGACCATAGGGTCGAGGCGATCACGCGCGAGGGCGGCGAGTTCCAGCTGGTGACGGCGCGCGGCACGATCACGGCGGGCAAGGTGGCGCTGGCCGCCGGCAACGCCAACATGCGGCTGGCGCCGATGGTCGGGCTCGAGGCGCCGATGCTGCCCGAGCGCGGCCAGATCGTCGTCACCGAGCGGCTGCGGCCGTTCCTGCACCATCCCGTGGTCACCCTGCGCCAGACCGACGAGGGCACGGTGATGATCGGCGATTCGCGCGAGGAGAGCACGGATCCGCGCGGCCTCACGATCGGCGTCAGCGCCACCGAGGCGTCGCGCGCAGTGCGGATGTTCCCGCTCCTGGCCAGCGCCAACGTCGTGCGCACCTGGAGCGCGATCCGCGTGATGACGCAGGACGGCTTCCCGATCTACGACCAGTCGGAGAGCCATCCCGGCGCCTTCACCGTGTGCTGTCACTCGGGCGTCACCTTGGCGGCCAACCATGCCCTCACCGTCGCGCCGATGATCGCGCGTGGCGCCCTCGACGCCTCGCTCGTCGGTCCCTTCAGCGCGCGGAGGTTCCATGTTCAAGCGGCTGGGTGATACCGGCGCGACCCTGACGCTCACGGTCGACGGCAAGCCGATCCGCGCGCGCATCGGCGACACGGTGGCGGCGGCGATGCTGGCCGCCGGCATCGACCATTGCCGCACCACGCCGGTCAGCGGCGCGCCGCGCGCGCCCTACTGCCTGATGGGCGTGTGCTTCGAGTGCCTCGTCACGGTCGACGGCGTCGGCAGCCGGCAGGGCTGCCTCGTGCCGGTCGCCGAGGGCATGAAGGTCGAGACCCAGCTCGGCAAGCGCGAGGCCGGGCGATGAACGAGTCGTACGACCTGGTCGTCATCGGCGGCGGCCCGGCGGGACTGGCGGCGGCATCGACGGCGGCGCGCGCGGGCCTCGCGACCGTGCTGTTCGACGAGAATCCCGGCATCGGCGGCCAGATCTATCGCGGCATCACCGCCAATCCGGTGCGCAACCGCGCCATCCTGGGCGAGGAGTATTGGGCGGGCACCGCGCTCGCGGCCGAAGCGAAGGCGAGCGGGGCCACCATCGTGAACGGCGCCACCGTGTGGAGCCTCGACGCGAGCCTCGCCGTCGGCGTGTCGGTCGCGGGCCGCGCGCGCACGATCCAGGCGCGGCGCGTGATCGTCGCCACCGGCGCGCTCGAACGGCCGTTCGCGATCCCGGGCTGGACCCTGCCGGGCGTGATGACGGCGGGCGCGGCGCAGACCGTGCTGAAGGCGCAGGGGCTGCTGCCCAACGGGCGCACGGTGCTGGCGGGCAGCGGCCCGCTGCTGTGGCTGCTGGCGGCGCAGATGCTGCGCGCCGGCGCGCGGCTCGAGGCGGTGTTCGACACCACGCCGCCGCTCAACTGGAGTCGCGCGGCGCTGTACCTGCCGGACTTCCTGCTGTCGCCGTACTTCAAGAAGGGCCTGGCGCTGATGCGCGAGGTCAAGCGCCGCACCAAGGTGCGCGCGGCGCGCCACATCGAGGCGGTGGGCACCGACAAGCTCCGTGAGGTCGTGGTCGACGGACGGCGCATCCCGTCCGATCTCCTGCTGCTGCACCAGGGCGTGGTGCCCAACGTCAACCTCGCGATCGCGGCCGGCATCGACCATCGCTGGGACGCGCGGCAGCTCTGCTTCGTGCCGGTGCTCGACGCCGACTTCGGCAGTTCCGTGCCGGGCATCGCGGTTGCCGGCGACGGCGCGGGCATCGCGGGCGGCACGGCGGCGGCCGAGCGCGGACGGATCGCGGCCATCGCGGCGGTGCGCGCGCTCGCGCCCGACGCCGCCGTGCCCGATCCTCAGTCTGCGCGCCAGCGGCTGCAACGCGAGGAACTGGGCCGCGCCTTCCTCGACGAGCTCTACCGTCCGCCAAAGGCGCTGCGGCGGCCCGAGGGCGGCACGATCGTCTGCCGTTGCGAGGAAGTGACCGCGGCCGAGGTGCGCAAGACTGCGCAGATGGGCTGCGAGGGGCCGAACCAGATGAAGGCGTTCCTGCGCTGCGGCATGGGTCCGTGCCAGGGCCGGCTGTGCGGCCTCACCGTCACCGAACTGATCGCCGAGGAACGCGGCCGCACGCCGGACGAGGTCGGCTACTACCGCCTGCGCCCGCCGGTGAAGCCGATCACCCTGGGCGAGCTCGCGTCGCTGCCGGCGAGCGAGGCCGAGCGCCGGGCCGTGGAACGGTGAGGTGAGGCGGCCCTACCGCTTCGAGCGGCTGATCGCCATTGCGCTCGCGCTGGCGTTCGCGCTCGTGATCGCCGGGGTCGCCGTCCATCTGTCGCTCCAGGAGAAGTTGCCGCTGTACTCGCCGCGCGGCTGGTACTTCCTCTATCTCGGCGCGCTGGTCGTGCTCGTGCTGGCCCTGGCGCGCTGGCCGAAGGCCACCCTGCCGCTGCTCTCCCTGCTCGCGCTGGAGGTCGGCATCGGCTTCGGCTCGGCCGCGCTCTACAGGAACCATTGGTCCGACAGCTCGCTGTTCCCGCGCACCGCGTTCGCGGCCTTCCGCATGCGCTGGCACCCGATGCTCCAGGCGGTGCCGGCACCGTCGCCGCCGGATCCCGACACCCTGGTCGTGCTCAACCACAACAGCGCCGGCCTGCGCGGCCGCGAGCGCACGGCCGACGAGCTGCGCGCGCGCACCGTGATCGCGCTGTTCGGCGGCTCGACGACCTACGATCCCGGCGCCAGCGAGGGCGAGAGCTGGCCGGATCTCGTGGAGCAGGCGCTGGGCGCCGACCGCTATGCCGTGCTGAACCACGGCGTGCCGGCCTACACCACGGTCGAGAACCTGTTGCAGACGGCGTTCTACCAGAACGCCTACGGCGTCCGGCCGCGCTGCGCGGTCTATTATGTCGGCTGGAACGACGTGCGGAACAGCCACGTGCGCGGCCTCGATGCGGCCTATGCAGACTTCCACATCCCCAATCAGGTCGACGAGTTGCAGACGCGGCGCATCGGCAGCCCGTATCTCGCGGTCTCGCCCACGCTGTCGTTCCTGCTGCGGCTGGTCGTGCTGGCCGTCGACACCTCGCGGCCGGCGCCCAATCCCGAGGGACGGGTGAGTGCGCAGCCCGATCCGGCGCTCGAGGCGATCTATGCCGACCATCTGCGCAGCATCTCGTCGATCAATCGCGGCCGCGGCGTCGCCACGGTGTGGATCGGCCAGGTGATGAACCGCGCCGAACTCGCCGAGAACAGGTTCGACACCTGGATCCCCTTCGTCGAGGACAAGGATGCGTGGACGCTGGTGGCGCGGCTAAACGGGATCGCGCAGCGCGAAGCGGCCGCGTTGGGCGACACCTATGTCGACGTCCCGGTCGACGCCTTCGACGGCGGCGACTTCGTCGATCTCGGCCACTTCACGCCGCGCGGCTCGCGGAAGTTCGCGGCGATCGTGGCGCCCGCGCTCGCCGCGGCCTGCCGCTAGCGGCGTTCGCGCCGCCAGTCGTAACCCAGCCGCGGGAAATGCACCGCCATGTCGCCGACGGCCTCGTCGTGCCGCAGCAGTGCGATCTCGTGCGCATCGACGAACGACACGTCGCCGACGATCCAGTCGCGGCCATTGTCGCCGGCGCGCACGCGGGCGCGCTCGCCGGGCAGGGGATCGCCCTCCTGCGGCGCGGAGGGTCTTGGTGTCGCCGGAGTCGCCGCGCGCGCCTCGGCGATCGCCACGGCGGGCGCGATGTCGGTGAGTTGGCCGTGACCGATCGCGGCCATGCGGTCGCGCCACGCGACCAGCTTGGGGTACGGCGCAATCTCGGCCGAGCAGTCGATCTTGCGCCCGCGCAGGAACCACACGACGTGATAGGCCGCGAAATCGGCGATGCAGATCTGCTCGCCCAAAAGATACGACCGGCCGTCCTCCAGCATGTTGGCGAGCCACGCGAGCTGCGGCCGCACCAGCAGGCGATTGCGCACGCCGGCCGCGCGCACCGCCTCGATCGACGGCACGGGCAGGCCGTGCAGGCCGGCGCGGTCCGCGTGCAGGCCGGGCGGCATGTGGTCGGCATTGATGCCCGAGACGAACAGCGCCATCGGCCGCATCAGCTGGTGCTCGGCCCAGCGCACGACGATCTCTGCCGCTCCCTGAGTGGCGGGCGGAAACAGCGTGGGCGAGGGCACGCGCCGCTCGAGCTCGCGCGCGATCAGGTTGGTGTCGCACCAGACATCGGCGCCGTCCTGCAGGACCGGCGTGCGGCGATAGCCGCCGGTCAGCGGCGTCAGGTCGGGCTTGGGCGCGATCGGCGGGATCTCGACGCCGCGCCACGCCAAGCCTTTGAAGCCCAGCATCAGCCGGGCTTTCTCGGCGAAGTTGGAGAAGTCGTAGTGGTGAAGGATCAGGCCGGACATGCCCCGCAGGTTAGGCGGCCTTCAGCACCGCGTCATCGCTTTCCATCTGCAACGGCCTGGTGTTGCGCGACACCGCCCAGTCGGGCCGCGAGTCGGGACCGAACTGCGGCTTGTTCGCCACGGTGTTGCAGGAGATGTAGATGTGCCAGCGGTCCTCGCCCGAGAGATTGTGGCCCGAGGCGTGCAGCGTGTTGCAATGGAACAGCACGGCGGTGCCAGCGCGGCCGGTGATCGGCACCGGCGTCGGCGAGGTGCGCAGGATCTCCAGCATGCGCTGGCGCGGCATCCGCATGTACTTGTACGAGGCGTCGGTGTCGTACTCGGGCTCGATGCGGCCGAGCTTGTGGCTGCCCGGGATGAGATAGAGCGCGCCGCCCATCTCGCTGGTGTCGGTCATCATCACGTTGAACGTCGCCATGCTGGGGCCGCCGACATTGTCGAGCGACCACTGGCCGTAATCCTGATGCCACTGCCACACCGCGCCGTCGATGGCGGGCTTGGTGTTGATCTTGCTGTGATAGACGTAGACCTCGTCGTCCTTCAGCACCTGCTGCACCGGGCGCAGCACGCGCGGCGTGCGCACCAGTGCGTGGAACGGCTTGGAGCGCGTCTCGCCGTCGGCCTCGTGCGCGCGCCAGATCATCTTCACCCCGCCGGTATGCTCGAGCTTCACGAGGTCGCCGCGGATCTGGCTGAGGCGCGCCACCTCGCGGCGCAGCACGGCGATCTCGGGCCGGGAGAAGAGGTCGGGGAAGACGAT
>JAFEFH010000048.1 GCA_018240695.1 Pseudomonadota bacterium | reverse complement strand
TCGGCTTCCTGATGGCGCCGCTGTCGGCGCAGAACTCGATCGACTACATCACGCCACGCGACTTCGCGCGCCGGCCGATGACGTGGCTCACCCTGATCTCGCGCAACCGCGGCACCGTCGCCTACAGCCCGAGCTTCGGCTACGACCTCGCGACGCGCCGCGGCGGCGCCAAGATTCCGCCCGACCTCGATCTCTCGAGCTGGCGTCACGCCGGCATCGGCGGCGACATGGTGCGGCCCGACGTGCTGGAGCGCTTCGCCGACGCCTTCGCGCCCAAGGGCTTCGATCCGCGCATCTTCATCCCGAGCTACGGCATGGCCGAGGTCTGCCTCGCCATCACCTTCAGCCCGAGCCGCGCGGGCATGCGCGCCGACGCCATCGACCGCGCCGTGCTGGCCAACGAGCAGCGCGCCCAGCCGGCCGCCGATCCCGCCGATACGACGAAGGCGCGGCGCTTCGTGCTGTGCGGCCGCGTGGTGCCGAAGCATCGCCTCGAGGTGCGCGACGAGCAGGGCACGCCGCTCGCCGATCGCCAGGTCGGCCGCATCTTCGTGGCTGGCCCCAGCATCATGCCGGGCTACTTCAACGATCCCGAGGCGACAGAGGCCGTGCTGTCGGCCGACGGCTGGCTCGACACCGGCGACCTCGGCTATCTGCTGAACGGCGACATCGTCGTCACCGGCCGCGCCAAGGACCTGATCATCGTCAACGGCCGCAACGTCTGGCCGCAGGACATCGAATGGTCGGTCGAGTCGCGCAAGATCGTGAAGAACGGCGACTCCGCCGCCTTCTCGGTCGACGACGGCGGCGCGGAGAAGGTCATGGTCGCGGTGCTGGCGCGCGTATCGGGCGAGGAGGCGCGGGCCAACCTGATGCGCGACGTCGCGGGCGCGGTGCGCGAGGCGATCGCCGTCGACTGCGAGGTCGTGCTGGTGCCGCCGACGATGGGCCTGCCGACGACCTCGTCGGGCAAGCTGTCGCGCTCGCGCGTGAAGGCGAACTTCCTCGCCGGCAAGTACGCGCCCAAGGCGGCCTGAGGGCGCGATGCTGGTCGCGGTCACCGGCGCGTCGGGCTTCGTCGGGCCGCACCTGGTCGCAGCCCTTGCGCGGCGCGGCTGGAAGGTCCGGCTGCTGCTGCGCCGCTGGACGCCGCTGCCCTCGCTGGCCGGCGTCGAGGCCGAGGTGGTGTGGGGCGATCTCGACGACAGCGCGGCGCTCGCCAAGCTGGTCGACGGCGCCGATGCCGTCGTGCATGCCGCCGGTCTCATCAAGGCGCGCGCGCCGGCCAACTTCCTGCCGGTGAACCGCGACGGCACCGCCCGGCTCGCCGCGGCCGCGCCCGCCGCGCGCTTCCTGCTTCTGTCGTCGCTCGCCGCCCGCGAGCCCAGCCTCTCTCCTTATGGAGCGAGCAAGCGGGCGGCCGAGGAGACCCTGTCGGGCAGGACCGCGCCCTGGCTCGCGGTGCGGGCGCCGGCGGTCTACGGGCCGGGCGACCGCGAGACCCTGGCCTTCTTCAAGGCCGCCGCCCGCGGGATCGCCCCGCAACCGATGGGAACGGGGGCCCGGCTGTCCCTGATCCATGTCGAGGACCTGGCCGAGGTGCTGGCCCTGGCGCTGGGGCGGGACCTGCCGTCGGCGGTCTACGAGGTCGATGACGGGCGGGAGGGGGCCTACACCTATAAGGACATGGGGGACGCCGCCGGGGCGGCGCTCGGCCGCAAGGTCACGACGCTCCCGGTGCCCCGGCCGGTCATGACCGCGCTGGCCGACCTCAACCACCTGCGGCAGGTGCTGGGCGCCCCGACCCAGATCCTGACCCGCTGGAAGGTGGCCGAGATCTTCCACGGCGACTGGGCCGTCCACGACCGCCGCCTGGCCGGGGCCACCGGCTTCCGGGCGCGCTACGACCTGTGGCGCGGCTTCGCCGACACGGTGGGCTGGTATAAAGCCCAAAAATGGCTGCCGAATCGCTGAAACAGTGCGTAACAATTTGTTATTTCACACTAATTGGGGGTTTCTGGCACATAGGCTCCGTCAACCGCCCCCGACGGAGTTCCCGTGTTGCGTGAAGCCACCAATCTGATCGTCGAAAACGACGACATGCCCGAAACCTTCGCGACCGTCGGCGCCATCACCCGCGCCGAAGTCATGGGCGAGATCTGCCATCACCTGGCGCCGTTCCAGATCGGCGAGAAGCCGATCACCGGCGCGACCGTGATCACCAAGGACCTGGCCATCGATTCGCTGGCCGTCATGGACATGGTCATGGAGATCGAGGACCGTTTCGACGTGTCCATCCCGATGAACGTCGTGGCCGAGATCTACACGGTCGACGAGCTGGCCGACACCGTCCTGAAGCTGCGCGCCCGGCGCTAGTTCCCATGGGTCTGCTGGACCGTCATGCCGGTCTCGTCTCGCTTTACAGCGAGGTCCGGGCGACCGGCGCCGATCCGTTCCAGATTCGCATGGAACGGGTCCTGTCGCCGACCGAGGCGATCATCAACGGCAAGAAGACGCTGCTGGTCGGCACGAACAACTATTTTGGCCTGACCTTCGATCCGTCCTGCATGGAAGCCGCCATCGAGGCGATCCGCGCCGAGGGCACCGGCACGACCGGCTCGCGCATCGCCAACGGCAGCTACTCCGAGCACGTGGCGCTCGAGGAAGAGATCGCCGCGTTCTACGGCAAGAAGCACTGCATGGTCTTCACGACCGGCTACCAGGCCAATCTCGGCATCATCTCGAACCTGGTGGGCGCCGAGGACTTCCTGCTGATCGACGCCGACAGCCATGCCTCGATCTACGACGCCTGCAAGCAGACCCAGGCCGAGGTCGTGCGCTTCAAGCACAACGACCCGGCCAGCCTCGAGGCGCGCCTGCGCCGGCTCGGCGACAAGCCCGGCAACCGGCTGGTGGTCCTCGAGGGCATCTACTCGATGCTGGGCGACAGCGCGCCGCTCAAGGAATTCGTCGCCGTCTGCAAGAAGTACAAGGCCTATGTGCTGATCGACGAGGCCCACTCGCTGGGCGCGCTCGGCGACAACGGCCTCGGCCTCTGCGAGAAAGAGGGTGTGCTCGACGACTGCCACTTCATCGTCGGCACCTTCTCCAAGACGCTGGGCGCGATCGGCGGCTACTGCGTCTCCAACGATCCCGACTTCGACGTGCTGCGCGTCACGACGCGCTCCTACATGTTCACCGCCTCGCTGCCGCCCTCGATCGTGGCGTCGGTGCGCCAGGCGCTGAAGGTCGTGAAGGCGCATCCCGAGCTGCGCACGCACCTGTGGGACAACGTCGCCACGCTGTACGAGGGCCTGAAGGCCAAGGGCTTCACGCTGGGTCCCGAGCACGGTCCCGTGGTCGGCGTGCACCTGCCGGACAAGATGCTGGCGATCGGCTTCTGGCGCGCCATGCTCGATGCCGGCGTCTATGTGAACGTCGCCATCCCGCCGGCCACGCCCAACGGCGTGTCGCTGCTGCGCTGCTCGGTCTCGGCCGCGCACACCAAGCAGCAGCTCGACCTCATGGTCGAGGTCATGACCGGCATCGGGCGGCAGATGGGCGTGATCCCGGCCGGTCCGGAACAGCGCGCCGCCGGGGGCACTCGCTAGCGCGACGTCCGCCATGTTCACCCTGGCGCATCTCTCCGATCCGCATCTTCCGATGCCGAAGGCGCGCCCGATCCAGCTCGTGGGCAAGCGCGCGACCGGCTACCTCAACTGGTGGCGCCATCGCGTGCACCTGCATCTGCCCGAGGCGCTGGCCGGCATCGTGGCCGACATCAAGAAGCAGAAGCCCGACCATATCGCGCTGACCGGCGACCTGGTGAACGTGGCCCTGCCGCAGGAATTCCGCCGCGCCGCCGACTGGCTCGCCGCCTTCGACGGTCCCGAGCGCATCACCGTCATTCCGGGCAACCACGACGCCTATGTCCCCGTCACGTGGCGCGAGACGATGGGGCTGTGGGGTGCCTATGTCGCGAGCGACGGCGCGGCGCCGGCCGAGGGCTACGACGTCTTCCCGACCGTGCGCCGCCGCGGCGAGATCGTGCTGGTCGGCCTGTCGAGCGGCGTGCCGAAGCCGCCGCTGCTGGCGACCGGCACGCTGGGCGAGGAGCAGCTCGCGCGCACCGAGCGCCTGCTGGCCGAGACAGGCCGCGAGGGCCTGTGCCGCGTGGTGCTGATCCACCACCCGCCGCTCACCGACCAGTCGAAGTGGAAGCACCTCACCGATGCCGACGCCTTCCAGGCGATGATCCGCCGCGTCGGCTGCGAGCTGGTGCTGCACGGCCACAACCATCGCAGCGAGGCGGCGCGCATCGCGGGCCCGCACGGGTCGGTGCCGGTGCTGGGCGTCACCTCGGCCTCGGCCGCGCCCGGCAGCAAGTACGGCCGCGCGCGCTACCACCTGATTCACATCGAGCGCAGCGGCGACGGCTGGCGCCTGCGCGTCGAGCTGCGGGCATTGAACGCAGCCTTCGACGGCTGCGAACCGGACGGGGAACTGGTGTTCCACAGCGCCGCGGCGCATTGAGGTTGGTCATGGCTACTTCCGACATCGTGGTCTCTCCGGTCGAGAGCAAATCCGACCTCAAGGCCTTCATCGACCTGCCCAAGCGGCTGTTCGCCGGCCACAAGGGCTACACCGCGCATCTCAATACCGAGCGGCAGGAAGCCTACTCGCCCAAGAAGAACCCGCTGTTCGAGCATGTCGAGGTGCAGTTCTTCCTCGCCCGCCGCGCCGGCAAGGTGGTCGGCCGCATCTCCGCCCAGATCGATCGCGCCTATCTCGAGCGCTACCAGGACAGCACCGGCCACTTCGGCTCGATCGTGGCCGAGGACGATCCCGCGATCTTCGCCGCGCTGTTCAAGGAGGCCGAGGCGTGGCTGCGCGCGCGCGGCATGATCCGCGCCACCGGCCCGTTCAGCCTGTCGGTCAACGAGGAAGTCGGCCTGCTGGTCTGGGGCTTCGACAGCCGCTCGGTCATCCTGGTGCCCTACGATCCACCCTATGCCGGCCCGCGGGTCGAGGCCTGCGGCTACACCAAGATCAAGGACGTGTTCTCCTACGACTACGACGTCCAGAACGCGCCCGAGACGATCGGCAAGAAGCTGCTGGCGCGCGCGGGCCTCGCCGACCGCGTCAAGGTCCGCACCCTCAACATGAAGATGTTCGACGCCGAGGTCCGCACCCTGGTCGGCGTGTTCAACGACGCGTGGAGCGACAACTGGGGCTTCGTGCCCTTCACCCAGGCCGAGATCGACCATGCCGGCAAGGCCTTCGGGCCGGTGATCGTGCCCGAGCTGGTGGTGTTCATCGACGTCGACGACGAGACGGTGGCCTTCATCGTGGCGCTCGCGAACCTCAACGAGGCGATCGCGGGCTTCAACGGCAGCCTCAATCCGCTGAACCTCGCCAAGCTCCTGTGGCGGCTCAAGGTCACCGGCACCGACAGCATGCGGGTGCCGCTGATGGGCGTGAAGAAGAAGTTCCGCAACCACCCGCTGATGGGCGCCGGCCTCGCCATGATGTCGATCGACGTGCTGCGCGAGAACGGCAAGCGGCTGGGCAAGAAGACCGCCGAGCTGGGCTGGATCCTCGAGAACAACAAGGCCACCAACAACATCATCAAGTCGGTGGGCGGCGTGCACTACAAGACGCACCGCATCTACGAGAAGGCGCTGACGTGAGCCGCGCGGCGTGAGCGCGGCGCCGGCGTCCGGCGCCAGTCCGCCTCCCGCGACCCACCCCTCGGCCCTCGCGCCGCTGGCCAACCGGGCCTTCCTCGGTCTCTGGATCGCCAACCTGCTGTCGAACGTCGGCGGCTGGATGCAGAGCACCGGCGCCGCCTGGGAGATGACCGGCCTCACCACCGATCCGTTCTTCGTAGCGGCGCTGGCCGCGGCCGGCACCTTGCCGATGTTCCTGTTCTGCTTCTTCGCCGGCATCCTGGCCGACCGGTTCGAGCGCCGGCGCTACATCATCGTCTGCCAGTTCTGGATGATGGGCGTGGCCGCTGTCCTGGCGTTCCTGGCCTTCACCGGCCGCCTCAGCGCCTGGAACCTGCTGATCCTCAGTTTCTGCATGGGGCTGGGGAACGCCATGAACGCTCCGGCCTGGCACGCCGTGGTGCCCGAGATCGTCTCCGGGCCGCTGCTGCGGCCGGCCATCGCCCTCAACTCGGCCGGCTTCAACCTCGCCCGCACCGTCGGCCCGGTGATCGGCCAGGTGCTGCTGGGGCTGGTCGGCGTGTTCCTGCTCTTCACGATCAATGCGCTGACCTATATCGGCGTCGTCCTGGCGATGCGGAGCTGGAAGCGGCCGGCCGAGGCGCGCGCCTCGCAGCGGCGGGAAGGGTTCCTCGAGGCGGCGCGAACCGGCATCGCCTTCGTCCGCGCCTCGGGCGAGCTGAAGGCGGTGTTCGGCCGCGGCCTCTGCTTCTTCGTGCCCGGCATCGCCATGGGAACCCTGCTGCCGGTGATCGGCCGCTTCGAGCTCCAGCTCGACGAGTTCCACTTCGGCATCCTCTACGCCGTCTTCGGAGTCGGCGCGGTGGCCGGCGCCATGTCGATGCCCCTGCTGAACCGTCTGTTGGGCGCCGATCGCTGCAATATCTGGGCGATGGGCATCCACGCCGTCTCGACCCTGGTGGCGGCGCTGGTGATGACGCCGCTGGTCTTCGGCGTCTGCATCACGATCTCGGGCGCCTGCTGGATGACCGTGATCGCCAACAACGGCACGGCGGTGCAGATGATCCTGCCCAACTTCATGCGGGCACGGGGCATGGCCGTCCATCAGATGGTCTTCTTCGGCGGGCTGGTCGCCGGCTCGCTGATGTGGGGCAAGGTCGCCAACCTCGCCGATGTCCGCATCGCGCTGATCGCCTCGGCGATCGCGCTGGTGCCGCTCACCGTGCTCGCCGCGTCGATCCGCCTGCCGGGATCGTCGTCGCCGCGCGCGTGAGAGGCAACCTTGGGCGGCCGAAGTGTGTTCTTTGAAGCACAAGCTCCCCAGAAATTTTCCTGACGGGGAAGAATCCGCTTGTATGCGCGTACATTAGTTGTAGATACCAATCCTTAAGACGCCCACGCACGTGCCGCTGGCCCATTGTGGTTACGCAACGACGGAAAGTGTTCTTTTTGGCAGTGCCGGCCAATTTGCTTTCGAGCGAGGAGGGCCGGGTCCGGGAAGGAGCTTCTGATGATTGCTTACCGCGCGGGGCGTCGTCCCCGCCATCGTGTCACCTGCCTGGCAGCTTCAGGCCAGGCCATCTCGTTCGATCTTCCGCTCAAGCGGATCTCCTCTCCGTCGAGTATCGGCTGACGCACCGTGCCCCTGAGGCACCGTCCGTCACCCTCACTCGCCTTTCGAACAATTTGACGTTTTAGACGGGGAACCCCCCAACGATGACCGAGCGTATCTTTCGTTATCTCCGCGAGCAGCAGCCCGAGACTCCCTGCCTGGTGATCGACCTCGACGTGGTGGAGCACAACTTCCGCCGCATGCGCGAGCTGTTGCCCGCCGCCCACATCTTCTACGCCGTGAAGGCGAATCCGGCCGCACAGGTGTTGGCTCGTCTAGCCGCTGCCGGCTCGAAGTTCGACACCGCCAGCCGCGGCGAGATCGAGATGGTCCAGGCCGCCGGCGTGTCGGTCGACCGCATCTCGTTCGGCAACACCATCAAGAAGGAAAAGGACATCGCCTGGGCCTACCAGCAGGGCGTGCGCCTGTTCGCCTTCGACAGCGAGATCGAGCTCCAGAAGCTCGTCCGCGTCGCGCCGGGCGCCAAGGTGTTCTGCCGCGTCCTGGTCGACTGCGGCGGCGCCGAGTGGCCGCTCAGCAAGAAGTTCGGCTGCGCGCCGGAGATGGCCAAGGACCTGCTCCGCAAGGCCAAGCAGTGGGGCATGGATCCCTACGGCATCTCCTTCCATGTCGGCAGCCAGCAGACCGACCTCGACCAGTGGGACAAGGCGCTGGGCCAGGTCTCGCAGATGTTCTTCGCGCTCGCCGAAGAGGGCGTGGACCTGCGCATGGTCAACCTGGGCGGCGGCTTCCCCGCGCGCTACCGGGCCGAGGTCAACTCGATCGAGGCCTATTGCGAGGCGGTGACGCGCGCGCTGGTGCGCCACTTCGGCAACCGCATGCCCGAGGTGATCATCGAGCCGGGCCGCTCCATGGTGGGCGACGCGGGCGTGATCCAGAGCGAGGTCGTGCTGGTCAGCCGCAAGTCGGCCAACGACCGCAAGCGCTGGGTCTACCTCGACATCGGCAAGTTCTCGGGTCTCGCCGAGACGATGGACGAGAGCATCAAGTACCGCCTGCGCACCGCCCGTGACGGCACGCGCGTCGGCCCCGTGGTGCTCGCCGGCCCGACCTGCGACTCGGCCGACATCCTCTACGAGAAGACCGAGTACAAGCTGCCGCTGTCGCTGAAGCCCGGCGACAAGGTCGAGATCATGTCGACCGGCGCCTACACGACGACCTACTCGTCGGTCGCCTTCAACGGCTTCGCGCCGCTCAAGGCGATCTGCATCTAGGCTTTCTTGCACTTCGATGAAGCAACGGGGCCTTGAGAAAGGCCCCGTTGCCGTTTAACGACCATTCAAAGAGACTTTGCGGGGGCGCTGAAATGGCGAAGAAGATCGCGCGCAACAAGAAGTACCTCGACTTCAAGGGCCGCATGGTGATGTTGGGCTTCGGCTCGATCGGCCAGGGCGTGCTGCCGCTGATCCTGCGCCACATCAACATCAAGCCCGAGCAGATCGTCATCATCACCGACGAGATGCGCGGCGGCGAGAAGGAAGCCGAGCGCTTCGGCGTCGAGTATGTCGAAAAGCGCCTGACCGAGTCCAACTACCGTTCGGTGCTGGACAACCGCATCGGCGAGGGCGACTTCCTGGTCAATCTCTCGGTCGAGATCGCGTCGACTTCGCTGATCGAGCTCTGCCAGAAGAAGGGCGTCCTCTATCTCGACACCTGCATCGAGCCGTGGCCGGGCGGCTATTCGGATCCCGGCCTGTCGGTCTCGCGCCGGTCGAACTATGCGCTGCGCGACACCATGATGAAGCTGAAGGCACGCCATAGCGGCGGGACGACGGCGGTGGTGGCGCACGGCGCCAATCCCGGCCTGGTGTCGCACTTCACCAAGCAGGCGCTGCTCAACATCGCGCGCGACACCGGGCTGAAGGCGGCCGTGCCGACCACGCGCGAGGGCTGGGGCAAGCTCGCCCAGCGTCTCGGCGTCAAGACGATCCACATCGCCGAGCGCGACACGCAGGTCTCGCCGAAGCCGAAGGAAGTGGGCGAGTTCGTCAACACCTGGTCGATCGACGGCTTCGTGTCGGAAGGCGGCCAGCCGGCCGAGATGGGCTGGGGCACGCACGAGAAGGCGCTGCCGGCCGACGGCAAGCGCCACACGTTCGGCTGCGACGCGGCGATCTACCTGAACCGGCCGGGCCTGCTCACCCAGGTGCGCACCTGGACGCCGCTCGAAGGGCCGTTCCACGGCTTCATCATCACGCACAACGAGTCGATCTCGATCGCCGACTACCTCACGGTGCATGACGGCAAGAAGGTCGCCTACCGGCCGACCGTGCACTACGCCTATCACCCGTGCGACCAGGCGATCATGTCGATGCACGAGCTCGCGGGGAAGAACCTCAAGCAGCAGAAGCGCCAGCGCCTGATCGTCGACGAGGTCACCTCGGGCCACGACGAGCTCGGTGTCCTGCTGATGGGTCACAAGAAGGGCGCCTACTGGTACGGCTCGCAGATCGACATCGACGAGGCGCGCAGCCTCGTGCCCTACAACAACGCGACGTCGATCCAGGTCGTGGCGCCGGTGCTCTCGGGCATCGTCTGGGCGCTCGAAAATCCCCGCCGCGGCATCGTCGAGGCCGACGAGATGGACTTCGCGCGCAACCTCGAGATCTGCATGCCCTATCTCGGCCCGGTCGTCGGCAAGTACAGCGACTGGACGCCCTTGCAAGGCCGCGGCGAGCTCTTCCCCGAGGACCTCGACAAGTCCGACCCCTGGCAGTTCAAGAATTTCCGCGTTGTCTAAATTTTCTCGCTGGCCGTTCGCTGGTCATTATTTTCTCGAACCGGAAAAGGTCCTCTGCACCAGCAAAATCGTTCGCACTCATCCCATGCGGATCAGGGTGCAGGGCATTGAAGAACTCGACAATTTTAAAGCCGCAGCGGTTTACATAGAAGTGAATATTCCGCTTCTCAAAGTATGGCGTGATAGTGCGCCAGACGCGCGTTTGTGGATATCGAGCTTCGATGGCGTGCCAAGCACTTCTACCGATTCCGGCGCCGTGTTGACCCAATTTGACGAAAAGCAGATCGAGCGAGTTCTCGTTGCTAGTTGCGTCGATTGTCAGGACGCACCCACCCACATGGTCCTTATCACGCACTATGCGTAAGATCACAGTGTTGGGTGCCGACATAGTTTGATCGAGATCAGCGTCGGACGGGATTGGCCCGTTGGGCAGTGCCCCATACTCCGCAATTACGGCTTCAGAGAAGGCTGCCTGAAGTTCTCTTTTAAAAGCCGGATAATCGGCGGGCGCAGCTGGCGTCAGTGAAATAGATGCACTTGTCATCGGTGTATTTGAGATCTTGATCGTGGCTTTTAGGATGCCGTCGCGGTTGCAAGTATATTCGCGACGAAAGCCGTCCTCAAAGAATGTTGGTATCGCCAGCTGGAGCAAGGATTGAATTCGAGCGCGCTTCTCTCGCTTTATAGGGATTTCACATGTTGCGAGTTGGGTGCGCAGGTTTTGCAAGAGCTTTGGCCGAGAGCCGACGGTGCAAAGGAAGTGCAAAGGTCGGATTTCAACATTCTGAGTTGTTAACCCATTGAAAAAAGCAGCTACCTTTTTGCAGCTGTGAAAGTTCAAGCATTTCCGCGTGATCTAGCGGCGGGCTTCGAGCAGGCACCGCTCGATGATCTCCGACATGCGTCGGGCGCCGTTCTCGTTGTAGTGGCAGTCGTCGGTGAAGAAGTCGGTGGTCGGCGGCATGCCGGCCGCGGCGTCGCAGAAGGCGCGATGTCCGCCCTGCGCGTGCGTGCGCAGCCAATTGTTATACGTGTCGGCGACCTCGCGCAGGCTGGCAAGGTCCAGCGTGTAGGGCGCCGCGGGCGGTGTCATCCAGAGCAGCTTCAACAGTGCGGGCTCGATATCGGATGAATAGGCCGTCGGCTGGCTGATGAACAGGCAGAGGATGTTCCGGCTGCCGCAGTCGCGGGAAATGCGCGCGAACCATTTCGCGTAGCTCGGACTCACGGTCCCGATGTCGACCCGCGCGACGGGCTTGCGGCGCACCGTGTCGAGCAGCGAGTCGTCCGGACCGGCTTCTTCGTGGATGCCATCTGTCACGGTCTCTTGGCCATGGATCAGGTCGCTGACATAGGTCCGCACGTACCAGGTGATGTTCTCCTCGACGGCGCGGAAGAGAATGCTCTCGGAGACCGTGAAAGGATCGAGGAAGGACAACGCCTTGAAGATCGCGGGCCTGTGTTCGAGCTTGATATGTACGTTCCAGTCGTTGATGCCGATCAGGAAGAGCGCGATGTCAGGCGCGTAGGAGGCGCTGTCCTCGAAGACGGTAAAATTGTCCTGGAGGCGCGTCCCCGAAACGCCGGTGTTGATCATCTCGACCGGTCGCCCGAGCGACTTTTCGAGGCGCACCGCCAGAAGGTCGGTCCAGGTGTTCCGGTCGCCGAGCATCGCCTGGTGCGTCGTGCTGGCGCCGATCGCCACGATCCGCAGCGTGTTGGGCGGCTTGCGATCGTAGTCGATCGGCCGGTTGACGCGATGGCCGGCGAAATCCGTCGTGAACGTCTGGACGCCATGGATGCCGGGGAACTTGTCGCCGACGATCCGGGTGCCGGCCGAGACATTCGGCGTCAGTGTCTTGAGCGGCGGGCCGTCGAGGTCGATGACGATCGGGCTCGCCAGCGCATTGGCCACGATCAGCAGGGTCAGCGTCGTCGTGACGACGCGCAGCACCGTGCTCTTGTAGGCCGGGAAGCTCACCCAGATCGCGGCGCCGAACAGGCCGAGATAGGCCCAGAACGTCCAGTGGCCGCCGGTCATGAAGTAGTAGCAGGGGAAGAAGGTCAGGCCGACCAGCAAGGTCAGCAAGAGATAGGCCGCCACTTTTGCGGCAGCCGGCCTCACGGCGCGTCGGGGTCGAGCCCCTTGGCGCGGAAGACGGCAGCGGCCTCGGGAGAACTCAGGAACGCCAGCGCTCTTGTCGCCGCCGCAGGATCGGCGCAGCCGGTGGCGACACCGCCCACGAACACCGTCACCATGTTGAGGTCGCCGGGCAGCGGGCCCAGGATCTCGATGCCCGGCACATGCAGCAGTTCGGGCGTCTGCTGGATGGCCAGTTCGGCGCGGCCGTCGAGCAGCAGCGTGGCCGAGAAGCCGCCGGCCGGCGGGAAGGTGTTCTTGGCGTTGACCTCGCGCGCGATGCCGAGCTTCTCCAGAAGCTTGCCGAAATAGACACCGCTCGCGCCGCCCGCCGCCGGGTCGGTGTAGGAAATCGACGCTGCGTTCAGCAGCGTCTGCTTCAAGGCCTCTGGCGTGGAGATGTCCGGCCTCGCGGCGCCCGCCTTGACCGCGATGGCGACGGGCGAACCGGCGAGCTTCACCTGCGAGCCCGGCACGACGCGGCCTTCCTTCGTCATGGCTTCGAGGCCGGCGCGGTTCAGCACCATGAGGTCGGCCGCTTCGCCGGCCTGGAGGCGGCGCACCAACATCGGCGCGGTGCCCCAGGCGAAGGCAACGCGACAGCCGCTCGCCTGCTCGATTTGCGGCATCAACGCCTCGACCGCGGCCTTCACGCCGATGGTGCAGTAGAACTTGAGCTCGGCCACGAGAAACCCTTCGTTACTTGCGCGCGATGACCCAGGTGACGATCGGCCAGTTGGGATCGTTCTTCATCGCGAGCTTGTGGAACGGATGCCACTTGGCATGCGGCACCGAGGTGTAGCGCACCCCGTCGAGCTCGGCGATCCAGATGTCGAAGTTGCCCCAGCCACCGACCTCGATCGTCTCGGACCAGTTGCGGTGCAGGTGCTTCAGCGCGAACGGCGAGAAGCGCCAGTAGTCGGCGGGCGCCTCGTGGATCGGATTGATGAAGCAGGTGGTGTGGATCGCCACGCCGCCGGGCTTCAGCACGCGGCGGCTTTCCTCGACCGCGGCATGCGGCGGCCCCTCGACATGCTCGAGCACCTGGTCGGAGATCACGTAGTCGAACGATTCGTCGGGGAACTTGAGCGACAGCATGTTGTGCTCGGGATAGTCGGCCTCGACGATCTCCGAGGGATTGAGCTCCAGGATCTCGCAGACATTGGCCGAGCGGCTGATCGACAGGACGCGGCCCGTGCGGTTGGGCAGGGTGCGGCCCACTTCCTTCAGGCGGTTGTACATGTAGTAGCGCGACAGATGCGGGCCGCGATCGAACGGCTTTACCGATGCGCGCCAGGCGATGTTGCGCAGCTTCCTGTAGAGGTTCATCGCTTTTCCACTTTCCCGATCTTCAACGTCCTGGAATTTTCCCGTCGACCCGCAGCGCGCGCACCGCGGCGCTGCCGTCGCGGCGCACCGCGAGGTCGACCGTGACCGCGCCCGGCCGGTCGCGGATCAGTTTCTCGAGCTCCGGCGCGCGCGTCTCCGACACGTAAAGGCGCATGGCGGTCGAGCCGGAATCGAGGGAATGCGGCACGAAGGCCGGACCCGATTTCTCCGCGCGTCCGGCGATGACCAGGCGGCATCCCTCGGCGTCGTCGCCAGGCGCCCAATCCTCGATGAACCGCACGCGCGGCCGGGCGGCGTCGCCCGGCTGGATGCAGAGGCCACCCGTCGCGTCACGCTCGGGCGGCGCTTCCCAGCCCCAGTCGAGGCGGCCGGTGAGATAGTGCCCGCGCAGCAGGTCGCGCGGGTCGACGCCCAGGACCGGCACGTTGACCGTGCGCGCATCCGTGAAGCGGAGTTCCTGCTCGCCGATCAGCGCGGCCAGCGCCAGGACCGGCAGCGCGAGCGCCGCCCCGACGGCGAAGGTCAGCGTGCGCGTCATGGCGTGGCGCCCGCGGATCGCCGAGGCACACGCCTGGTCAGGCGCCAGCCCACCGCCGCCAGCACGAGGCAGAGCACGCCGCCGCCCATCAGCCCGATGCCGGTCGCCGTCAGCCCGCCGATCGCCTCGAAGTAGAGGAGCAGCAGGCGCAGGCCGATCATCGTGAAGGCGAGACCGAACAGCCCGCGCCATCCGGCGCGGGCCGCCATGCCCCCCAGGATCGCCCAATAGACGATGAACAGCAGCGCGTGGGCGAGGTCGGCTGTGCGGCCTTCGAGGCTCGGCAGCAAGACGTGGCCGCCCAAGTGCGCCATCAGCAGCGCGGCCACCCACACCGCGAAGCTCACGGCCAGTAGCAGCGTGCCGACGCGACGCTCCGCCGGCGGCCAGGCGAACCAGAGGGCGGCAACCGCCACCAAGGTGGCGAGCGCGGCGACGGCGATCGGTCCGAAGGCGGCGCTGTCGCTGCGGCTCAGCCAGGAGATCGCGGAGACCAGACTGCACGCCGCGATCAGGCCGGCGATGCCGAGGTGCAATATCTGGTCGGCCTGCCGTCTTGCCGGCGCCCACAATCTCCGCAGCGAGGCGGCTGCGATCAGCCCGCAGGCCGGCAGATAGGTCAGCAGGGCCATGAGGAAGGGATTGTCCCAGGCCGAGCGATGGCGCTCCAGGACGGCCAGCTTGACGAAGAAGCGCGCCACGTCCTCCGAGGCGCTGAACCAGGTGACGACGGCGACCAAAGCCCACAGGATCGCCGCGAGCCGGCCGAACGTCGTGAGCGCGAGGAAGGGCGTGCACAGCGCGAGCCACAGCGCCAGCGCGTGCCACGGCTCGCTTTGCAGCTGATAGACCTGGCCGATGAGCGCGATGCCGCTCAGCACCAGGCCGAACAGCAACAGCGCCGCGATCTCGCGCGGCCAGGCGCGCTGCCGGCGCCACCACACGAACACGGCCGCCGCGCAGAGCGCATTGAGGGCAAGGTCGACGGCGAGCTTCAGCGTGTCGGGAATGTCGTCCCAGTTGGCGCCGACGATGGCAATGACGCCGAGACCGATCGCCAGCGTGCCCGTGCCGGCCACGGCCCATAGCCAGACCGGCCGGCGGTGGGCGGCTTGCCAGTCGAGGATGGCCCGGGCGGTGGCCGCGTCGATCAGGCCCGCCGCCTGCCATTTACGTGCGTAATGCTCGGCGATCACGATGACAGTGTTTACCGCTTCGGGACGGGCATCAAGACAGATAGGTCGCGGACACGCCGCCATCGACGATCAGCGTGTGGCCGTTGACGTAAGCCGCGGCGGGCGAGGCGAGGAAGAGCGCCGCGCCCGCGATCTCCGACGGGTCGCCCCAGCGCTTGGCCGGGCTGCGCTGGCGCTGGCGTTCGCCCATCGGCGAGGCGACGAGTTGCTCGTTGGTCTCGGTGGCGAAGAAGCCGGGCGACAGGGCATTGGCCGTGACGCCGGTCGCGCCGAACTCGGCCGCGAGCGCGCGCGCGAGCGACGTGAGGCCGCTCTTGGCCGTCGCGTAGGACGAGGCGTTGGGCACGGCGAGGCCGGCCACGATCGAGGTCACGAGGATCAGCCGTCCCCACTTGCGCTCGATCATCCCCGGCACGAGCTGGTGCACCAGCGCGTGGGCGGCGACGAGGTCGACATCGACCAGCCGCGCGAAAGCGTCTGGGTCGATATCGAGGAAGGGCCGCCGGTCGCGCTCACCGACATTGTGGACCAGGATGTCGATCGTCCCCGCGCGTCCGATCTCGGCTTGCATGGCCGCGCGATCGGCCATGTCGAAGGCGAGCGCCCCGGCCGTGCGGCCCGCGGCCGCCAGCTCGGCCAGCCGAGGCGCCAGCCGGCTGCGGTCGCGGCCGTGCAGCAGCACGCGCGCGCCGGCTTCGGCGAGGCCCTTGGCGATCTCCCAGCCGAGGCCGCGGCCGGAGCCGGTGATCAGGGCGGTGCGGCCGTCGAGGCGGAATTTGTCCGGAAAGGTCGACATCGCTGCGGACTTAGCTTTGTATGGGCGAATGCTGCAACTGCCGAAAGTCATTGGTCATCGCGGGGCCGCCGCCTACGCGCCTGAAAACACTCTCGACTCGTTCCGCGAGGCGCGCCGCCGCGGCGCCACCTGGGTCGAGATCGACGTTAAGCTGACGTCGGATTCCGTCCCGATCCTGATGCACGATGCTTCCCTGAAGCGGACCACCGGGGTCGACCGTCTGGTTGCCGAGACGCGCGCCGTGGACCTGCCCAAGAGCGTGCCGACCTTCGAGGCGGCCATCGCCTGCTTCCAGGAGCTGGGGGTGGGCTGCAACGTCGAGATCAAGCCCTGCGAGGGCCGCGCCGCCGAAACCGCCCGGATCACGGTCGAGACGCTGCGCCGCTGCTGGCCCAAACAGCTGCCGGCGCCGCTGCTGTCGAGCTTCGTCGATGTTTCCCTGGCGACGGCGCTGGCCGCGGCGCCGGAGTTCGACCGGGCGATCCTGCTGGGCGAGATCGGCGACGACTGGCTTTCCCGCACCCAGGCGGTGAAGGCCAGGGGGGTCAATACCAACGGCAAGAAGCTGACGGCGCCGCGCGCCGTCGAGGTCCGCAAGGCCGGCTATGCGCTGAGCGTCTATACGATCAACGAGGGCGACGTGGCCCAGGCCCTGGTCGGGATGGGCGTGGATTGCGTCATCACGGACGCGCCGGACGTGATTCTGAAGGCTCTTGCCTGAGCGCGGCAATTAAAGGGTTGCGTTCGCGGTGCAGTATTGGTGGACTGTAACGGGACTGAAATATAAACGACACATCGCAGTCTCGCGTCCCGCCGATATAGGTCGGGGCTTTCAAGGGAGGTATCTTCGAATGTCACGTATGCTGCTGTCGTCCGTCGCCGCCGTCGCCATGCTGGCGAGCGTGCAGGGCGCGTCCGCACAGACCGAGATCCAGTGGTGGCACGCCATGGGCGGCAACCTCGGCGACACGGTCAACGAGATCGCGGCCGGCTTCAACAAGACCCAATCCGAATACAAGGTCGTGCCGGTCTACAAGGGCTCGTACACCGAGACCCTGACCGCCGCCGTCGCGGCGTTCCGCGCCAAGCAGGGCCCGCACATCGTGCAGGTCTTCGAGGTCGGCACCGCCAACATGATGGCCGCCAAGGGCGCGGTCTATCCGATCTACCAGCTGATGGCCGACGCCAAGGAGCCGTTCGATCCCAAGGCCTTCATCGGCCCGGTCTACGGCTACTACTCGACGACCGACGGCAAGCTGCTGTCGATGCCGTTCAACTCCTCGACGCCGGTGCTCTACTGGAACAAGGAGCTGATGACCAAGGCCGGCCTCGACCCGAACAAGCCGCCGACAACCTGGGCCGAGATGGGCGAGATGACCAAGAAGGGCATCGCCGCCGGCGCCAAGTGCGGCTTCACCCCGCAGTGGCAGACCTGGACGATGATCGAGAACTACGGCGCCTGGCACGACCTGCCGTTCGCCACCAAGGCCAACGGCTTCGGCGGCACCGACATCGAGCTGAAGTTCAACGACCCCGCGCACGTGAAGTTCATCCAGATGCTCGCCGACTGGGGCAAGGACAAGCGGTTCGTCTACGGCGGCCGTGAGGGCAAGTCGACGGCGCTGTTCACCGCCGGCGACTGCATGTTCCACATCGCCTCGTCGGGCAGCGCCGCGGCCATCGACAAGGCGCTGGGCCAGGGCAAGGTCGGCATCGGCATGATGCCGTACTCGCCGGAAGTCCGCGCCAAGCCGCAGAACTCGATCATCGGCGGCGCCACCCTGTGGGTGCTGCAAGGCCGCCCGAAGGCCGAATATGTCGGCGTCGCCAAGTTCATGACCTACCTGTCCAGCACCCCGGTGCAGGCCAAGTGGCACCAGGACACGGGCTACGTTCCGATCACGCTGGCCGCCGCCAAGGCGACCGAGGACGCGGGCTTCTACAAGAAGTTCCCGGGCCGCGACGTCGCCGTGAAGCAGCTGACGCTCAACCCGCCGACGGACAACTCGAAGGGCCTGCGCATCGGCAACTTCGTGCAGATCCGCGACATCGAGGACGAGGAGCTGGAGTCGGTGTGGTCGGGCAAGAAGGACGCGAAGGCCGCGCTCGACGAGTCGGTGAAGCGCGGCAACGAACTGCTGCGCAAGTTCGAAGCCGCCAACAAGTAGGCTGAGAAGGGCCCTTCCCGGGAGGGGAGGGCCCTTTTCGTTTTCATGGAAAAGCGAGTCACCTTCAACGACCGCCTGCTGCCATACCTGCTGCTCGCGCCGCAGATGGTGATCACGCTGGTCTTCTTCTTCTGGCCGTCCGCCCAGGCGATGTATCAATCGCTGGTCACCGAGGACGCATTCGGCGGCAACACCAAGTTCGTCTGGTTCCAGAATTTCGCCGGTCTTCTGAGCGATCCCAACTACTACGATTCCGTGCGCCTGACGGTGATGTTCAGCGCCCTGGTCTCCGCCATCGGCCTCGCGATCTCGCTCCTGCTGGCCGTCATGGCCGATCGCGTCATCCGCGGCTCGTCCGTCTACAAGGCCATCCTGGTGTGGCCCTATGCCGTCGCCCCCGCCGTCGCGGGCGTGCTGTTCGGCTTCCTGTTCAATCCCTCGGTCGGCATCGTCGCCTGGCTGCTCCAGCACGTCGGCATCGAGTTCAACTACGTCATCAACGGCAACCAGGCGCTGCTGCTGATCGTGTTCGCCTCGGTGTGGAGCCAGGTGAGCTACAATTTCCTGTTCTTCCTCGCGGGCCTCCAGTCGATCCCGAAGTCGCTGATCGAAGCCGCCGCCATCGACGGCGCGGGCCCCGGCCGCCGCTTCTGGGACATCGCCTTCCCGCTGCTCTCGCCGACCGGCTTCTTCCTGCTGGTGATCAACGTGATCTACTCCTTCGTCGGCACGTTCGGCGTGGTGGCCTCGCTCACCCAGGGCGGCCCCGGCCAGGCGACCAACATCCTGGTCTACAAGGTGTTCAACGACGGCTTCCGCGGTCAGGACCTCGGCGGCTCGTCGGCCCAGTCGGTCATCCTGATCATCGCGCTGGTGTTGCTGACGATCATCCAGTTCCGCTTCATCGAGCGCCGGGTGCATTACTGATGGTCGAGAACCGTCCCTGGCTGACGGCGTTCAGCCACTTCGTGCTGGTCATCGGCGTGATCGTCATCGCCTTCCCGTTGTGGATGACCTTCGTCGCCTCGACACACGACCAGACGACGATGCTGCAGTCGCCCATCCCGCTGTGGCCGGGCAGCCATATGCTCGAGAACTATCGGCTGGTGCTGACCGAGGGCTACAACAACCGTCCGGGCAGCGTGCCGCTCTACATCACGCTGACCAACAGCATGGTGATGGCGCTGGGCGTGGCGCTCGGCAAGATCGCCATCTCGATCATCGCGGCCTTCGCGATCGTCTACTTCCGCTTCCCGTTCCGCATGGCCTTCTTCTGGGCGATCTTCGTCACGCTGATGCTGCCGGTCGAGGTCCGCATCGTGCCGACCTACGGCGTGGTCGCGAATCTCGGCATGCTGGACTCCTATCCCGGCCTGATCATCCCGCTGATCGCCTCGGCGACCGCGACCTTCCTGTTCCGGCAGTTCTTCCTGTCGGTGCCGGACGAGCTGGCGGAGGCCGCACGCGTCGACGGCGCCTCGCCGATGCGCTTCTTCTGGGACATCCTGCTGCCGATGAGCCGGACCTCGATCGCCGCGCTGTTCGTCATCCAGTTCATCTACGGCTGGAACCAGTATCTCTGGCCGTTGCTGATCACCACCAAGGAAAGCTTCTACACCGTCGTCATGACGGTCTCCCGCCAGGCCAACGTGGTCGACACGGTGCCGGCGTGGAACCTGCTGATGGCGATGGCGATGCTCGCCATGCTGCCCCCGGTGCTGGTCGTCGTTTTCATGCAGCGCCAGTTCGTGCGCGGCCTCGTCGAGACGGAGAAGTAAGGCCATGGCGCAAGTTCACCTGCGCGGCGTCAAGAAAACCTACGACAACAAGGTCGCGGTCATTCACGGCATCGACATGGAGATCGCCGACGGCGAGTTCATCGTCATCGTCGGACCGTCCGGCTGCGGCAAGTCCACCTTGCTCCGCATGGTCGCCGGCCTGGAGAAGATCACCGGCGGCCAGGTCGCGATCGGCGACCGCGTGGTCAACGACCTGGAGCCCAAGGATCGCGACATCGCGATGGTGTTCCAGAACTACGCGCTCTATCCGCACATGAGCGTGTACGAGAACATGGCGTACGGCCTGAAGATCCAGAAGCTGTCGAAGGCCGACATCGATGCCCGCGTCCAGAAGGCCGCCAAGATCCTCGAGCTCGGCCAGTTGCTCCAGCGCAAGCCGCGCCAGCTCTCGGGCGGCCAGCGCCAGCGCGTCGCCATGGGCCGCGCCATCGTGCGCGAGCCGGCGGTCTTCCTGTTCGACGAGCCGCTCTCCAACCTCGACGCCAAGCTGCGCGTGCAGATGCGGCTCGAGATCAAGCGCCTCCAGCGCGAACTCGCCGTGACCTCGATCTACGTCACCCACGACCAGGTCGAGGCGATGACGCTGGCCGACCGGCTGATCGTGATGAACGCGGGCGTCGCCGACCAGATCGGCACGCCGATGGACGTCTACGACAAGCCGGCTTCGGTGTTCGTCGCGGGCTTCATCGGCTCGCCGGCCATGAACTTCCTCGCGGGCAAGGTGCTCGACGGCCGCCAGTCGGTCGAGCTCACGGGCCTCGGCAATGCCAAGATCGTCCTGCCGCTCGCCGGGCAGACCTCGGCCGCGGCCGGTACGGCGGTGACGGTGGGCCTGCGCCCCGAGCACCTGACGCCGTTCGCCAACGGCCCGCTCGAGTTCGAGATCGAGATGGCCGAGCCCCTGGGCGCCGACACGCTGCTACACGGCCGATTCGGCGGCGCGCGGGAGATGGTGACCATCCGCCAGTCCGGCCACGTGATCGCCAAGCCGGGCGAGAAGCGGCGCTTCAACGTCGAGGCGCGCAACCTCCATCTGTTCGACCCGACGAGCGGCAAGCGCCTCGCCGACGGCTGATCTAGCGGTGCGGTTTCTGGCGGTAATGATCCGCCAGCGCGTCGTTGCCGAAATCTGACGACAGATCGCGCCACACCGAATGGACGTGGTTGGCGTTGTTCTGCGTGTTGTCGTGCTCGATCAGGGTGACCGGCCCGTGCACGCGCATGCGCCGTCAGGTCGAGTTGCGGCCGTACTTCAGGCTGCACCCATAGGGCCGCGTCGAGGCCTCGGCGACCTGCTGGCCCGCCAGCACCTTGTCGAGCGCGACGCGCACATACTGCGTGGCCTTGGGGATGTCGTCGACGTTCGCGGACGGGATCGAATCGATGCCGCCCTTGTAGACCAGCATGCCGTTCTTATCGATCACATACATATGCGGCGTGACCGTCGCCCCGTAGGCGCGCGCGATCTTGCTTTGCGGGTCGAGCAGCACGGCGGCGGGCGCCGCCTTGTTCGCGGCCACCAGTTCGTTGGCCTGGCTCGCGGTCACGAAGCCCTGCTCGCCGGGCGCCGAAGAGGCGACGGTGAGCCACACCACGCCCCTGGCGGCGGCCTCGCGCTGCTGCGTCTGCATGTTGGCCGAGCGGTAGTGCTTGCCGACATACGGGCAGTCGTGATTCGTCGTCTCGAGCACCACGACCTTGCCCTTGAGGTCGGCGAGCGACCAGCTCTTGCCGTTGCTGTCGGTGGCGGTGAAGGCGGGCGCGGCCTTGCCGAGATCGGCCGAGGCGAAGGCGGCGGCCGGCGCGAGGGCGAGAGGAACGGTGCTCAGCAGCAGAGAGCGACGCTTCATGAGAGCCTCCTATTTGGCGGTCAGTTGCGCGACGATGCTCGCTTCGGTCAGGACTTGGGGCAGGATCTTGGGCTTGTCGGCGCCAGGTGCCCAGTAAAGATAAAGTGGGACGCCGGCCCGGCCCAATTCCTTCAGCAGGGCGGTGATCTCGGGATCGCGGTTGGTCCAGTCGCCCTTGAGTTTCACGGTCCCGGTCTGTTCAAAGGCGCGCCGGGTGCCCGGCGTTTCGAGTGCGACCCGCTCGTTCACCAGACAGGTGATGCACCAGGCCGCCGTGAAGTCGACGAACACCGGCTTGCCGGCCGCCGCCGCTTCCGTCATGCGCGCGCGCGAAAAACGCTCCCAGCCCTCGAACGAGACGCCGGCCGCCTTGCTACCGGCTTCGGCCGAGGCCGAAGCGGCGGTCGCCGGTCCGTCGCTGATCTTGACCACGGCACCCAGCGCCAGCAGTACCGCCAGCGCCGCCACGCCGCGCCGCATCCACGTCGCGGGTGTCGCGGGGCCGCCGATCCGCAGCAGCCAGATCGCGAACGCAATCAGGATCATGCCGCCCAGCGCATAGAGCACGCCGTCGGGGCCGGTCTGCTGGGTCAGCACCCAGATCATCCAGACGGCAGAGGCGAACATCGGGAAGGCGAGGAGCTGGCGCAGCCGGTCCATCCACGCGCCGGGACGCGGCATCAGCCGTTGCAGCGCGGGCGTGAGCGACAGCGCGAGATAGGGCAGGGCGAGGCCAAGGCCCATCGCCAGCAGCACCGCCACGGTTTGCGGCGCGGGCTGGCTCAACGCAAAGCCCAGCGCCGCCGCCATGAACGGCGCCGTGCAGGGCGTGGCCACGATCACGGCGAGCACGCCGGTGAAGAACGCGCCGGTGGCGCCACTCTTCGCCGTCAGGCCCTGGCCGACGCCGGTGAAGCCGCCCGAGATCTCGAAGACGCCGGCGAGGTTGAGGCCGACCACGAAGAAGAGGTAGGCGACCAGCAGTGAGAAGATCGGCGACTGGAACTGGAAGCCCCAGCTCACCTCGCCCACGCTGGCGCGGATCGCCAGGATCGCCGCGGCCATCGCGGCGAATGAGACGAGGACGCCCGCGGTATAGGCGATGCCGTCGCGCCGCATCTCCGCGCGGGCATGGCCCGCCAGTCGCGCGAAGGCGGCCGCCTTCATCGCCAGCACCGGGAAGACGCACGGCATCAGGTTCAGGATCAGTCCGCCCACCAGCGCGAACAGCAGCGCCTGCATGAACGACAGCGGCTCCTCGTTGCTCGCGGAGACCGATGCGGCGCTGGGCACGAATGCCGGATCGAGCCTGGCGGCGATGTCGAACGCCTGGCGCTGGGCACCGCCGCCGGTCTTCTCGGTCAGCACCAGCGTGCCGGTGAGTTCCTGCGGCGGCCCGCCTTTGTCCTGCGCCTCGCCCTTCTTCAGGGGGATGCGGATGCCCTCGGCGGTGACCGTCGCGGTCTGCTTGGTCATGTTGGCGACGCCGCCCCAGCCGGACGGGAAGAAGTAGACGCCGCTGATCGTCTCGGGCTTCAGCCCCTTGGCCTCGACCACGAGCGTGGGATCGCCCGACTTGGCGACGCCGTAGCGTGCCGGCCACGGGCTCGCCATCGGGACGTCGCGGCGCGCCTTGTCGAACAGCGCGCGGATCGTCCCGCCGGCCGGCGTCGCGGCAGATCCGACCGGCAGGTCGAGCGCGAACTTGCCTTCCTCGGGAATGCAGACGTCGTCGCACACCAGCCAGTTGGCGGCGGCGGCGAGGTGGAAGGTGCCGCTCGCATCGGCTGGCGGCGTGATCTTCACCAGCAGCAGGATGTCGTCATGGAAGCCGTAGTTCACGATACCGCCGACATCGATGAAGCTCGGCGTCGGCCACACGATCGGATCGGCCTTGGCGCCGGCCGGCAGGGTCCACTCGATCTCGGTCGGCAGGCCGGAATCGCCCGGGTTCTTCCAGTAGGTGTGCCAGTGCGGCCGGATCGTCTGGCGCAGCGCGACCCAGAAGGGCTCGCCCGCCTTGATCGCGCCGGCCTCGGAGATCAGCTCGGCACGCACATTGTCGGTCTGCACGACCGATTGCGTCTGGGCGGCAACCGGAAGGGCGATGAGAAGTGCGAAAAGGAAAGCAATGAAACGCGGCATCGTGCTCTATTAAGTGACCTCGCGCCTTGGCACTGGCAAGGCAAACCGGATCAACGGGGCGTGATGGGCTAAGCTCCTGCGATCTTTGGGGAATTCCATGCCGCCGCGTCTGTCCTCGTCCCACCTGCTCGACAATCTTGCCGCCCTGGCGACGGTCGGGGCCATCGACGGCGGCGGCTGCGCGCGGCTGGCCCTCACCGACGAGGACAAGGCCGGCCGCGATCTCGTGATGGGCTGGATGAAGGCGCTGGGCCTCGCGGTCACCATCGACGCGATCGGCAACGTGACCGGCGTGCGCGCGGGCCGTGAGAAGACGGCGCCGGTGATGACCGGCAGCCACATCGACACGGTGCGGACCGGCGGACGCTACGACGGGCCCTATGGCGTGCTGGCCGGCCTCGAGGTCGTGCGGGCCCTGAACGAGGCGGGCGTCACGACGCGCCGGCCGATCGCTGTCACTTACTTCACGAACGAAGAAGGCGCGCGCTTCCAGCCCGACATGATGGGCAGCCTCGTCTACGTGGGCGGGCTCGGCCTCAACGAGGCCTATGCCGCGACCGACAAGGAAGGCGCCTCGGTCGGCGATGAGCTGCGCCGCATCGGCTATCTCGGGCCCACCAGGCCCGGCGCGCTGAAGCCGCATGCGTTCCTGGAGCTGCACATCGAGCAGGGCCCGATCCTCGACGAGGAGAAGGTCCAGATCGGCGTCGTCGAGAGCGTGCAGGGCATCTCGTGGACCGAGTACACGGTCACCGGCGTTTCGAACCATGCCGGCACGACGCCGATGGAAGGCCGTCGCGACGC
>JAFEFH010000047.1 GCA_018240695.1 Pseudomonadota bacterium | reverse complement strand
GGCGCCCGCCTTGAAGCCGTTGTAGTAGAGCTGCTCGGGCACGCCGTCGCCGTCGGCGTCGAACATGCCGCCGACATGGGCGAGCGTGTCCCACTGCGTCGAATACTGGAGGGTCAGGATCACGCGGTCGTCGCTCACCGTGTCGACGAATAGCGGGTTGAGCGACTTGGTGAGGAAGTTGAAGCGCCAGCCGTTCTCGTCGCCGGTCGGCGAGAGCACGGGCGGCAGGCGGCGCGCGTTCAGCACGTTGCCGCCGGGAAGATCGAGCGGGAGACTGAGGCAGAACGAGCGGCCTTCCTTCACCTCGGCGATGCCTTCCAGCACCTTCTTCGGCGTGATGAGGTTGAGGCGGCCCAGTTGGTCGTCATCGCCCCAGTCGCCCCAGGTCGAACCCTCGGGGCGGTGCTTCCAGCGCTTCATCGCGATCTCCCTTCGAACGGGAGGGAGACTATGCCTGCATGGCTCCCAGACGCAATTCAAACGGCGTTCGCGCAGCGGATCGACTATAGTCGACGCATGTCGACCCTGGCCGCAGAACTGCCCCGCCGCGACTTCCGTGTGATCAGCCTGATCGGCATCGCGCATGGATCGAGCCACTACTACCAGCTCGCCTTCATCACGATGCTGCTGATCGTTCGCGACAGCGTCGGCCTGAGCTTCGCGGAGATCGGGTATCTCGGCGCGCTGTTCTACGGCGTGTCGGGCGTCGCGCAGACCGGCGCGGGCTTCGCGGTCGACCGCTTCGGGGCGCGCACGATCCTGGCGGGCGGCCTCACGGCGCTGGGCCTGTCGCTGGCGCTGGTCTCGGTCGCGCACAGCTTCTGGGCGTTCGCCGCGATCGCGGTGCTGGGCGGCGCGGGCAACAGCGTCTTCCATCCCGCCGACTTCGCGATCCTCAATGCCTCGGTGAACCAGAAGCGGCTCGGCCGCGCGTTCTCCATTCACGGCGTCGGCGGCTCGCTCGGCTGGGCCGCGGCGCCGGCGATGTACTTCCTCGACAACATGGTGGGCTGGACGGCGACGGCGCTGATCGGCGCGGTGCCGGGCTTCATCCTGGCGGCTTTGGTGTTCACCAACCGCACCGACCTCGTCGATCACCGCATCAAGGCGCGCGCCACCGCCGCGGCCGCGACGACCGCGCCGCAGTCGATGCGCGCGATCTTCCTGTCGATGCCGATCCTGCTCTGCCTCGGCTACTTCGCGCTGCTGGCGACCAACACGGTCGGCATCCAGCAGTTCGCGGTGCCCGCCTGGACGCGCATGTTCGGCGTCACCGAGAGCTACGCCGCGATCTGCCTCATGGTGTTCGTGCTGGGCTCGGCGTCCGGCACCCTGGCCGGCGGCTATCTCGCCGACCGCTTCCACCAGCACGAGCGCGTCGCCGCGATCGGCCTGCTGGCCGCCGCGGCCTTCACCGTGCCGGTGGCGACGGCGACCGCGAGTCCGATCGTGCTGCCGGTCGTGCTGTTCCTCGCGGGCTTCGCCGGCGGCACGACGGGCCCGTCGCGCGACATGATCGTGCGCGGGATCACGCCGCCCGGTGCGTCGGGCAAGGTCTTCGGCTTCGTCTATTCCGGTCTCGACATCGGCTCGTTCATGGCGCCGCTGGTGTTCAGCCACATCATGGCGGCGGGCGTGCCGGCGATGATGTTCTGGATCGCCACGGGCCTCTACGTGTTCAACGCGGGCCTCGTGACCCTGATCCGCCAGGCCGCGCCGCCGCGGCCCCTTCCCGCCGCGGCGGAGTAGGGCGTGGCCACCATCGAGCGGCTCCAGCCCAAAGGGCTGCTGCACAATCCGGGATTCTCGCAGGTGGTCGTCGCGACCGGAACGCGCATCATCCATACCGCAGGGCAAGTATCGATCGACGAGGCGGGCCGGCTCGTGGGCGCCGGCGACCTCGCCGCGCAGACGGCGCAGGCCATGCGCAACGTCGGCCTCGCGCTGGCGGCGGCCGGCGCGGGCTTCAACGATATCGTCAAGCTCACCACCTTTGTCGTCGACTACAAGCCCGAGCAGCGCACGGTGATCGGACAGGCCCGCGCGCCGTTCTTCAGCGGCACCGATCGTCCGGCCAGCACGCTGGTCGGCGTGGCCGCGCTCGCCTTGCCCGAGTGGCTGGTCGAGATCGAGGCCGTCGCGATCGTCGGCTAGGGATTGGCCTTGACATTTGTTGCGGAATACGCAATGATTGCGCCCGGGGACCCGGACCCGCGGCGCTGACGGCCGGAAGCGCGGGGGCCACGGGAGACGCTGCACGGCGGGGCAGATCGAGCGTGGCGCCGCGAAGGCGGTCCCGTTTTATTTTCCTGATATTAAAACGGAAATAACGGGCTCGCCTTTGTCAGCCCTCGCTGCGCTCGGGATGACAGCGGTGCGTTGTCGGGATGACAGGGGGCGTTGGAAGCTAAGCCGCTTCGAGGGCTTCCTGGGCGACCAGCCAGGCGTTCTCGGCGTGGGCGAGGTCGCGTTCCAGGCGGGCCATCTGCTTCTGGAGGTCGGCGGCGACAGTGGGCGAGCCGGCGTAGGTCGCAGGGTCGGCGAGCCTGGCCTCGAGGTCGGCGCGCTCCTTGGAGAGCTTGGCCATCGCCTTCTCGGCATCCTCGAGCGCGCGCTTCAGGGGCCCGCGCTTCACCTTCTCCACCGGAGCGGCGGCGACGACGGGGGCGGGAGCGCCCTTCGGCTTCTTGTCCTTCTTCTCCTTGGCCGGCCGCGCGCTGCGCTCGCGCAGCATCTTGGCCTGGTACTCGTCGATGTCGCCCTCGTAGGGCTGCACCGTGCCCTTGTCGACCAGCCAGAGCTGGTCGGCGACCATCTTCACCAGGTGCGTGTCGTGGCTCACCAGCACGACGGCGCCCTCGAAGTCGTTGATCGCGTCGACCAGCGAGGCGCGCGCGTCCATGTCGAGATGGTTGGTCGGCTCGTCGAGCAGCAGCATGTGCGGCGCGTTGCGCGTCGCCAGCGCCAGCAGCAGGCGGGTCTTCTCGCCGCCGGACATCACGCCGACCTTGAGGTTACCGCGCTCGCGGCTGAAGCCGAAGCGGCCGAGCTGGGCGCGCACCTTGTGCTCGGGCGAGCCCGGCCCCATGGCGGTCGCCATGTGGTCATAGGGCGTCGCCTCGAAGTCGAGGCCTTCCTCCTGATCCTGCGAGAAGTAGCCGACCTTGAGCTTGGGCGTCTTCTTCAGCTTGCCCTCGCGCGGCTCGAGCTTCTGCGAGATCAGGCGGATGAAGGTCGACTTGCCGTTGCCGTTCTGGCCGAGCAGCGCGATGCGGTCTTCCATGTCGATGCGCAGGTCGAGCTTGTGCAGGATGTTCGGGCCGCCCGGATAGCCGACCGACACCTGGTCCAGCGTCTCGATCGGCGAGGCCAGCAGCTCGGGCGAGGGGAAGTTGAAGCTGATCTTCTCGTCGATCGGCACGCTGGCGACGGGGCCGAGCTTCTCGATCATCTTCATGCGCGACTGCGCCTGGCGGGCCTTGCTGGCCTTGGCCTTGAAGCGGTCGACGAAGGCCTGCATGTGCTTGCGCTGCGCGGCGACCTTGGCCTGCTGCGCCGCGTCGTTGGCCAGCCGCTCGGCGCGGGTCTTCTCGAAGAAGTCGTAGTTGCCGGTGTAGGCGACGAGCTTCTCCTGGTCGATGTGCACGATGTGGTCGCACACGTCGTTCAGCAGGTCGCGGTCGTGGCTGACCATCAGTACGGTGTTGCGGAACTTCTTGAGATGCTCCGTCAGCCAGGTCATCGCCTCGAGGTCGAGATGGTTCGACGGCTCGTCGAGGATCAGCAGGTCGGGGTTGCTGAACAGCGTGCCGGCCAGCGCCACGCGCATCCGCCAGCCGCCGGAGAAGGTGCCGCAGGCGCGCTGCTGGGCGTCGTTGTCGAAGCCGAGGCCGCTCAGGATCGAGGCGGCGCGCGACGGCGCCGACGCGGCCTCGATCTCGTCGAGCCGCATGTGGATGTCGGCCAGCCGCAGCCCGTCCTCGGAAGTCTCGGCCTCGGCCATCAGCGCGGTGCGCTCGACGTCGGCGGCCAGCACCGCGTCGATCACGGCGATGTCGCCGCCGGGCGGATCCTGCGGCACCGAGCCGATGCGGGTGCGGCCCATCAGGTTGATGTCGCCGGAATCGGCCTCGTACTGGCCCTGGATGATCTTCAGCAGGGTCGACTTGCCCGCGCCGTTGCGGCCGACAAGGCCGACCTTCCAGCCGTCGGAGAAGGCCACCGAGGCGCGGTCGAACAGGACGCGCTCGCCGTGGCGGAAGGAGAGGTCGGTGATGCTGAGCATGAGGCGGCGGCGTGTAGCACGGCCAAGGGGGCCGAACCAAGGCGAAGGAGGGGGCAAAGGGGCGCCTTGCCGGGCCTTTCCGCCGCGTCTATAAGCCCGGCCCACGCGTGCAGAGCACACTGTCCAAGAGGGATTCATGGCCGTCGAACGTACTTTCTCGATCATCAAGCCGGATGCGACCCGCCGGAACCTGACCGGCAAGATCAACGCCCGGTTCGAGGAGAAGGGCCTGCGCATCGTGGCCCAGAAGCGCCTGTGGATGAGCCGCCAGCAGGCCGAGCAGTTCTACGGCGTGCACAAGGCCCGTCCGTTCTTCAACGACCTCTGCACCTTCATGACTTCCGGCCCGGTGGTCGTGCAGGTCCTCGAAGGCGAGAACGCCGTCGCGAAGAACCGCGAGATCATGGGCGCCACCAACCCGGCCAACGCCGACGCCGGCACGATCCGCAAGGACTTCGCCGAGTCGATCGAGGCCAACTCGGTGCACGGCTCGGACTCGCTGGAGAATGCCGGGATCGAGATGTCCTACTTCTTCGCCGGCACCGAGATCGTCGGCTGAGGCTTTCCGAAGCCGGAAATAAAAAAGCGGCCCGCGAGGGCCGCTTTTCTTTTGGTGCCAGAGTGTCCGGCGTCAGCCGAAGAGGGCGAAGCCGATCAGCAGGGCGACCGTGCCGCCGACGCCGAGGAGGACCGACAGCAGGCCGACATGGGCGACGAGGCCCAGCGCCATGCTGCTGAGCAGCAGGATCACCCAGAGAATGACGAAGGTCAGGAGCTTGTTGAACGCCGTGTAGGTGTCCATGTGAGCGCGGATCTCTTCCTGCGTTGCCTCGGCCATGTCTGCTCTCAGCTCCCCGTTGAAATGCTGGTGATCTTATAGCGAACTAGGCTTCGCCCGAGAAGAGCAGCGTTGCCCCGGGCGCGAGCCCGCGGACCGCGACTTTTCCGCCGCTCTCGCTGACCCGGCCCTCGCCGAACCAGCGCACGACCTCGGGATAGAGCCGGTGTTCCTGGCGCAGGATGCGGGCGGTCAGCGCGGCCTCGTCGTCGCCCTCCAGCACCGGCACGGCGGCCTGGGCGATGATCGGCCCGGCGTCGAGGTCGGGGATCACGAAGTGCACGGTGCAGCCGCTCAGCCGCACGCCGGCGTCGAGCGCCTGCTGCTGGACGTGCAGGCCCTTGAACGAGGGCAGCAGCGAGGGATGGATGTTGATCATGCGGCCGGCCCAGTGCTGCGGGAACCAGTTCGAGAAGATGCGCAGGAAGCCCGCCAGCACGACGAACTCGACGCCGTGCTTCTCGAGCGCCGCCGAGACGTCGCGGTCGAAGCTCTCGCGGTCGGGATAGGCGCGGTGGGAGACTGTGACGGTCGGGATGCCGGCGGCCGCGGCGATGGCGAGGCCCGCGGCGTCGGCCTTGTTGCTGACCACGCAGGCGATCTCGCCGGGATAGCCGGGGCTGCGGGCGGCCTCGATCAGCGCGGCCATGTTGCTGCCGCGCCCGGAGATCAGGATGCCGACCTTCAGCTTCGCCATAGCTGGTCGGCGTGGTCGACGACGCAGTCGGCTTCGTCGGTCGGGGCCTTCTCGATGACGCCGACCTGGGCCACGTCCTCGCCGGCATCGGCCAGCGCCCTGGTGACGCGCGCGGCATCGGCCGGCGCCACGACGACGATCATGCCGAGCCCGCAGTTGAAGGTGCGCAGCATGTCTTCGGTGGGCACGCCGCCGGTCTTCTGCAACCACGCGAAGATCGGCGCGGGCTTCCAGGTGCGGGCGTCGAGGCGGGCGCGCGTGCCGTCGGGCAGGCAGCGCGGCACGTTGCCCGGCAGGCCGCCGCCGGTGATGTGGGCGAGACCCTTGATCGCGCCGGTGCTCCGGATCGCGGCGATCAGCGACTTGACGTAGATGCGCGTCGGCTCGAGCAGCTTCTGCGCGTCGTAGCCGCCGGCGCGCTCGACGATCTTGCGCACCAGCGAGAAGCCGTTGGAGTGCACGCCGCTCGACGCGAGGCCGAGGACCAAGTCGCCGGGGACGATGTCGGCGCGCGGCAGCAGCTGGTCGCGCTCGGCGGCGCCCACCGAGAAGCCCGCGAGGTCGTAGTCGCCCTTGGCGTACATGCCGGGCATCTCGGCGGTCTCGCCGCCGATCAGCGCGCAGCCCGCGCGGCGGCAGCCTTCGGCGATGCCCGCGACGATGCGGCGGCCGGTCTCGACCTCGAGATGGCCGGTCGCGTAGTAGTCGAGGAAGAACAGCGGCTCGGCGCCCTGCACGACGATGTCGTTGACGCACATCGCCACCAGGTCGATGCCGACCGTGTCGGGAATGCCGGCGTCGATCGCGACCTTGAGCTTGGTGCCGACGCCGTCGGTGCCGGAGACCAGGATCGGGTCCTTGAAGCCTGCGGCCTTGAGGTCGAACAGGCCGCCGAAGCCGCCCAGGCCGCCCATCACGCCGCGGCGGTCGGTGCTCTTGGCCAGGGGCTTGATGTGCTCGACCAGCGAGTCGCCGGCGTCGATGTCGACGCCCGCTTCCTTGTAGGTGAGGGGGGGCCGGTTGTGGTCGGGCTTCAAGCCGGGCTCATTCCTGCTAGAGAGGGGGCGTGCTAGATAGTTGGCGCGAACATAACCAAAAACCGGACCCCCGCAATGGCGCCCCGTAGATTGTCAACAGGCCGCAGGCTTTCCGCGATCTTCCTCGTCTTCCTGCTGGCTTTCGCCGCCGGAAGCGGGGCCGCGACCGCGCAGGTCACCAGCGGCAACGCCTTCACCATCGGCGGCGTCGACGTCGACGTGCAGGGGCCGGACGCCATCAAGGCGCGCGACCAGGCGATCCGTGAGGCCAAGCGTCGCGCCGTCGGCCTGCTGATCGAGCGCATGGTGTCCGCGGAGGATCGCAGCAAGGTGCCGCCGCTCGACGACACCCGCCTCGAAGGCATGATCCGCGGCGTCGAGTTCGCCAAGGAGCGCAGCTCGGCCAACCGCTTCACCGGCACGCTGAACGTCGTCTTCGCCGCCGACAAGGTGAAGGCCTGGCTGTCGGAGGCGGGCATCGCCGTCGCCGAGACCGTGGCGCGGCCGGCGCTGGTCATCCCGCTGTGGAAGGACAAGAACGGCGTCGAGCCGCTCGACGACCGCAACGCCTGGCGCGACGCGTGGAGCAAGCTCGACACGTCGGGCAGCAGCGTGCCCGTGACGGTGTTGCGCGGCGACCAGCTCGACGAGAACGCGATGTCGGCCGAGGAGGCCTATGTCGGCGACGTCTCGGCGCTGACGCGGCTCAACGAGCGCTATCGCCTGCCGACGGTGATCGTGGCGATCGTCGAGGGCGACAAGGAAAGCGGTCCGCTGTCGGTCGGCGGCATCCGCTACGACACGCAGACCGGCGCGCGCAGCGACCTGCCCAGGACGACGGTCGCGGGCGCGGGCCAGCTCGCCGACGCCGCGGCCAAGATCCAGGCCAAGCTCGACGCCGACTGGCGCGGCATGGCCGTCGTGCGGCGCGACGCGCCGGACTCGATGGACGTCGTGGTGCCGATCCGCGCGCTCAGCGACTGGGTGCAGGTCCGCCAGCGGCTGGGCGCGGTGCCGTCGGTGAAGGGCGTCGTCGTGCGCCAGCTCGAGTCCGATCGCGCCGACCTGCATATCGACTATTTCGGCACGCCCGAACAGTTGCAGCAGACCCTGGCGCAGGCCGGGTTGCAGCTCGCCAGGGACGGCGACGGCTGGCGTCTTCAGGTCCGCTGATGGCCGCTGCCGCCCGAACGACCCAGTGGCGCTTCTGGCTGGGCGCCGCGATCGTCTTGCTGCTGGTGCTGTGGCGCCTGAACGACATCCTGCTGCCGTTCGTCGTCGGCATGGTGGTGGCCTACTTCTTCGATCCGGTGGTGGCGCGCCTGGAACGCCAGCGCCTGTCGCGCACGCTCGCCACGACCGTCGTGACGATCCTCGCGGTGCTGCTGGCGGTCGGCATCGCCACGGCGATCCTGCCGCCGCTGATCGGGCAGATCGAGGACTTCATCGTCAAGCTGCCGCAATATGTCGTGCAGGCCGCGACCCGCATCCAGCCGATGATCGAGCCGTTGCGCGAGCGGCTCGGCCTGCCGCCGCTCGGGATGCAGGAGCTGCAATCGCACGCCACGCAGTGGGCGGGGCAGGGACTGGCCGTGTTCGGCGCGGTGGCCGGGCGCCTCGCGCAGCGCGGTGCCGCGATCATCGATCTCTTCGCGCTTCTGTTCCTGACGCCGGTGGTGACGTTCTACCTGCTGCGCGACTGGCCGAAGGTGCGCGCCGCGATCGACGGCGCCCTGCCGCTCGATCACGCCGACACGATCCGCCAGATCGCGCGCGAGGCCGATGCGGCGACCGCGGGCTATGTGCGCGGCCAGGCCCTGGTCTGCCTCTGCCTCGGCAGCTTCTACGGCATCGGCCTGTCGCTGGTCGGGCTCCAGTTCGGCTTCGTCATCGGCATGATCGCGGGCGTCATCTCGTTCATCCCGTTCGTCGGCACGCTGGTCGGCGGCACGCTGGCGCTCGGCATGGCGCTAGCGCAGTTTCCGCCCGACTGGATCGGCGTCGCCAAGGTGGGCGCGGTGTTCGTGGCGGGCCACGTGATCGAGGGCAACTTTCTCTCGCCCAAGCTGGTGGGCGACCGCGTCGGCCTGCATCCGGTGTGGATCATGTTCGCGCTGCTCGCCGGCGGCTCGCTGTTCGGCTTCGTCGGCGTGCTGGTCGCGGTGCCGATCGCCGCGATCATCGGCGTGATCGTGCGTCACCTGATCATGCGCTACCACGCGAGCGACATCTATCGCGGCACCGGCGGCGCCTGAGCCCGACATGGTCGATCAGCTCACCCTCGAGCTTGCGCTGCCGCCGCCGACCTATGCGCGCGACGATTTCGTCGTGGCGCCCGGCAATCGCGAGGCGCTGGCGTGGATCGAGCGGTGGCCCGACTGGCCCGCGCCCGCGCTGGCGCTGAGCGGACCGTCGGGAAGCGGTAAGACACATCTTGCCCGCATCTGGGCCGCGCGGGCGAACGCCAGGCTGCTCGACGGCGGCGATCTCGAGGGCAAAGGCGTGCCCGATCTCGTGGCGCTCGCCGATGCGAGCCCGGCGATCGTGATCGAGCAGGCGGACAAGGCGCCCGAGCGCGCGCTGTTCCATCTCTACAACCTGATGCGCGAGCGCGGCCGCCACCTGCTGATCGTGGCCGAGACTCCGCCGGCGCATTGGTCGATCGCGCTGCCCGATCTCGCCTCGCGCCTGCGCGCGGCGGCGGCGGCGGCGGTGGCGCCGCCCGACGACGAGCTGCTGGGGTCGATCATCCTGAAACAGCTCGCCGACCGGCAATTGCACGCAGGCGCCGGCGTCGTGCACTATCTGGTGTCGCACATGGAGCGCTCGGGAGAAGAGGCACGGCGGGTGGTCGCCGCGCTCGATCGCCGGGCGCTGGTGGAGCGGCGCGAAATCGACCGGCGGCTTGCCATCGACGTATTGGCGGAGCTGTCGGCGGCAGCTCGGAGGGAATGACGATGAGAATCTTCGTGACGGCGACCCTGTTCACCCTGCTCGCCCACGTCTTTCCGGTCGCCGCGCAGCAGCCGTCGGTGATGGGCACCTGGCTCACCGCGTCGAAGTCGGCGGAGATCCGGCTCGCGCCGTGCCCGAACGCGTCGAACGGTCCGATCTGCGGCACCGTCGTGAAGCTCAACGATCCGAAGGATGCCGGCGGCAAGCCGGTCGCGCCCGAGGGAGTCGTCGATGCGCGCAATGCCGATCCCGCGCTGCGCGCTCGCAAGGTGCTGGGCATGGTGCTGCTCTATAATTTCGTGAAGACGAACGACCCGAACACGTTCGAGGAGGGCACGATCTACAACGGCGAGAACGGCAAGACGTACAAGGCCAACATGAGCCTTCAGCCCGACGGCTCGCTGAAGCTGCGCGGCTATGTCGGCACGCCGCTGTTCGGCGAGACGCAAGTCTGGACACGGGTTCGATAGTTCAAGGGAGAGACACATGGATATGGGCATCAAGGGTCGCAAGGCGATCGTCTGTGCGGCCAGCAAGGGCCTCGGCAAGGGCTGCGCCACGGCGCTGGCGGGCGAGGGTGTCGATCTGGTGATCAACGCGCGCACCCAGTCGGAGCTCGAGGCGACCGCCGAGGAGATCCGCAAGAAGTACGGCGTGAAGGTCAAGGCCGTGGCGTGTGACGTCACCACCGAGGCCGGCCGCAAGCAGGTGCTCGCGGCGTGCCCCGAGCCCGACATCATCGTGAACAACGCGGGCGGTCCGCCGCCGGGCAACTTCCGCGACTGGAACCGCGAGGACTGGATCAAGGCGCTCGACGCCAACATGCTGACGCCGATCGAGTTCATCAAGGCGAGCGTCGACGGCATGATGAAGCGCGGCTTCGGGCGCATCGTGAATATCACCTCGAGCTCGGTGAAGGCGCCGATCGACATCCTGGGCCTCAGCAACGGTGCGCGCTCGGGCCTGACCGGCTTCGTGGCCGGCGTGGCGCGCACGACGATCCGTCACGGCGTCACGATCAACGGCCTGCTGCCGGGCCCGTTCGACACCGACCGGCTGCGCGGCACGACCAAGGCGCGCGCGGCGAAGGCCGGCAAGAGCTTCGAGGAGGAGTACGCGACGGCCGCCAAGGCGCATCCCGCCGGCCGCTTCGGCACGGCCGAGGAGTTCGGCATGATGTGTGCGTTCCTGTGCAGCGTGCACGCGGGCTACATGACCGGCCAGAACATCCTGATGGACGGCGGCCAGTACCCCGGCACCTACTAGGAGCGGGAAGCCCGACCGGATGAAAGCGTTTCTGTCGCAACGGCGTATTCGTTCGGTCACTGTCTTGTGGGCGCGCTGGCGCCGCCGCGCGATCTTCCTGTGCGGCGGTGTCGTGGTGGGGGCTGCCGCTGTCGCGCTCGCCTGGTCCGCGGATTGGGCGCAGCACGCCTTCGCGCTGCTGGTGGCCAGGTGGCGCTTCGCATCGCTGATCGTGACGCCGCTCGGCTTCGCGCTTTCGGTGTTCCTGACCAACCGCTTCTTTCCCAACGCCCAGGGCAGCGGCATCCCGCAGGCGATCGCCGCGCGCCATCTCACCGACCAGGGCATTCGCGGCCGGCTGGTGTCGATCCGGATCGCGGTCGGCAAGGTGTTGCTGACCTTGCTCGGGCTGGTCTGCGGCGCATCCGCCGGGCGCGAGGGGCCGACCGTCCAGGTGGGCGCGTCCATCATGTTCGCGATCGGCCGCATGTCGCCGCGCCGCCAGCCGGGGCTGATCCTCGCGGGCGCCGCCGCGGGCGTGGCGGCCGCCTTCAACACGCCGCTGGCCGGCATCGTGTTCGGCATCGAGGAGATGAGCCGCGCCTTCGAGACGCGCACCAGCGGGCTGGTGATCGGCGCGGTCGTCGCCGCCGGCCTGACCTCGCTCGCGCTGCTGGGCAACTACACCTACTTCGGCACCAGCGCGACGATGCTGGGCAACGGCGCCGACTGGCTCGCGGTGCCTCTGTGCGGCGTGGCCGGGGGGCTTGCCGGCGGTCTGTTCAGCCGCATCCTGATCGCGATGGCGCGCGGTTTGCCGACGTCATTCGGGCCCGCGCTGAAGCGCCATCCCATCGCGCTCGCGCTGGCCTGCGGGCTGGGCGTCGCCCTGTGCGGTCTGGCATCGGGCGACACGATCTACGGCACCGGATACGCGCAGGTGAAGGGCGCGCTGGAAACGGGCGCGCCGCTGCCGTGGAGCTTCGGATTGCTGAAGTTCGTCGCGACGATACTCTCATCGGTGAGCGGGATTCCCGGCGGCATCTTCTCGCCTTCGCTGGCGGTGGGGGCGGGGCTCGGCCTCAACATGTCGGCGTTCTTCCCGCATGCGCCGCTGGCCGCGCTCATCCTGCTCGGCATGGTGTCGTACTTCGCCGGTGTCGTGCAGGCGCCGATCACCGCCTTCGTGATCGTGGTCGAGATGACCGACAACCACGCCATGGTCGTGCCGCTGATGGCCGCGGCGCTGATCGCGTACGGCGCGTCGCGCCTGGTGTGCCCGGAAGGCGTCTATCACGCCTTGGCGAAGGGCTTCCTGCATCCCACGCCGCGCACTCAGCCGCCGGCCGGGAAGAGCGCCGGGAATTCCAGCCTGGTGGGATCGTAGCCAAGCTGGCGCACGCGCGCGGTCAGCGCATCGATCTCGGCGCGTGACGGATTGGCCGTGCGTGTCAGGATGGCGACGTTATCGAACGGCGGATCGGCGGTGATGAACCACCCATAGTCCGGAGCGCGATCGAGCATCCAGTAGGTCTTGGTCACGGGGAGGAAGCCGAAGACGATGTAACGCACCTGGATCTTCGCGTTCATGCCGGGATCGAGGATGATCACCGGCCCTTCGAACACCTTCTCCCTGCCGCTGGGCGTGCCCTCGCGGCAGATGTCGCGCTCGATCAGCGCGCCGTCGGCGCGGCGCACGAAGTCCGTGGTGCCGGCGACGCATCCGTCGGTGACGCTGAGCGGCGTGCGCGCGATCTCGTACCAGCGTCCGCTGTAGAAGCGTTCCGCCTCGATCGGCTTGGCGGGTTGCGGCGCGACGATCTTAGACGAGCCGGCGCAGCCGGCGAGCGCAAGGACGAGGGCGAGGCAGCACGTGAAGCGGGTCATGGGCGTTCCTCCATGACCAGATACGGCGGCCGCGTCAGTCCAGATCGCGCGGACAGGTGAAGGCCGCGAGCGTGGCGATGCCGGGCTTGAGCCTCGGCCACGCGGCGATATCGGCTTGGAGGAGGGCAAGGGCGCCCGTTGGATACTTGTCGCGCAGGGCGGCCAGCAGGCTCGCCTTGCCGCTGCCGGCCAGCGCCTGCGCCAACAGTCCCAGCCCGTCGTTATGGCCGATCAGCAGGACAGTGGCCGTCGCATCGGGCAGGTCACGCAGGCGGTTCAGCAGCATGTCCTCCGAGGCGAGGTAGAGACCGCTCTCCAGCGCGATCGGTGGCGCCGGCGCCGGGAGGCGCTCGATCAGCGGCGCCAGCGTCTGGCGCGCGCGGGTGGCTGTCGAGCACAGGATCAGGTCGGGCACGATGCCCTTGGCCACCAGATGCTCGGCGATGGCGGCTGCGGCAACTTCGCCGCGCCGGTTCAGGGGCCGGTCGTGGTCGGACAGGCCGGGTTCGCCCCAAGCCGATTTCGCGTGCCGCAGGAGAAGGATGGTCTTCACGGTCTCGGACTGGAAAAGCGTTTCTTATCAATTGGTTGGTGAATTGCCATGACACTGTCACGATGAGGCGGTACCGTCTGTGAATAACTCCATGGACACTCTCAGCACGCCCACCCCGGCCGATCAGGCTGCAGCCATAACGGCCGACAGTCCACGCCGTTTCATCAACCGCGAGCTTTCCTGGCTGGCGTTCAACACGCGGGTTTTGGAAGAAGCGGGCAATGCGCGCCATCCGCTGCTGGAGCGAGTGCGCTTCCTGTCGATCTCGGCGGCCAATCTCGACGAATTCTACATGGTCCGTGTGGCGGGCCTCGTCGACATGCTGCCCAATCGCTCGACGATGCTGAGCGACGACGGGCTGACGCCCGCCGAGCAGCTCGCCGCGATCCGCGACCGCGCCTCGATCCTGATGGCCGAGCAGCAGCGCATGTGGGCGCACCTCCAGGCCGAGCTGCGCGATGCCGGCATCACCGTCCTGTCGGCAGGCGAGTTGGCCGAGGCCGAGCGCACCTGGCTCGAACAGTATTTCATCGACCAGGTCTTCCCGATTCTGACGCCGCTTGCCGTCGATCCGGCGCATCCGTTCCCGTTCATTCCCAACGGCGGCTTCTCGACCATCCTCAAGCTGCACCGCAAGGACGACAAGCGGCCGCTGATGGCGCTGCTGCCGTTGCCGCCGCAGGTCGACCGCTTCGTGCGCCTGCCGGGCACCGCGATCCGTTTCCTGCCGCTGGAAGAGCTGGTCGATATCTTCCTGCCGCGCCTGTTCCCGGGCTACGAGGTCAGCGCGCGGGGCTTCTTCCGCCTGATCCGCGACAGCGACGTTGAGATCAACGAGGAATCCGAAGATCTCGTGCTGCTGTACGAGAGCGCGCTGAAGCGCCGCCGGCGCGGCGACCTGATCTCGATCTCGGTCGACAGCGCGATGCCGGCCGAGCTGCGCGACTTTCTGTTCGACCAGCTCGAGATCGCGAGCCAGACCGTCCACGTCTTCGACCTCGACACGATGGTCAACATCGGCGACGTGAAGGCCGTCATCGTCGACGACCGTGCCGACCTGAAGTTCACGCCGTACAACGCACGCTTCCCGGAGCGCATCCGCGACTTCGGCGGCGACTGCTTTGCCGCCATTCGCGCCAAGGACATTGTCGTCCATCATCCTTACGAGAGCTTCGACGTGGTGGTGCAGTTCCTGCGCCAGGCCGCGCGCGATCCCGCCGTGGTGGCGATCAAGCAGACGCTCTACCGGACCTCGGCCGACTCGCCGATCGTGAAGGAGCTGATCGCCGCGGCCGAGGCCGGCAAGACGGTGACGGCGCTGGTCGAGCTCAAGGCGCGCTTCGACGAGGAGGCCAACATCCGCTGGGCGCGCGATCTCGAGCGCGCGGGCGTGCAGGTGGTCTACGGTTTCATCGACCTCAAGACCCACGCCAAAGTGTCGATGGTGGTGCGCCGCGAGGCGCAGGCGATCCGCACCTATGTGCATTTCGGCACCGGCAACTATCACCCGATCACGGCGCGCATCTACACCGACCTGTCGTTCTTCACCTGCGACCCGGCGATGGGCCGCGACGCCGCACGCCTGTTCAACTACATGACCGGCTACGCCCGTCCCGAGCAGATGGAGAAGATCGCCTTCGCGCCGGTGACCCTGCGGCCGACACTCTACGCGCAGATCGACGCCGAGATCGCCAATGCCCGCGCCGGCCGTCCGGCCGCGATCTGGGCCAAGCTCAATTCGCTGGTCGATCCCGACCTGATCGACCGGCTCTATGCCGCCTCGATGGCGGGCGTGCAGATCGATCTCGTGGTGCGCGGCATCTGCTGCCTGCGTCCCGGCGTGCCGGGTCTCAGCGAAACGATCCGCGTGAAGAGTATGATCGGCCGCTTCCTCGAGCACGCGCGCATCGTCTGCTTCGGCAACGGCAAGCCGCTGCCGTCGCCCAGCGCCAAGGTCTTCCTGTCGTCGGCCGACTGGATGCCGCGCAACCTCGACCGCCGCGTCGAGCTCCTGTGTCCGGTGGAGAACGCGACCGTGCACGAGCAGGTCCTCGACCAGATCCTGGTCGCCAATCTCAAGGACGACGGCCAGAGCTGGGTCATGGACGCGGACGGCACCTATCATCGCCGTGCGTGCGGCAAGGATCCTTTCATCGCCCATCACTATTTCATGACCAATCCCTCGCTCTCGGGCCGCGGCAGCGCGGTGAAGCTCAGCGGCGCCGTGCCGCGGCTGGTCCTGGGCTCCTGAGGGCGATCCCCAGCCGCGTCCAAATCGTCGCTGCAATCCCATCCGGTTTCGGCTAGACGGAGCGCGCATGGACGGCCCACAGACCGCTGACGCCCACCTGGACGAAAGCCGCCTCGGCAAAGGCCGCGTCGGGATCATCGACGTCGGCTCGAACTCGATCCGTCTCGTCGTCTACGAGCGCGCCAGTCGCGCGCCGCTTCCGGTGTTCAACGAAAAGGTCCTGTGCGGCCTGGCACGCGGCCTCGACGCCACGGGGCGGCTCAATCCGGCCGGCGTCGAGATGGCTCTGGCCAACATCGACCGCTTCGTGACGCTCGCCCAGAACATGAAGGTGAACTCGCTCGACCTGCTGGCGACGGCGGCGGTGCGCGACGCCTCCGACGGGCCGGAGTTCATGCGCCAGATCGAGAGCCGGCCCGGCATCAAGGCCCATATCGTGAGCGGCCGCGACGAGGCGCGCTTCTCGGGGCTCGGCGTGATGTGCGGCATGCCGGACGCCGCGGGTGTCATGGGCGACCTGGGCGGCGGCAGCCTCGAACTGGTGTCGATGGCCAATGGCGGGCTGGGCGAATCGGTCACTTTGCCGGTCGGGCCGCTGCGCCTGATGTCGTCGGGCAAGGGCGATCCCAAGAAGACGGTGATCGAGGCGATCGAAGGCGTGCGCTGGCTGCGCGAGCACTCGGGCAAGACTTTCTTCGCGGTGGGCGGCGCCTGGCGGTCGTTCGCGCGCCTGCACATGGAGCAGGCGGGCTATCCGCTGCACATCATCCATCACTACGACATTCCGGCCGACGAGGCGCGCGCGGTGGCGCGATTGATCGCGGTGCAGAGCGCCAAGTCGCTGGAGAAGATGCCGGGCGTTTCGCGCCGACGCGTCGACACGCTGCCGCTCGCCTGCCTGGCGCTCGACCGGCTGCTGGCGGCGCTGAAGCCGCGCAATGTGGTGTTCTCGGCCTTCGGCCTGCGCGAGGGCTTCTACTATCAGCGGCTGGCCGAGGAGGAGCGGCGGCGCCATCCGCTGATCGCGTTCGCCGAGGAGCAGGGCGCGGGCTGGCGGCGCTTCGACCTGTCGCCCGACGAGATCTTCGACTGGCTGACGCCGGTGTTCGCGGGCGAGAGCGATGCCGAGCGCATCCTGCGCACCGCGGCGTGCCACCTGAGCGACATCTCCTGGGACGACCATCCCGACTATCGCGCCGAGCAGGCCTATGTGCGCGTGCTGCATTTGCCGGCGCCCGGCATGAGCCACCGCGACCGCGCCATCCTCGCGATGACGCTGACCTATCGCTACAAGAGCGACCCGAAGTCGGCGGCGATGGAAACGGCGCTGCGGCTGTCCGACGGCAAGGGCCGCGCTTTCGCCCGCCGTCTCGGCGCCTGCCTGCGGCTGGCCTACAATCTCTCCGGTGGCGCGCCGGGCCTGTTGCCGCAGATCCAGTTCCGCCGCACCGAGCGCGACCTGCGCCTGCTGGTGCCGCCGTCGCTGAAGCGCAGCTTGGGCGACATCACGGCGCGGCGCCTCGAGACGGCGGCGCAGGCCTTCGACCTGAAGTCGCTGATCGTCTCGGATTAGGCGCTGACGGGGACTTCGATCAGCTTCGGCTGATCGCCCGCCAGCGCGAGCGCCAGCCGGCCCTCGATCAGGGCGATGGCGTCGTCCCCGAAAATCTCGCGCCGCCAGCCGGTGAGGGCATGGAGGTCGCGCTTGCCGGCGGCCATGCGGTCCAGCTCGTCGGCATTGGCGACCAGACGCGCGGCGACGCCCGCCTGCTCGGCCTTGAGGCGGAGCAGGGTGCGCAGCAGGTCGACCACGGCGCCGGGTGCACGCAGCTGTTCGGGCGCCTTGTCGCGCACCGGGAGCTGGTCCTCGGGCAGCGCGCGGCCGCGCTCGATCGCTTCCATCAGCTCGCGGCCCTGCCAGCCTTCGGCGAAGCCGCGGCCGAGGCCACGCGTGGCGGCCAGCTCGTCGACCGTCTTGGGCGCGTGGCTGGCGATCTCGAGCAGCTGCTCGTCGCGCAGCAGGCGCTGGCGGGGGATGTCGATGCGCTGGGCGGTGCGCTCGCGCCACGCCGCGGCTTCCTTGAGGATGGCCAGCAGGCGCGGCGAGGCGCCGCGCGGCTTCAGCCGCCGCCATGCCTGCTCGGGATCGGCGCGGTAGGTGCCGGGGTCGTTCAGCACCGCCATCTCCTCGGCGATCCACGGCAGGCGGCCGGTCTTCTCGAGCTGCTTCTTCAGCTTCTCGTAGACCACGCGCAGGTGGGTGACGTCGGACAGGGCATAGGTGATCTGGCGCTCGCTGAGCGGCCGGCGGCTCCAGTCGGTGAAGCGGCTCGACTTGTCGATCTTGGCCTTGGCGAGCTTGGTGGCGAGCGATTCGTAGGAGGCGGCCTCGCCATGGCCGCAGACCATGGCGGCGACCTGCGTGTCGAACAGCGGCGTCGGCACCTTGTTCATGCGCAGGTAGAAGATTTCCAGGTCCTGGCGCGCGGCGTGAAAGACCTTGAGGACCCTGGGGTTGGCCATCAGCTCGTCGAGCGGGGACAGATCGATGCCGTCCGCCAGTGCATCGATGGCGGCGGCATCGTCGGGACCGGCGACCTGGGCCAGGCAGAGCCTGGGCCAGTAGGTGCGTTCCCGCATGAATTCCGTGTCGACGGTGACGTATTCGACGTCGGCCAGGGGCTTGCAGAACGCCGCCAACTCGTCGGTCTTGGTGATCAGCTTCATTGACGACGTTGTATAGCCGCCCCGGACGGCGGCGGCAAAGGCGGCCGGCGGAAAAGGGCCGATTCCCTTGACTTGGGCGCTTATTCGGTGCCTTTTCCCGGTCCTTAAAACCCGGAAAATGCGTCATGTCTTCTGTCTACCGAACCCATACGTGCGGCCAATTGCGCCCCGAGCATGTCGGCCAGCAGGCCCGCCTGTCGGGCTGGGTCCAGCGCAAGCGCGACCACGGCAACCTGCTGTTCATCGACCTGCGCGACCATTACGGCGTCACCCAGGTGGTGATCGACGCCTCGAGCGCGGTGTTCAAGGCCGCCGAGTCGGTGCGCAACGAGAGCGTGGTCACGGTGACCGGCAAGGTGGTGGCCCGCGAGGCCGCGACGGTGAACCCCAAGCTCGCGACCGGCGCGGTCGAGCTCGACGCGGCGGAGTTCGAGATCCAGTCGATGGCCGATCCGCTGCCGATCCCGGTCTACCAGGAGAACGACACGACGCCCGAGGAGCTGCGGCTGAAGTACCGCTTCCTCGACCTGCGCAAGGAGAAGCTGCACAAGAACATCGTGCTGCGCAGCCAGGTGATCGCCAGCCTGCGCCGCCGCATGATCGAACAGGGCTTCACCGAGTTCCAGACGCCGATCCTGACCGCCGACAGTCCCGAGGGCGCGCGCTCGTACCTCGTGCCGAGCCGCCTGCATCCCGGCAAGTTCTACGCGCTGCCGCAGGCGCCGCAGATGTTCAAGCAGCTGCTGATGGTCTCGGGCTTCGACCGCTACTTCCAGATCGCGCCGTGCTTCCGGGATGAAGATGCGCGCGCCGACAGAGCGCCGGGCGAGTTCTACCAGCTCGACTTCGAGATGAGCTTCGTGACGCAGGAAGACGTGTTCGCGGCGATCGAGCCGGTGCTGGGTGGCGTGTTCAAGGAGTTCGCGGGCTACAACCGCGAGACGCCGCGCAAGGTCACCGGCTTCCCGTTCCCGCGCATCCCGTATGCCGAGGCGCTGCTGACCTACGGCACCGACAAGCCCGACCTGCGCAACCCGCTGCGCATCTATGACGTGGGCGAGGTCTTCGCCGGCTCCGACTTCAAGGTGTTCGCGGGCATCGTCGCCAAGGGCGGCGTCGTGCGTGCCATCCGTGCGCCCAAGGCCGGCAGCCAGCCGCGCAGCTTCTTCGACAAGCTGAACAGCTGGGCGCAGGGCGAGGGCAAGCCCGGCCTCGGCTACATCACGCTGGAAGGCGGCGCAGGCAAGGGCCCGATCGCCAAGTTCGTGGCCGACGAGCGGCTCGCCAAGCTGAAGGCGCTGACCGGCGCGGAGGACGGCGACTCGGTGTTCTTCGTGGCCGACCAGCCGGACGCCGCCTGGAAGTTCGCGGGCTTCGCGCGCACCAGGATCGGCCAGGAGCTGGGCGTGATCGCGGAGGGCGAGTTCGCCTTCTGCTGGATCGTCGACTTCCCGATGTTCGAGTACGACGACAAGCTGAAGAAGGTCGACTTCAGCCACAACCCGTTCTCGATGCCCCAGGGCGGGCTCGAGGCACTGGAGACGCAGGACCCGCTCACCATCAAGGCGTGGCAGTACGACATCGTCTGCAACGGCATCGAGCTCTGCTCGGGCGCGATCCGCAACCACAAGCCGGACATCATGTACAAGGCGTTCGGCATCGCGGGCTACAGCCGCGAGGACGTCGAGCAGCGCTTCGGCGGCATGCTCAACGCCTTCAAGTTCGGCGCCCCGCCGCACGGCGGCGCCGCACCCGGCGTCGACCGCATCGTCATGCTGCTGGCCGACGAGCCGAACATCCGCGAGGTCATCACCTTCCCGATGAACCAGTCGGCGGTCGACCTGCTGATGGACGCCCCGGCCGAAGTGCCGATGGAGAAGCTGCGCGAGCTGCACATCGGCTTGCGGCTGCCACCCCCCAAGAAGGACTAGGGATGGTAGCATTAATGCAAATTGACTGAATCTGGAATCATGATACGATTCAGGGAGTTACAATAATAAAGTAAACCAAGTTATGAGCTCCCCTCGGCTCTCCCTTCTGCTTCTGCCCATCGCGCTGGGCCTGCCGTTGCTGACCGGCGCCTGCGGGGCGCCGGTGGCCGTGGCCGCCGTCAGCTACGGCGCCGATGGGGTCTCCCTGATGGAGACCGGCAAGACCGGCACCGACCATCTCGCCTCCATGGTGTCCAAGAAGGACTGCGCCCTGTGGCGAGTCTTCCGGAACCAGACCGTCTGCCGCGAGCGCGACGGCAAGACCGACCCCTACGACGTGAGCTACGACGAGCCGTTCCGGCAGCCGACCGAGGGCGGGGCCGTCGAATACGCGCCGCCGCCCCATGCCGCGCCGGATGCACCCGCCACGAGCTGGGATTCCACGGCCTACGCCAAGCCCGCGACGCAGGCCGTGCCCACGACCGCCGTGGCCGATGCGCCGTCCGCCGCTCCCACACCCGAGCCCGTCGCCGAAGCCGCGCCGGCGCCCGAGCCCGCGCCGCCGGTCCAGACGGCGCACAAGGCCAGGCACAAGAAGGCCAAGCCGGTGGCGGCTAGGAAGCCTTCACCAAGTCAGGTGGCGTCTTCCCGTTGAGCAGGAAGGCCTCGAGATTGTCGAGCGCCTTGAAGCCCATCGCATTGCGCGTCTCGACCGTCGCCGAGCCCATGTGCGGCAGCAGGAAGGCGTTCTGAAGGTCGTAGTAGCCCTGGTGGATCTTGGGCTCGCCGTCGAACACGTCGATTCCCGCCGCCGCCAGCCGGCCTGACTTCAGCGCCGCGATCAGCGCCTCGTCGTCGACCACGCCGCCGCGCGCGGTGTTCACCACCACGGCGCCCTTGGGCATCTTGGCGATGCGCTCGGCGTTCACCCACTTGCGGGTCTGGGGCGTCAGCGGCGCGTTGATCGACAGGAAGTCGCAGTGCGGCAGCATGTCGTCGGGATTGGCGTGGAAGGTCGCGCCCTTCTCGAGATCGGCGGGCAGCCGGCTGCGGTTGTTGTAGTGGATCGTCATGCGGAAGGCGCGGGCGCGGTCGGCCACGGCCTGGCCGATCCGGCCCATGCCGAGGATGCCCAGCCGCTTGCCGGTGACGTGGGTGCCCATCAGCTGCGTCGGCTCCCAGCCCACCCAGTTATGGGTGCGCAGCATGGTCGTGCCCTCGTGCGCCCGGCGGGCGGCGCCCAGCAGGCAGAGGAGCGCAATGTCGGCGGTGGCGTCGGTCAGCACGTCGGGCGTGTTGCTGACCTTGATGCCGCGCTTGGCGGCGGCGGCCACGTCGACATGCTCGTAGCCCACCGAGAAGGTGGCGATCATCTTCACCGAGTCCGGCAGCGCCTCGATGGTGGCGGCGCTCAGGGGATCGCCGGCGGCGCACATGATGCCGGCATAGCCCGCCGCGGCCTTGGCCAGCGCCGGCCCGTCGTAGAGCCTGTCCTGGGGATTGAGCAGGGCGTCGAAGTTCGCCGCCAGCCGTTTCTCGACGTCGGGCGGGAAGTGGCGGGTCGCCAGAACCTTGGGTTTGCTGGTCGTCATTTTATCCTCCCTGTGCAGCCCTGCCGCAGGCGATCATTCTGGATATTCCCGCGCATGGATATTACCTTTGGGCGCCCGGCTACAAGGGCTAGCCCTCAAGCCATCGTCCGTTGACCACGTTTAGTTTTCGCTACCCTCGCGTCCAAACAGCGGCTCTCGGTGCCGCCGTCTGCGTTTCCGTCGTGCTCGCGCTGTGGATAAGCGCGCCCGCGCAGGCGCAGCAGCCTGTCCCGGCCGCCCCAGCCGCCCAGTCCACCGTGCCGTCGACGCCCGCCCAGGCCACGGCGCCGGCACCACCGGAACCGCCGATCAACGAAGTCGTGCTGGTGCCGCATCGCGCCACCTACGACATGAAGCTCTCGGTCGCGCGGCCCAACAGCGGCATCGTCGAGGTCAAGGGCAACATGGTCCTCGAGACTACCGACTCGTGCGACGGCTGGGAGATCAAGCAGCGCATCAAGCTCACCTTCCTGCGCAACGACGGCGAGGAGTTCGAGACCGACTCCAACTTCACGAGCTACGAGTCGAAGGACGGGCTGCAGCTGCGCTTCAGCGTGCGCAACGCCCAGAACGACGAGGTCGAGGAAGAACTGCGCGGCCAGGCCGATCTCGAGGGGCAGGGCGGCAAGGGCCGCGCGAGCTTCTCGCTGCCCGAGGCGCGCAGCTTCGAGCTGCCGGCCGGCACGCTGTTCCCGACCACGCATCTGGCGCGCGTCATCAAGCACGCGCGCGAGGGCGACAAGTCGGTCTCCTACAAGGTGTTCGACGGCGCGCGTCTCGACGGCGCCTTCCAGGTCAACGCCGTGATCGGCAAGCCGCCGCGCGTCCCGCCCGGCACGCCGGCGACGCGCGGCGACGTGGGGCTGATGCGCAACCAGCCGGCTTGGAGCGTGCGCTTCGCCTTCTTCGCCGCCGGCGACCAGGGCGCGCAGCCCGAGTACGAGCTGGCGCTCGACCTGCTGGCCAACGGCATCGCGCGCTCGATGCTGCTCGACTACGGCGACTTCGCCGTGGATGCCCGCCTTGTTCAACTGCAAGCCCTGCCGAGGCCGAAATGCTGAGCCGACCCTCGTTGACCGCCGCCGCGGCGCTTCTTGCGGCGGCGCTGCTCGCCGTGCCGGCCGCGGCGCAGGACTTCGCCTCGCACAAGGCGGCCTATGCCGTCACCCTCCTCGACCACGGCAAGCCGGGCGCCCCGATCGGCACCTACGCCTACGAGATGAAGCAGACCTGCTCGGGCTACGTCATCACCCAGCGCCTGCGGCTCGACGCGTTGCAGAGCGACCAGCAGACCCAGATGACCGAGAGCCTCGACGGCCGCACCTTGCACTTCGAGCACCGCACGGTGGGCGGCGGCCGCCCGACGAGCACGGTGAAGGGCGAGGCGATCCTGAACGAGAAGGGCGCGGGCGAGGCCCATTTCAGCCAGCCCGAGGGCAAGACGACGACGCTGCCGGCCGGCACGATGTTCCCGATGGCGATCAGCCGCGCCACCATCGAGCACGCCAAGGCCAGGGACGGCGGCTTCGACGCGCTGTTCTTCTACGGCGAGAAGCCCAAGGCGCCGCAGTCGGTCAACGTGCTGATCGGCAAGGTGCCCAAGCGCCTCGCCGACATCAAGATTCCTGACGGCGCCGAGGCGCTGGCGAAGGGCCGCGAGCGCATCTACTACCGTGGCGGCTTCTTCGACACCGACAGCAAGGTGAAGGTCGATTCGCCGGCCTTCGAGATGTCGAGCCTGATGCTCGACAACGGCATCGAGCTCTACGGCACCCACGAAGAGGGCGACGGCACGGGCATCGAGTACCGCATCACCCGCCTCGAGGCGCTGCCCAAGGCGGAGTGCAAGTAGGCGGTCCACCGCCACTTACCGGCTCTCCGGCCACAGCCACGCCGCACCGCGCACGCCGCTCGAGTCGCCGTAGCGCGGTGGCAGCAGCTTCGTGGCGATGCTCTGCGGCTCCGAGAAGATGTAGCGCGTCCAGAGCTGCGGCACCCGCTCGTAGAGCCGTGCGATCCGCGACAGCCCGCCGCCCAGCACGATCGCGTGCGGGTCGAGCACGTTGACGATGCCCGCCAGCGCGCGCGCCAGCCGGTCGCAATAGAGCTCGATCTGCGCCGCGGCCTCGGCATCGCCTGCGGCCGCCGCGTCGGCGATCCCGGTCGCCTGCATGTCGCGGCCGGTGCGCGCGGCGAACTGCTCGCGCACGCGCGGGCCGCTCAGCCAGGTCTCGATGCAGCCGTCGCGGCCGCAGTAGCAGCGCGGACCGGGCCGCTCGTCGTCGCGCGGCGCGGGCAGGGGATTGTGGCCCCATTCGCCCGCGATCGCCTGCGCCCCGACCAGCCCTTTGCCATCGACGACCACGCCGCCGCCCACGCCGGTGCCCAGGATCACGCCGAAGACGATGCCGCAGCCCGCCGCCGCGCCGTCGGCGGCTTCCGAAATGGCGAGGCAGTTGGCGTCGTTGGCCATCCGCACCTCGCGGCCGAGCGCGCGTTCGAGATCGGCTTTCAGGGGGCGGCCGTTCAGCCGCGTCGAGTTGGCGTTCTTGATCAGCCCGGTGGCGGGCGAGATCGCGCCGGGATGGGCGATGCCGACCGTACACCGCTTGCCCATGCGCGTCTCGATCTCGGCGACCACGCCCGCGATCGCGCCGACCGTTTCCTCATAGACGCCCTGTGGCGTGGCGACCCGCACGCGTTCGCGGATCTCTCCGGCATCGTCGAGCGCGATGCCTTCGATCTTGGTGCCGCCGAGGTCGATGCCGATGCGCATCACAGGAACCTCGCATGGATGTCGACGCTGCTCTTCACGCCGATGTCGTCGAAGGTGGCGGCCAGCCACTTGGCGGCGGCGAGCCGGCCGAGCTGGAACAGGTGCTCGAGATAGGCGGGCTCGATCAGGAACTTGCTGACCGAGCCCATCGGCGCGATCGACGCCTCGTCGTTGATCGAGTGGATCATGATCGCCTTCAGCCGTGTCCCGAATTCGCCCGAGATCGCGCCGCGTCCGACCAGCTCCTGGACGAAGGCGATGGCGCGCATCTCGGCCATCAGCGCGCCGCCGAAGGTGATCTCGTTCAAGCGGTCGGCGACTTCGGCATTCGTCTTCGGGATGCCCGGGCGGAACGACGGATCGAGCTCGACGACCACCACGTCGCGGCTGTCGCACGCATAGATGAACGGCCAGATCGGCGGATTGCCGCGGAAGCCGCCGTCCCAGTAGGGTACGCCGTCGATCACGACCGCATCGTGGACGTTGGGCAGGCAGGCCGAGGCGAGCAGCGCCTCGATCGTCAGCTCCTCGCGCGTGAAGATGCGCGCCTTGCCGGTCT
>JAFEFH010000046.1 GCA_018240695.1 Pseudomonadota bacterium | reverse complement strand
GTTCGCCAGTACCCGGGGGAGAGCCTGTGAAGAAGAACCTGCGTCCGTCCGCCAAGACCACCGCCCTTGTCGGTCTCCTCGTCGCTCCCGCCGCCATGGCGCAGCAGACACCGGCCTCCGACCAGGCCCAGGCTCCCGCGCCGACGCCCAATACCGCGCAGGCACCCGCCGATCCCAACAACACCGCGCCGGCCACGTTGCAGACCGTCACCGTGACGGGCACGCGTCCCAGCGAGGACTTCGTGAAGCCGAACTCGTCGCTCGACCGCGTCGGCGACCTGCGCGACACGCCGCAGTCGGTGACCGTGATCACCAAGGCCCTGATGCAGTCGCAGGGCTCGACCTCGCTCACCTCCGCGATCTCGAAGGTGCCGGGCGTGACCATCGGCGCGGCCGAAGGCGGCCAGATCGGCAACAACATCAACCTCAACGGCTTCTCGGCGCGCACCGACCTCTATGTCGACGGCATGCGCGACGCCGCCCAATACTATCGCGACACCTTCGCCCTCGAGGAGATCGAGGTCCTGATGGGCCCGTCCTCGATGCTGTTCGGCCGCGGCTCGACCGGCGGCGTGATCAACCAGGTGATGAAGAAGCCCTCGCTCACCCGCAAGGAAGAGTACGGCGTCTCGATCACCACGAACCGCCTGATCCGCGGCACCGCCGACATCAACATCCCGACCAGCGACACCTCGGCGGCGCGAGTCGCCACCATGTTCCAGCAGGGCGCCGCCTCGACGCGCCACCAGACCGACGTGCTCGATTTCGGCGTCGCGCCTTCGTACAAGTTCGGCATCGGCACGCCGACGGAGATCACCTTCTACGGCCTGCTCCAGCACAACCACGACCAGGCCGACTACGGCCTGCCGCCGGTCAACTTCTTCCCGGCGCGCGTCAACCGCGACAACGCCTACGGCTTCGGCGACGACCGCACCGAGCAGGACATCCTGTTCGTGGGCGCCAGCATCCGCCACAAGTTCAACGACCAGCTGACGCTGCGCAACCAGACCCAGCTCAACTATGTGAACACCAACGCCCGCGAGACCGCGCCGCAGGCGATCGGCACCGTGACCGGCGCCGGCGGCTTCGTGGCGATCAGCGGCCCGACCAACCTGCCGCTGAGCTCGCTCTACGTCCGCCAGCAGAGCCATGACCGGAACATCTTCCAGTGGTCGCTCTACAACCAGAGCGAACTGACCGCGAAGTTCGACACCGGCTCGGTGAAGCACAACCTGCTGGCCGGCATCGATCTCGGCTACGAGAGCTACTACAACCAGAACTACTACCGGAACGGCACCTGCAACGGCGTCCCCATGAACCCGGCCACCGGCACCAGCGGCTACGCGAGCTGCACCTCGCTGCTCGACCCGGTGGGCACGCCGCAGAACAACAACGTCGTCCAGCAGCCGAGCAACCTCGCGACCGCCCAGGCCCGCGCGTTCGGCGCCTACATGAACGACACGATCACGATCATCCCGGAGGTCAAGCTCGTGGGCGGCGTCCGCTACGACGTCTACTGGTCGCAGATCGGCAACTCGATCAACAGCCTCAACACAGCCGGCAACAATAGCGCGGCATACAACGAGCGCACCGACACCTACACCAGCGTGCGCGGCGGCCCGATCTTCCAGCCCGACAAGGTGCAGACCTACTACGCGTCGTACTCGACCTCGTTCAACCCGTCGCTCGAGCAGCTGGTCGGCACAACCGGCGCCACCACGCAGCCGCTGCCGCCGACAACCAACGAGGCCTTCGAGATCGGCGCCAAGTACGACTTCCTCGGCGGCAACCTCCAGGTCACCGGCGCGGCGTTCCAGATCACGCAGAACAATGCGCGCTCGCAGAACCCCGACGGCACCTACTCGGCGACCGGCCAGATCCAGGTCAAGGGCATCCGCGCCGGCGTCACCGGCCGCATCACCGACGAGTGGCAGGTGTGGGCGGGCTATACCTACCTCGACGCCCGCATCCTCAACGGCATCGCGGCCAACACCAGCGGCATGGTGCCGCTCAACACCCCGCGCGATGCTGCGGTCCTGTGGTCGACCTACACCTTCGCCAAGACCTACGAGATCGGCGGCGGCGTGAACTACATCGGCCAGCGCTACGCCAACAACACCAACACCACCGTGGTGCCGGAGTTCTATCGCTTCGACGCCACGGCCGCCTACAAGCAGCCGACCTACGACGTCCGCCTGAACGTGTTCAACCTGCTCAACACCACCAACTTCGAGCAGGTGATCCCGTCCGACGGCGGCCGCGCGGTGCCGGGCACCGGCTTGACGGCGATGCTGAGCTACGTCCATCACATGTAGCGAAAGCCCGATAAGGAGGCCGCCGCTCCTATGCTCGTCTGCATCTCCAAAGTCCTCGACGCCGCGCAGGTGGTCAGCCTGCGCGAGCGCCTGGACCGGGCGGGCGACGCGTGGGTCGACGGCCGCGTGACGGCGGGCTACCAGGGCGCGCCGCTCAAGTTCAACCAGCAGATCGACGAGCGCTCGGAAGTGGCGCTCGCCTGCCAACGGATCGTCGGGGCGGCACTCGAGCGCAACCCCATGTTCATCAGCGCCGTGCTGCCCAACATCATCTATCCGCCGATGTTCAACCGCTACGGAGAAGGCATGAAGTTCGGCGGCCACGTCGACGGCAGCGTGCGGATCCACCCGCACGACGGGCGCAAGCTGCGCACCGACGTCTCCGCGACGCTCTTCCTCAGCAACCCCGCCGACTATGACGGCGGCGAGCTGAAGGTCGAGGACACCTACGGCCTGCACTCGATCAAGCTCGAGGCCGGCGACATGGTCGTCTATCCCGCGACCAGCCTGCACGAGGTCGCGCCGATCACGCGCGGCGTCCGCACCGCCTGCTTCTTCTGGGTCCAGAGCCTGGTCCGCGGCGACCACCGCCGCACCATGCTCTACGAGATGGACTCCGCCATCCAGCGCCTCAACCAGACCGGCGCCGACGAGGTCGCGCGCCGCACGCTGATCGGCTGCTACCACAATCTCGTGCGCGAATGGAGCGAGACCTGATGGCCGACACGGCCGCCCTGCGACCGGCCTCGATGAAGGTCAACCGCCGCCTCACCTTCGTGCGCTGGGTGCGCAAGACCCACGGCTGGTTCGGCCTGTGGGGCGCGCTGCTCGGCCTGATGATGGGCATCAGCGGCGTGTGGCTGAACCACCGCGCCACCTTGAAGCTCGAGCTGCCGGCGCAGACACAGATGAACGCCCAGCTCGCGCTGCCCGATCCCGCGCCGGCCACCGCGCCCGCGATGGCCGCGTGGCTGCAACAGACGCTGAAGCTCGACCGCGCGCCGGCCCAGCAGCGCGTCGAGAAGGCGCGGCCCGTGCCGTGGGCGGAGAAGGGCGGGGCGGAGAAGCCGCTGATGACGCCCGAGCGCTGGTTCTTCGTCTTCGGCGGGCCCAACCGCGTCGTCCAGGTCGAGTACTTCGCCGGCAACAAGTCGGCCCACGTGCGCACCACGTCGAACGGCTTCATCGCCACGCTGACCAACCTGCACAAGGGCACCACCATGCCGGTGCCGTGGATCCTGCTGATCGACACCATGGCCGGCAGCCTGATCTTCCTGTCGATCTCGGGGCTCATCCTGTGGTGGGAGACCAACCGCCGCCGCCGCCTCGGCATTGCCATCTTCGGGGTATCAGTGCTGGCCACGGTCGGCCTCGCGGTCTGGCCGATGCAGACGTGAGTAAGCCCGTGAGCAACCCGACCCCGCCGACGGCCTCGATCTCGGCCGAGGGCAAGCACCAGTCGACCGAGCCGCTGTCGCCGGTCGCCAAACGCGTGCTGCTGGCCTCGGTGATCTTCTTCCATGTCGGCGCGGGCTATGCGCTCACGCTGATCGAGCCTGCGCGCCTCGTGGTGGGCGACGTGGCGCCGATGGAGGTGAGCTTCGTCAATCCCGCGCCGCCGGCGCCGCCGGAGCCCGAGCCGCCCGAACCCGAGCCGCCGCCGGAGCTCGAGTCGATGATCCAGCCGCCGATGCCGGACCTGCCGCCGCCGGAATTCCCGGTCGAGGCGCCGCCGCCCAAGCCGCCGCCGCCCAAGCCCAAGCCGCGCCCGGTGCAGCACCCGCCCACGCCGCCCAGCCCCGCACCGCCGGCGCCGCAGCAGGCCGCGCCGGCGCCGCAGACCGGCCCGAAGACCGTGACGGCCGCCCAGGTCGGCTATCTCACGCGTCCGGCGCCGATCTATCCCATGCGCGCGCGCCGTGCGGGCTACCAGGGCACGGCCACCGTGCGCGTCCTGGTCGATGCGTCGGGCCGGCCCTCCCAGGTCGTGCTCCAGAAATCTTCCGGCCATGCGGATCTCGACGAGTCGGCGCTGAGCGCGCTGCGCGCGGCGCGGTTCCGGCCGTTCCTCGATGCCGGTGTCGCCCAGGCCGTCTGGGTGATCTGCCCCATCGGTTTTGCGTTGCAGTAAAGAGGTCACGCCATGTCTGAGACATCCTCCCTGGGCTTCGGCCACTTCCTCGCGGAGTCGGACGCCGTCATCAAGGCGCTGCTGGTCGTGCTGGCCGTGATGTCGGCGATCTCCTGGTACCTGATCATCATGAAGGGCATCAGCCAGCTGATCCGCCAGCGCCGCAGCGCGCGCTTCCTCAACCACTTCTGGAGCGCGACCTCGCTCGAGGCGGTGCAGAACGAGCTCACCGTGCACGGCGTCAACGAGCCGTTCGGTCACCTGACCGCGCATTCGCTGCACGCCCAGGCGCATCACGAGAAGTTCGGCGCCGCCAAGCTCGAGGAGGCGGGCAGCCAGCAGGAGTTCCTGACCCGCACCATCAAGAAGGTGCTCGACGAGGAGACGACGTCGCTCGAGAACGGCCTCACCATGCTGGCGACGGTCGGCGCCACGGCGCCGTTCGTCGGGCTGTTCGGCACGGTGTGGGGCGTCTATCACGCGCTGGTGGCGATCGGCATGTCGGGCTCGGGCATGCTCGACAAGGTCGCGGGCCCCGTGGGCGAGGCGCTGATCATGACCGGCATCGGCCTCGCCGTCGCGCTGCCGGCGGTGATGGGCTACAACTGGCTGACGCGCTCGAACCGGGTGCTGAGCGCCAAGCTCGACGCCTTCGCCTTCGAGCTGCTGACCTTCCTGTCGATGGGCCACGCGCTGCGGGCCGGCGCGGGCCGGGCGAAGACCGCCGGCGCGCCGTCGCTCGCGGCCGTGAAGTAGGGGAGACCTCCGATGGCATTCGCCAGTTTCGACCGGAACAAGTCCGGCGGCGCGCCGATGGCCGAGATCAACATGGTGCCGCTGATCGACGTGGTGCTGGTGCTGCTCGTCATCTTCATCGTCACCGCGCCGCTGCTGACCAACGCCGTGAAGCTCGACCTGCCGAAGGCGACGTCGCAGGCCGACATCCAGAAGCCCGAGAAGATCGAGTTCGCGATCGACGGCAACGGTCTGCTCTACTGGAACGGCGAGCGCATCAGCCGCGAGGACGCCGCCGCCAAGTTCGTGGAGGAAGGGCTGAAGCGCCCGCAGCCCGCGATCTACCTGCGCGCCGACCAGAACGTGCCGTACCGCTACATCGCCGAGATGCTGGCCGACGCCTCGAAGGCGGGGCTGGGCAAGGTGGCGTTCGTGAGCGAACCGGAGAAGTGACGGCGGCCCGTTATTTCCGTTTTTAAATCAGGGAAATAAACGGCCTCTTGACCCCTCCGTCGGCGTCATACGCCGGCGGAGGGGTCATATGACTCCACTCACCACACTCGATCCGACCCACCGCCCCGAAGGCTTGTCCGGCGTCTCCTGTGGCCCCCGCGCTTCGCCGATCGGGTCCGGGTCCCCGTTGCAGACTATTGCGTATATCGCAACGAATGTCAAGCTTTTCATGCGATAGGCTCGCGCCATGTCGTGGTTCACCTTCGCCTGGCCCTATATCGGCCTCGCCGCGGGCGCGGGGCTGGCGCTGCTGCTGGCCGGCGACCGCCTGCGCAGCGACCGCACCGTCCCGCGCCCGCAGGATCTCCTGTGGCTCGCGGGAGCGGGCACGCTCGCCTACATCGTCCACCAGTTCGAGGAGCACGGCATCGACGCGGCGGGCGCGCGCTACGCGTTCCGCGGCTCGCTCTGCGCCACGCTGGGCTTCGCCGACGCGGCCACGTGCCCGATCCCGTATTCCTTCATCACCGCCGTGAACGTCGCGGCCGTCTGGCTGGCCGGGCCGCTGGCGATCGGGCTGGGCCGCCGCCGGCCGGCGCTGGCGCTCGCCTTCTTCGCGATCCCGTCGGTCAATCTCGTCGCCCATTTCGGCCCGGCGATCGCGGCGCGCGCCTACAATCCGGGGGCGGTCACGGCGCTGCTGCTGTTCCTGCCGCTGTCGCTCTGGACGTTCCATGTCGCGCTCGCGCGCTACCGCCTCGGTGCGCGCACCGTCGTGGCCACCGTCGCGGCGGGGATCGTCCTGCATGCCGTGCTGATGGGATCGCTCCAGGCGTTTCTGCACGGCCTGATCGGCGAGGGCGTGCTGGACCTGATCCAGTTCCTCAATCCGCTGCTCGCCGGTGCGATCGTCTATGCCGCCGCGCTGCGCGATCCCGGGCCGGCCGGTGCGAGAGTCTGACGGCTATTTGCGTTCCATGCCATCGGGAGGAGGAGAGCTGACGGCCGCGCACGTCCTTACCGCTGGGACTCCAGCCACACCCGCGCCTTCGAGACGTCCGGGAATATCTTCGCCGGGCGTGACGACGACGACAGATTGAAGAACCGCCGGGCTGCCACGAGCACTTCGTTCTTCGTGCCTATCACCGCCAGCGGACCGCTTTCCTTGTCCGCATAGGCGCTCAGCCGGGCGCCGAGCATGTACATGTCATGTTCGGAGTAGACGGGGACCAGATGGGTTGCGTCGAATATCTTTGCGTAGGAGAGGACATCCTCGAGCACCAGCTTGTCGAAGTGCTGCTCCATGTCGGCCAAGGTCGTCGGTCCTTCGGCGACCACGTGGACGAGCTTCTTCTCATGATCGATGTCTATCGTGAGGGGCATCTGAATCCCAAGTAGTCGCTTCTTCGGTTCTCGGGTGAGACGAACGTCCAGAACGGCGGCACCCTGATCGGCTGTCGAGGCAGTGTAGCATGTCAACACTTGCCGGATGGTATCGATTTCGAGATGAGGGCCGCGGCCGGGCTTCTGATCTGGAAGAGGCGACCGGCGCACGCGGGTCTTGCGAACTAAAGAATAGGCAGACCTAGCTCCGCGCCACTTTTCTCAATGCATCGAGAAGCGCCGCCTCGGCGTCATCGCCTTTCGCCTTCGCCGCTGGCCTTTCCAGGTTGGCATATCTCTCCCGGCCAAGAGGTGTCAGGCGATTGGCGTCATCGAGCAGCTTCATGCCTCTGAGACGCGTGAGGGATGTCGCCGGCATCTCGTCGGGGCTCGTGATGGCGAGAGCGATCCGGCGCAGCGTCAGTTCCTCGCTGGGGCTGAGCGGCGCCTTGAGACTTCGGTTGCCCATTGGCGGCTCCTCGGTGAAGGAACAACCGTAGGGCCACAGCGGCGCAGGTACAACAATGACTGATTGCACTGGAATGTAAGAAACCGGTGTGCAGTCCAGATGCTTCCGTAAGAAATCGAACGGACGACCGCCGGCGACTCAGATTTTTCGTCTACAACTGCGGCTCGACCAACTCGCAATCCCCTCAATCTCTCGACAAGGACTTCGTGAGGCCACAGCCATGGATATGGGACTGGGGGCAATTGAACGGTCGATTTGTAGCACGATGATATCGTTCAAGAGGCTCACGCTCCTCATCCGCCGTGTCCGCTATGTCCTCGCCGCAAGTAGGGAAGCGCGAACAGGTACAGTCCGGAAACCAGCATTAGGAATAGCGGCGGCAACGGCGCGTAAACGATCCACGGTGGAGGCTGCCGAAATGCCATGGTCGCGAAGTTCGCGATCACGGTCAGGGTGAAGACGATGCCGAGCCAGCGGTGCCACTGGCGAATTTGTCTGCTCATGGGCTGTTTCCTTTGCGGGCGGCGTGGGCGGTCAGACGCGGGCAGCGACGGGTTCGAGTTTCTCCAGGAATTTCTTCCACCCGGCCTGCGCGCCGCCGAGGGCCTGCTTCTGATCGGGGCGGAAGCCGGACTGTTCGACGCGCAGCAGCGTGCCGGTCGGGCTCGGGGTCAGCGTGAAGGTGACGACGCTGCGCAGGTTGAAAGCGGGATCCTCGTGCGCGTGATCCCACGTGTAGGAAAGCGTGCGCAGCGGCTCGATCGTCAGCACCTTGCAGTCGAGCACGCCGCCCCAGTCGCCGCGTAGTTTGAAGCGGTGGCCAACCTCGGGCAGGAAGTCGTTCTTCATCAGCCACTCCTCGATCAGGTGCGGCTGGGTGAGGGCGCGCCAGAGCTTCGCGGGTGGATGCGGGAAATCCTGCTCGACGGTGATCGTGCGGATGTCGGTTGCGGCGTCGGTCATTGGTCCATCCTTTTCAGCAGGTCTTCGAGACGATCGAAGCGGGTGCGCCAGAAGCCGGTCATCTGGCTCGTCCAGTCGATCAGCGGCGCGAGGGCCGCGAGTTGGGCGGTGTAGTGCGTCTGCCGTCCGTCGCGGCGGTCGCGCACCAGGCCCGCTTCCTTGAGGGCGGCGAGGTGCTTGGACACCGCGGGCTGGGAGACACCGGCTTTCGCCGTCAGGGCGCCGACCGTCTGCTCACCCTCCCGGCACAGGCGCTCGAAGATCGCGCGCCGCGTGGGATCGGCAAGGCCTCGGAACAGGGCGTCGTGGGCTTTGGACATTCGCATAACCAGGAAGTTATGCATTACTAATAACCATGTGGTTATCGGTCGTCAATAATGATTGCAATTCGTCAAAGAACCAAACAGATATCGAGATGTGAGACGAGCTGGGTTGGCTAGCGTATCGACAGCCGGCCTTCTTGCCGCAAATGCTCGAGAAGCGCGCGATCTGCTCCGCCGATCTGAGGAAGATTTCTAGCGGTTTCATAGCGCAGAATTGCGGCCTGAGTTTGCGAACCCAAAACGCCGTCCACCGGTCCCGGACTGAATCCCAGAGCGGTTAGGAGCGTTTGAAGTTCCCTGAGTTCTTCGATCGACAATGCCGCGATCTCGCTGAGGGCATGTTGCGCCCGCTCTATTGGCGGTGCGATCTGGGTTGTTAGCGGGGGCGGCGACCCGGAAGTCGTGCAGTGCCCTAATGAGCCGCCGACCATCGCGAGAAAGCCAAGACCGAAAATTGGCCCCAGCGTCCGCTCAGTCATTCTCCCAAGCTTTTTCTGGCGCCCTGACTGAGTAAGGGGAATGCCAATGACTCTCGACATTCGGCCCTTTGCCGCGGAAACACCCAGAGCGCGTTTCCAGGAAAAAGAGACGCCGTACGTTCGTCTTCGCGCCACTAGTCCCCCAAGGATTTCACCTACGGTCGCACGACCTCAGATTGCAATCAATCAGTTGTGGTCGATCAAAAGTTTGAGGCGGAAGCGCTGCTCAATCGAACAGGTTCGCCAGCCGTTGCTTCATCTGATCGGCGATATAGAGCGCCGTCGCCTGGATCGTGGAGGTCGGGTTCACGCCGCCGCCGGTGACGAAGACGCTGCCGTCGACGATGAACAGGTTCTTCACGTCGTGGCTGCGGCCCCACTCGTTGACGACCGAGCGCGCGGGATCGGTGCCCATGCGCGCGGTGCCGAGCAGGTGGCCGGGATAGTTGAGCACGGTGCGCGAGCAGTGGATGCGGGTGGCGCCGGCCGCGTTCAGGATCTCCTCGGCGCGCGCGATGCCGTGCTCCATCATGCGGCGCGTGTTCTCGCTGATCGTGTAGTCGATCTTGGGCGCGGGGATGCCGTTGCTGTCCTTGAGCACGGGATCGAGCGTTACCTGGTTGTGCTCTTCCGGCAGGTCGTCGCAGGCCACGCCGATCGCGACCCGGTGGTCGAGCAGCTCGCGATACGTCTTATGATGATCGCGGCCCCACGGGAGCTGGCCCGCGCCGACGCTCAGGATCGCCTGCGAGGCCGGACCGGTGCCGCGGTTGAACTGGAGCATGTAGCCGCGCACGAAGTCGCGCGCCGGATCGGTCTCGTAGAACTGCTTGCTCCAGATGCTGGTGATCGGCCCGCGGCCGCCGTCGAGCGGCTGTTGCACATAGCCCGAGATCACCGGCCAGGGATGCATCATCAGGTTCTTGCCGACGAGGCCCGAGGAGTTGGCGAGGCCGTTGGGGAATTTGTCGGACACCGAGTTCAGCAGCAGGCGCGGCGTGCCGACGCCGTTGCAGGCGAGGATCACCACCTCGGCCGGCTGGAAATGCTCCCGGCCGTCGGCGTCGTAGTAGATGGCGCCGGTCGCCATGCCGTCGGGGCCGGTCGCGATCTCGCGCACGCGGCTGTTGGGACGCAGCTCGACGCCGGCGCGGATCGCCAGCGGCCAGTAGGTGATGTCGGTGCTGGCCTTGGCGCCCTGGGCGCAGCCTGGCGTGCAGTGGCCGAGATTGATGCAGGCGGCGCGGCCTTCGTACTCGGTGGTGGCGACGGTGGTGTCCGACGGCCACCAGTGCCAGCCGAGGTCGTTCATCGCGCGGCCGTAGAGGCTGCCGGTCTTGCCGAGCGGGATCGGCGGCATCGGCGGATGGCGCGGCGGCACGCCGGGATCGCCCGCGAGGCCCGACACGCCCATCATGCGGTCGTTCTCCTCGTAGAACTTCTCGAGCGTCCAGTAGTCGATCGGCCAGTCGTCGGCCACGTTGTCGAGCGACTTCACTTTGAAGTCCGACGGGTGCAGGCGCGGCCAGTGCGCGGTGTACATCACCGTGCCGCCGCCCACGGCATTGAAGTTCGCGACCTTCATCAGCGAGTTGTCGTCGTTCACCGGATAGTCGGCGGCGCGGGCACGGCGGTTGGGCAGGATGTCGAAGTCGCCGTGGCGGCGCGCCTCCCAGTCGCGGCCGTTGCTGGGGAACTGGTCCGACTTCATCCAGTCGCCTTGCTCGAGGCAGAGGATGCGCATCCTGGTCTCGGCGAGGCTCCACGCCGCCGCCGCGCCCGAGGCGCCGGACCCGACGATCAGGACGTCGACCTTGTCGTGCTGGGTGGTCATGGTCAGGCGTCCTTGCGCCAGAAAATCGGACGCTGCTTGACCGGGTCGAGCAGGGACCAGTCTCCCTGGTCCAGCACGTAGCCCTTGGGGAAGGGCGCGCGCGCCTCGTGGCCCAGCGCGGCCAGCACGCGGTCGTCGCGGTAGTAGGCGCCCAACACCAGGCGGCCGAACAGCCGGGCGGCGGTATCGGGCTCAGCCATGCGGTCGAGGATTGTCGCCTCATTGGCGCCGCCGAGGCCGGTCAGGATCTCGGCGACTGCGGCGCCGTCGCGGCCGATCGAGCGCTCGATGTCGGCCAGGATGGCGGGATCGCCGGCGGAGGGCATGCCGAGGGCACTGTCGGCGGGGATCAGGATGGCGGCGACGGCGGCGAGGGTGCGCCGGTCGGTTTCACTCAGGGACATGGCTGCACAATAACGAGTCCTCGCGTGGATAATGCTCAATTTGACATCAGCTACTTCAGGCCGCCCTAATCTTGACACTGGAAGAAGCGAGGCTGGCGGCATGGCTTATCATCATGGCGACCTGCGCGAGGCCCTGATCGCGGCCGGGCGCGCCCTCCTCGAGGAAAAGGGCCTCACCGGCTTCACCCTGCGCGAGTGCGCGCGGCGGGCCGAGGTCTCGCACGCCGCCCCGGCGCATCACTTCAAGTCGGTCGACGACCTGTTGTCGGAGATCGCCGTCCAGGGCTTCACCGAACTGCGGGCGGCGATGGCGTCCGAGGCCAAGCGGGCGGGCGACGACCCGGCGGCGCGGCTGGTCGGCCAGGGCGTGGGCTACATGGCGTTTGCCGCCGCTCATCCCATGGTCTTCCGCCTGATGTTCCACCGCGAGACCGACCGGTTCGAGACCGAGGCGCTGGCCGCCGCCGCCAAGGCCACCCGCGAGATGCATTTCGCCGCCGTCGAGGCCGCGCTGCCGCGCGCGCCGAAGGAGGTGAAGGTCCGCATGTCCGACTTCGCCTGGGCGACGGTGCACGGGTTCATCACGCTGTTGCTGGAACGCCAGATCGGCGAGGGCGAGTCGTCACGGGCTTTGAAGGCCCGCGGGCTGGCGATGCTGGCCGACATGGCTGAGACGGTCATGCGGGCGGGCGGTGTGCCGGATTGAGCTCAGCCTGCTTCCCCATTCAGATGGGGAAGTGCCCTCGTCTTACGAGGGCGATGGGGTCATGACCCCTCCGTCGCCGTATGACGGCGCCACCTCCCCATCTGAATGGGGAGGAAAACGTGAGCCTCACAAAACGATCCGCCACCGCATCTGCTCCTTGCCGTGCGCATCGGAGCGGAAGCGGCCGACCAGCGTGCCGCCGTTGGCGGTGATCACCTTCTGCGAGGCCTCGTTGTCAGGATCGGTCGTGAGATCGATGTGCGGCAGGCCCTCGCGCTTGCAGGCGGGAAGCTGGAGTGCCAGCGCGCGGGTGGCGTAGCCGCGGCGCCGCTTCCACGCCGGGACGCCGTAGCCGACATGACCCAGCACGGTCGGCGGCAGGTCCGCCGTGCCGGGCTGCCAGCGGAAGTTCATGTTGCCGCAGAAGTCGCCGTCCCAGATCCAGCGGCGATAGCTCGGCAGGCGCTTGACGGTCGTGCCGTCGGGCAGCTTGATCGGGGCGCCTCTGGCCTGCGGGTCGTCGAGGCTGGCGACGAATTTCGCGGGATCGGCGGCGATCGCGGCCAGCTCCTCGCGCGCGGACGCCTCGCGCCGCGTGTTGTCCGACCAGAAGCCGCGGCGCAGCGCGTCGGCATAGGCGTCGAGCCGGTCGAGAGAAGGCACCACCAGTTCCATGCTTTGCTGTACCATGGCCGGGCATGAGTTCCAGTCCTGTCCTCGTTCTCGACATCGACGGCGTTGTGTCGCTCGCCCAGCCCGGCTCGGAGCACCCGTGGCACGCCACGCTGAAGGAGGATCTCGGCCTCGACTACGAGGCGATCCGCGACGGCTTCTTTCGCGCCGAGTTCCTGGAAGTGCTGCGCGGCCGGCTCGACCTCTACGTGGCCTTGCAGAACTATTTCGCGCCCTTGGGGCTGGCGGACCGCATCGAAGATTTCGTGGGCTACTGGTTCGAGAAGGACGCCGTGATCGACACGGCCGTGCTGGCCGAGGCCGATGCCTGGCGCGCGCGCACTGGCGGGAAGGTGTTCGCGGCGACCAACCAGGAGCATCATCGCGCCGCCTACCTGCGCGACCAGGCGGGCTTGGCTGCGCATTTCGACGAGTTCGTCTATTCGGCGGCGCTGGGCGTCTGCAAGCCCGATCGCGTGTTCTTCACCAACGCGCAGGCGCGCATGGGCGTGACGGTGGCGCAGTCGATCCTGTTCGTCGACGACAAGGCCGAAAATGTCGACGGCGCGCGTATGTGCGGCTGGCGCGCGATGCTCTATCGTGGGCCGGAGAGCCTGGCGCGCGCGCTGGCGCAATGGGGCGACCGGTAGAGGGTGGAGTAGCGAAGCGATGCTGATGTTCGAGATCCCGTTCGGCACGACCGACTGGAGCGGCGTGGAGCGCACGGAGCACCCCGGCGAGACCGGCAAGGCCTATTGGCGCACCAAGACCTTCAACAACATCCGCGTGCGCATGGTCGAGTACACGCCGGGCTATCTCGCCGACCATTGGTGCCAGAAGGGCCATATCCTGCTGGTGCTGGAGGGCGAGCTGCACACCGAGCTGGCCGACGGCAAGACGGTGACGCTGAAGGCCGGGCAGAGCTACCAGGTCGCCGACAACACGCTCGGCCACCGCTCGCGCACCGACGGCGGCGCCAAACTCTTCATCGTGGATTAGAGAAAGCAACATGAGCGACATGATCGGATTCATCGGCGTCGGCACCATGGGCGAGCCGATGTGCCGCAACCTGGCGAAGAAGAGCGGCAAGACCGTGCTGGCGGCCGACCGCGACCCCGCGCCGTTGCAGCGGCTTGCGGCCGACGGCGTGAAGAGCGCCACTGTCGACGAGATCGCGTCGTCGTGCACGACCATCATCCTGTCGCTGCCGGGCGGCAAGGAAGTCGAGCAGGTCTGCCTGGGGGCGGGCGGGCTGGTGTCGAAGGCGCGGCTCGGCTGGACGGTGATCGATTGCAGCACCGCGCCGGTGTCGCTGGCGCGCCGGCTCTATGCCGAGTTCGAGGGCATGGCCTCGGCCTTTGCCGATGCGCCGGTCGCGCGCACGCGCCAGGCCGCGATCGACGGCACGCTGTCGATCATGGTGGGCGCCACCGAGCCGACCTTCGCGCGCATCGAGCCGCTGCTGCGCTGCATGGCGAGCGAAGTCACGCATTGCGGCGAGGCGGGCGCGGGCCAGGCGGTGAAGATCCTGAACAACATGATCCTGTTCCAGACCGTGGTGGCGCTGGCCGAGGGCCTCAGCATCGCGCGCGCCCACGGCGTCGACGGCAAGGTGCTGTACGAGACGCTGACCAAGGGCTCGGCCGACAGCTTCGCGCTGCGCAACCACGGCATGAAGGCGATGCTGCCGGGCGTCTTCCCCGAGCGCGCCTTCTCGACGGAGTACGCGCTGAAAGACCTGAGCTACGCCGTCCAGATGGCGGAGGAGGCGGGCGTGCCCGCGCTCGGCGCCGACGTCGCGCGCGAGCTGATGGAGCGGGCGGCCGAGCTGGGCCACGGCAAGGAATACTGGCCGGTCCTGCTGCGCGCCATCGAGGACGCGACGAAGAAGTGACCTGTCATCCCGAGCGTAGCGAGGGATCTTTCTACTTTTCGGGAGCCGGCGCAGTCGTCTGCGGCGGCTTCACCGTGACCAGCTCGTAGCCCTTGTTGCGCATGCAGAAGTTCGCGAGCCGGCTCTCGGCGTAGAAGCGATTCTCCTCGTAGTAGCCGAAGCTGCCGAAGCGCCGGTAGCCGAAGAACGGCGAGCCGTAGGGGAACGGGTAGGTCGCGAACGCCTCCTGCGACGCGGCGTGGCGGCAGGCCACGAGATCGGCGGCCGTGGCCTTCTCGTCGACGCCCGGCTTCTCCCAGCGCGTCTGGGGCAGCCCGCAGGCAGCGACGCCGAGCAGCATCAGGAAGGGCAGGATTCTGCGCATGACAGTGATATGGTCCCGGCGGTTCGGCTTGTGAAGGGAGCGTTCGAGATGGCGCGTATCGCGGTGGGCGGATTTCAGCACGAAACAAACACGTTTGCACCGCAGCAGGCGACGTGGACCGAGTTCGAGCGCGCCGACGCCTGGCCGCCGCTGCTGCGCGGTCCGGAGATGATCCCAGGCGTCGAGGGCTTCAACATCCCGATCGCCGGCGCCGTGAAGCGGCTGGCCGAGCTCGGCCACGAGATCGTGCCGCTGGCCTGGGCCGCCGCCGCGCCGGCATCTTACGTCACCGAAGACGCCTACGAGCGCATGTGGACGCTGTTCGACGAGGATATCCGCAAGCTGGGGCCGTTCGACGCGATCTATCTCGATCTGCACGGCGCCATGGTCGCGGAGAACACCGAGGACGGCGAGGGCGAGCTGCTGCGCCGCATCCGCGGCCTCGTCGGCAACGACCTGCCGATCGTGGCGAGCCTCGACTATCACGCGAATTTGACGCCGGAGATGGCGAAGCTCGCGACCGCCTTGGTCGGCTACCGCACCTATCCGCACATCGACATGGCGGTGACCGGCAAGCGCGCGGTCGAGCTGCTCGACAAGCTCTTGAAGGAGAAGCGGCCGGTCTATCGCGCCTACCGCCAGCTCGATTTCCTCATCCCCCTGGTCTGGCAGTGCACCTTCATCGAGCCGGCCAAGAGCATCTTCGATCTCGTGGGCGAACTGGAAGCGGGCGAGAAGAGCCACAACCAGGGCATCGTGAGCGTGACCCACACGCCGGGCTTCCCGCCGGCCGACATCGCCCAGTGCGGGCCTGCGCTGGTGGTCTACGGTCACGACAAGGACGCCGTCGAGGCGGCCGCCGACAAGCTCGCCAGCGCAGTGAAGGCGCAGGAGAAGGCGTTCGACGGCGAGCTGCTCGATCCCGACGCCGCCGTGCTGCGCGCGCTGGAGCTTGCGAAGAACGCGACGAAGCCGATCGTGCTGGCCGACGTGCAGGACAATCCCGGCGCCGGCGGCACCTCCGACACGGTGGGCCTGCTGGCCGCCATGATGCGCCACAAGGCCAAGGGCGCGGTGATCGGCATGATCGTCGATCCCGAGGCCGCGGCGGCGGCCGTCGCGACCGGCGAGGGCAACGTCATGCATCGCGGCATCGGCGCGGCGGTGGGCTATGCCGGCGAGAAGCCGCTGGTCGCCGATTGGAAGGTCGTGAAGTTGAGCGACGGCGTGTTCACCGGCACCGGCCCGTTCTACGGCGGCGCCAAGTTCCAGATCGGCCCGATGGCGCTGGTCACCGACGAGGCGAGCGGCGCATCCGCCGTGCTGGCCTGCAAGAGGGTGCAGGCCGCCGACCAGGAGATGTTCCGCGCCGTCGGCGTCGAACCGTCGAAGGTGCCGATCCTGGGCCTCAAGTCGACGGTGCATTTCCGCGCTGACTTCCAGCCGATCGCCGAGACCATCCTGGTGGTCCAGTCGCCCGGCGCGCACATCACCGATCCCGTCGAGATGCCCTACAAGCACCTGCGCAAGGGCATCCGGCTCAAGCCGATGGGCCCGGTGTGGAGCGGCAAGCCCGCCTGATCAGACCTGCGCGAGCAGGATTTCCGCCAGCACCTCGGGCTTGAGCCGCGCCACGTTGTGTCCGCAGTCAAGCGCGACGGTCGACCAGGCCGGGTCGCCCTCGAGGCGCCGGTAGAGGTCGTGGAAGGGGCTGCCGTCCCAGCCAAAGGCACCCACGAAGGTCTTGCGCGGCACGTCCCGCCACCGGCCGGTGAGCTTGATCGCTTGCAGGAACGCGCCCATCGGATGCGGCCGGTATCGCTTGTCCATATGGGGCATCGGTGCGCAGGTCAGCCCGTCGGCTTGCGCTCCCGTGGCGAACGCGTCGCGAAAGCCCTGCGTCGTCAGCGACCACGCTGAGTCGCCGGACGCCGGGACATAGGCATCGACATAGACCAACGCCTTGATCCGGGACGACCCGGCGTCAGCCGCGCCGCTCACGACCATGCCGCCATAGGATTGTCCGACCAGCACGACCCCGTCGCGCGCAGCCTTCACGGCGTTCACCGCATCGCCGATGTGTGTGTCGAGATTGGCGGCCGGTGCCGGCCTATCGCCGAGCCCCGAGAGCGTGACCGGCATTGCAGTGTGCCCGTGCGCGCGCAGGATCTCCGCCACCGGTTCGTAGACCCAGCCGCCCTGCCAGCCACCGGGAATCAGGACGAAGGTCGTCACGCTCCGGCTTTGAAGGCGGGCTTGAGCGCCAGCACCATCGGCACGGTGATCAGCGCGACCACGGCGACGACGGCCATGGTCGGCACGAGGCCGACCACGTCGCCCAGCATGCCGAAGAAGAACGGCCCGGCGGCGCCCGCGATCGAGCCGCCGGTGTAGAACACAGCGAAGGCGTGCGTGCGCTTCTCCGGCGTGACGAACTCCGGCACTGTGCCGTAGAGCACGGACGACGTGCCGTTCAGCATCAGGCCGACCAGCGGCAGCAGGACGAGCGCCGGCGTGAGGTCGAGCGGCAGCAGGGCGAAGATCAGCAAGGTGGTCGCGGCTTCCGTCAGCACGACCGACATCACGACGCCGAGATGGGTGCCGATCCAGCCCATCACCAGCTTGCCCGCGGCGCCGCCGGCGAACAGCAGCGACAAAGCGAGGCCGATGGTCGGCAGGTCGGCGCCCTTGTTGCGCAGCAGGAACGGCAGGAAGACCAGGAAGCCGGTGCGCACCAGGCTGTCGCTGATATGGATGAAGAACAGCAGCCGGAACGCCCATGGCCGGTCCTGGCCCGCGACCGCTTTGCCGGCCTCCGCCTTGGGTGCCATCGACTGCGACTGCAAGCCGGCCAGGATCACGCCGGCGCCGGCCACGGCGATGGCGGCGATCATGATCAGCGTGGTCTGCCAGCCGAAGGTCGCGGCCACGAGCGCGAACAGAGCGGGCAGCGCCACCTTGCCGACGTCGCCGGTGAAATTGTAGGTGCCGAGCGCGGCGCGCGAGCGCAGGCCGCTGAAGGCCGCCGAGATCAGGCTCGACGCGATGGGATGCTGGGTGCTGCCGCCCAGGCCTGCGAGCAACAGACCCGCGACGACGCCATACATCGTGCCGGTCAGCCCGGCGAGGCCGTAGCCGACCGCGACGAGCAGGGTACCGGCAACCAGGATCTTCACGCCGCCCCACTTGCGCGCGAGGAAGCCCGAGGGGATCTGGCCGGCGGCCATGGCCGAGGAATAGACCGCCTTCAGCGCGCCGATCGCGGCATAGCTCAGGCCGAACTGGGCTTGGAGCAGCGGGTAGAGGACGTTCAGGAGGTCGGTGAAACCGTCATGCAGCGCGTGGGCCCCACCGCAGACCACGAGGGTCTTGCGACCTGACGCGGGAGGGGCGGCAGCGACTGTCATGGGACTGTCACAATACTACCGACCCGGCATCTGGTCGAACCAAAAAGCAAGCTGCTGCTGGAAATCGGCTTCGGCGAAGGCGGTGTCGGTGATGAACACCGGCTTGCCGTTGCGCGGATAGCGGGCGCTCGAGAAGCGCGCGAACTTGGTGTCGCAATGGTGGAAGGTGAGCACATCGCCCTGTTTGCGGTGCAGGACGAACTCGTGGACGCTGCGAAAGCCCACGAGGCTGATGACGTAGCGCCCGTCGCGCCCGTCGAGACCCATCTGCTTCACCGGGATGTCGCGGCCGCCGTTCACGAGGCCCATCACGGCGAAGGCCTCCGGCGCCATCATCGCGTCGCGGCCCTCGTTCTGGAGCCAGCGCACCATGCGGTCGCCGCGCGGCGTCAGCGTGTACTTCCTGCGCGAACCGAACAGGTCGCCGAATCCGCCGCCGCCGGAGCAGGCGCCGACCGGGGCGACGAGCAGGGCGCCGAGAAGCGCGCGTCGGGGGAGGCCACGCTGGGTCAATACTCAGTCCTTTCCGGAAGCGGCCATGTCGATCTCGACCGGCGCGATGGTCTCGAGCGCGCCGTCGCGGATCGCACGGAAGAAGCAGTTGTGCCGGCCGGTGTGGCAGGCGACGCCGGTCTGGTCGACCAGTACGAGCAGGGTATCGCCGTCGCAGTCGACGCGGAAGTCGACCAGCACCTGGATATGGCCGGACGTGTCGCCCTTGCGCCACGGCGCCTTGCGCGAGCGCGACCAGTAGCAGACGCGGCCCGTGCGCATGGTCTCGGCCACCGCGTCGCGATCCATCCACGCCATCATCAATACCTCGCCCGAATCGTGCTGCTGGGCGATGGCGGGCACGAGACCCTGGGCGTCGAAGCGGATCTCGGCCAGCATGGCGTCGATCGCGGCGGCGGGATAAGTGGTGGCGGCGCGGGTGGGCATGGCTTGGCCTCGTTGCGGAACGGGGCGTATAATCGTCCGGTAACTGCTTGGCAAATCGGGAATTTCTGTGACAAAGCCGGCCAAGGCCACTGCCGTACACGCGACCGGACACGACCACGATCATTGCGTCGAGGATGCCGTGGCCGCGGCCGAGGCGCTGTGCGAGGCCAAGGGGCTGCGCTTCACGCCGCTGCGCCGGCGCGTGCTGGAGCTGATCTGGTCGAGCCACAAGCCGGTCGGCGCCTATGCGCTGCTCGACCGGCTGCGCACCGAAGAGCTGGGCTCGGCGCCGCCCACGGTCTATCGCGCGCTCGACTTCCTGATCGAGCACGGGCTGATCCACCGGATCGAGCGCATGAACGCCTTCATCGGTTGCAGCCACCCGGGCGAGCAGCATCGCGGCTTCTTCCTGATCTGCGGTGAATGCGGCAATGCCGAGGAACTCGAGAGCGAGGGCGTCTCGGAGTCGATAACGGCGTCGGCCAGCCGCCATGGCTTCACCGCGCGCGACATGACGCTCGAAGTCACCGGAACCTGTGCGGAGTGCCGACGCGCGTGATCTCCCGACCGAAGTCCCTCGTTCGCGATCGGCTTGCGCACTAGCCGAGCGTCGCGAACAGGCGCATCAGGTCGGCGCGCGTCTCGAAGCCGATGCCGGGCGCGTCCGGCGGCGCGACGCGGCCATCGCTGTCCGGGCGGGCGCCGTCCGACAATCCGCCGAACGGCGGGAAACTCGTCGGATTGACCTCGACACCGCCCAAGCCCAGCGCGCTCGCGACGTGCAGGCTGAAGAGATGCCCGCCATGTGGCCAGAAAGCAGCGCGCGGCCAGCCGCGCTCGGTCATCGCGATCACGATGGCGATATAGCCGGGCAATCCGTAGCAGTGAACCGGATCGAACAGCAGGATGTCGCGGTCGCGCCGCAGGCCGCCGTGCCGGTCGAGCAGCTTGGCTTCGGCGCTGGAGAACAGCGCCTCGCCGGCGGCGATCGGTCCCTCGTAGAGCGCGGCGACCTTCGATTGGGTCTCGAAGTCGAGCGGATCGCAGACATCCTCGAACCACAGCAGCCCATGGCCGGCCAGCGCGCGCGCCGCGGTCAACGCCTTGTCGGTGTCGTAGGCGTTCATCGCGTCGACGGCGACGGCGTCCGCGCCGAAGACCCTGGCGGCGATGTCGATGCGCGCGAGGTCGCGGTCGAGCGTGGTCGCGCCGATCTTGATCTTGGTGCGCCGGTAGCCGGTGTCGGCAAAGGCCTGCATCTCGCGCGGGAGACGGCTGGCATCGTCCTGCGGATAGAGATAGCCGCCGCTGGCATAGGCCGGCAGGTCGGCCACCGCATGGGCGTCGCCAAACTCGCGCGCGAGATGCGCGTGCAACGGCAGATCGGCGATCTTCGCCGCGGCGTCCCACAGCGCCATGTCGAGCGTGCCGACCGCGACGCAGCGCTCGCCGTGACCGCCGGGCTTTTCGCCGGCCATCATCGCCGTCCAGGCATCGAGCGGATTGGTGTCGCCGGCATGCATCACGCGCGGCGCGAAGCGCTCGCGGATCAGGCCGCCTTGCGCGAACCGTCCCACGGAGGCGAAGCCGTAGCCGGTCACGGGCTTGCCGTGGCGCACGACGTCGGTGACGACCGCGACGATGCTGGTGGTCAGCCCACCGGATGGGATCGAGGCATCGGCATATCGGGAGAGGTCGACCGACTTCTCCCGAATATCGACGATGCGCATCGGATCAGGCGTTGTGCGCCCGGTTCAGGCGGTCGAAGCCTTCGGCGATGTCGGTCTTGAGGTCCTCGACATCCTCGAGGCCGATATGGACGCGCAGGATCTGCTTGTCCTTCGGCCACGGCACGGCGGTGCGGTAGTTGTCGGGATGCGCGGGGATCATCAGGCTCTCGTAGCCGCCCCACGACGCGCCCATGCCGAAGATGTCCATGCCGTCGAGCATCGCGGCCATCGCCTTCTTGGTGGTGCCGTCGCGCAGCGTGAAGGCGAACAGGCCCGACGCGCCCTTGAACTGCTTCTTCCAGTTCTCGTGGCCGGGGCAGTCGGGCAGGGCCGGATGCAGCACCTTGTCGACCTCGGGCCGCGTCTTCAGCCACTGGGCCATGTGGATGCTGCTCTTCTCGTGATGGCGAAGGCGCACCGCCATGGTGCGCAGGCCGCGCAGCGCGAGATAGCTGTCGTCCGGCGCGGCATGGCAGCCGAAATTCTGGCAAGCCGTCTTGGCGATCTCGAACATCTCGCGCGTGGCACAGGAGATGATGCCCATCATCGCGTCGGAGTGGCCGACGATGTACTTAGTGCCGGCGTGGACCGAGATATCGCAGCCGTTCTCGAACGGGCGGAAGTAGAGCGGCGTGGCCCAGGTGTTGTCGATGATGACCACGACCTTGTGCTTCTTGGCGACCGCGGCGATGCCGGCCACGTCCTGCACCTCGAAGGTCTGCGAGCCCGGTGCCTCGAGATAGACGACCTTGGTGTTGGGTTGGATCAGCTGCTCGAAGGCTTTCGGGTCGAGCATCGGATCGAAGAAGGTGGTCTCGACGCCGAACCCCTTGAGCGTCGTGTTCGCGAAGCGGCGGGCGGGACCGTAGACGTTGTCGGTGACCAGCATGTGGTCGCCGCTCTTCAGGAAGCCCACGATCGCGCCGGTGACGGCGGCGAGGCCGGACTGCACGGCGATCGAGCGGTGCGCGCCCTCGATGGCGGCGACGGCGTCCTCGAGCGCCTTCTGCGTCGGCGTGCCGTTGCGTCCGTAGCCGAAGCCCTCGAACGGGATGCGGTTCTCGAACTTCTCCATGGTTGGCGAGAGGATCGTCGACGCGTGATAGACGGGCGGATTGACGATGCCGAAATTGTTGTCGGGATCGCGGCCGGCGACGGCCAAAATGGTGTCAGGGCGGGTATAAGTTTTCTTCGAGGTCATGCCTGCCACTATGGCACAGGCATCACCGAGCGGGCCAGCGATACACGTCGGGCCAGAGCACGCGCGGGTCCGGAACATCCTTCTCTTCGCGCCGAAGGATTTTGAATCCCGCCTTGCGATAGGTGTCCAGGGCGCGCGGGTGGTCGAGCGTGTTGGTGTTGAGGGTCAGCCGGTCGTGGCCGAGCGCGAAGCCGCGCTCGATCGCCCGGTCGAGCAGCCAGGGACCGATGCGCCGGCCGATATAGTCGAGCGTCAGTCCGAAGAATTGGATCTCGCCGTCGAGGATCTCGAAATAGCCGACCAGCGCCCCGTCGTGGCGCGCGATGTGCAGCTCGTGGCCGGGCGTCGTCAGGACCGCCGCCAGCGCGATGTCGGGAATGGCGCGACGCTCGTACCACAGCCACGGGCGGCCGACCGCGTCGTAGAGATCGCGATAGGTGGCGACGGTCGGCGCGGGATCTTCCGCGATATCGACGGCGATCGCCGGCGGTTTGCTGCGCTGCGTCCAGTCGGCTTTTGCCAATTCCAGATATGTAATGGCGATCGACAGCCGCCCGTCGGCGCGCGGCGCCGGATGATGCGCGAGAAAGTCCGGCGTCGACAGCTTACGGCCCCGTGACGATCGGCGTATCCGCGCGGCCGCCCCATTCGGTCCACGAGCCGTCATAGATCGCGGCGTCCGGCGCGCCGGTGAGGTAGAGGCCGAGCGCGACCACGCAGGCGGTGACGCCCGAGCCGCAGCTCGCGGTCACCTTCTTCGCGGGATCGATGCCGGACTTGGCGATCGCGGCCTTGAGATCGGCGGCGGGCTTCATCGTGCCGGTCTTGGCGTCGATCAGGTCGTTGTAGGGCAGGTTGAACGCCCCCGGCATGTGACCGATGCGCAGGCCGGCGCGCGGCTCCGGCACTTCGCCGCGGAAGCGGTTGGCGGCGCGGGCGTCGACCACCTGTTCGCGCTTGCTGTCGAGCAGGCCCTTCACGTCGTCGACGGAGCGCACCAAGGTGTTGTCGAGGCGCGCCGTGAAATGCTTCTCGCGGGCCACGGTCACGTCGTCGGTCACCGGATGGCCTTCGGCCATCCACTTGGGCAGGCCGCCGTCGAGGATGGCGACGTCCTTGTGGCCCATGGCGCGGAACATCCACCAGACGCGCGCGGCGCCGGTCATCGGCGTAGTGTCGTAGACCACGATCTTGTTGCCGTCGCCGAGGCCGAGCTTGCGCACGCGCGCGCTGAACTTCTCGGGCGAGGGCAGCATGTGTGGCAGCGGGTTGTCGGAGTCGGCGATCTCGTCGATGTCGAAATAGACCGCGCCGGGAATGTGCTGGGCGGCGAACTCGGCCTTGGGATTGCGCTTCTGCGCCGGCAGGTAGAACGAGGCGTCGACGATGCGCACGTCCGGCGCGCTGAGGTGGCTGGCCAGCCAGTCGGTGCTGACGAGGGCGTCGGGGCGTGCGTAGGTCATTGTGCTTCCTCTCAGGCCAGCGCGATGATGAAGCGCCGGTTCATCTTTCCCTTGTTCTCGACCTTGGTGCATTCGACCCGGCCGATCTCGGCGGTACGGGCGACGTGCGTGCCGCCGCAGGCCTGCAGGTCGACGCCCTCGATGGCGAGCAGGCGGACGCGGCCCGCGCCCATCGGCGGCCGCACGCTCATGGTCTTCACCAGCTCGGGCCGCGCGTTCATCTCCTCGTCGGTGATCCATTGCGGCACGACGGGATGGTCGATGGCGAGGATGCGGTTCATCTCCTCGGTCACCCATTCCTTGGTCGGCACGTCGCCTTCGAGATTGAAGTCGAGGCGGCTCTTGTCGGCGCCGACCTGGCCGCCCGTGACGCTGCCCTTGATGATCGAGGACATCACATGCATCGCGGTGTGCATGCGCATGTGGCGGTAGCGCCGCTCCCAATTCAGTTCGCCATGGACCTTGGTCCCGACAGCCGGGCGCGGGGCGTCGGGCGCCAGCACGTGCAGCACGTCGCCGCCGTCGGCCTTCAGCGAATCGACGATTGCGGCCTCGCCGCCGTCCCAGCGCAGGATGCCGGTGTCGCCGGGCTGCCCGCCGCCGGTTGGATAGAAAATGGTGCGATCGAGCCGCACGCCGCGCTCTTCGACGGCGGTCACGGTGGCCTCGACCTGCTTGAGATAGGAGTCCTGACGGAAGAGTTCTTCGACCATGGCTTGGATTTAGGCCCTCGACAGGCGCGCCGCAACTTCCCGCGGCGTCGGCATGGCCGGCGCGGCACCGAGCCGCTCCACCGAGCAGGAAGCCGCAGCCGTCGCATAGCGGGCCGCATCGGACAGGGAAACGCCGGCGGAGAGGCGCGCGGCGAGGGCACCCACGAAGCAGTCGCCCGCGCCGGTCGTGTCGACCACCTTGGCCTTGAAGGCGGGGAGGGACAGGACCCAGTCGGGCCCCGCCATCACGAGGCCGCGGCCGCCGAGCGTCGCGATGACGATGCGCGCGCCGAGCTTGCGGCAGGCGGCGGCGATCGTGCGCTCGGGACTGCGCGCGGTGATTCTGGCGCCGGTGGCCTGCGCGAGCTCGATCTCGTTCAGCACGGCGATGTCGACGAACTTCAGCAGGCGCGGCGGATGCGGCACCATCGGCGCGAGGTTGAGGATCGTGGTCGCGCCCGTCGCGCGCGCCTTGCGCAGCAGCGCCTCGGTCGCGGCCACGGGCGTCTCGAATTGTCCGACCCAAACCTCGCCGCGCCGCGGCGCGCGGCGAACCTCTGCCGCCTTGAACGCGCCGTTGGCGCCGGAGGCGCCGGTGATCGCGTTGTCGCCGCCGGCGACCTGGATCAGCGCGACGCCGGTCGACATGCCGCGCTGGATGCGCACGCCGCTGTTGTTCACGCCGCTGCGCTTCAGGACCGCGCGCAACTCGCCGCCGAAGGCATCGTCGCCGACGACGCCCAGCATCTCCGTCTTCGCGCCGAGCCGCGCCGCCGCGATCGCCTGATTGGACCCCTTGCCGCCGGGCAGCAGCGAGACGGTCGCGCCAAGGATCGTCTCGCCGGCGGCAGGCCGCCGGTCGCTTTGGACGATCACGTCCATGTTGAGGCTGCCGAAGACGATGACCTTGCCCATCAGGGCGCTACTTCATCCAGTGCGGCAGCGGCAGCTTCTTCTCGCGCAGGAACACCGGGTTGAAGAGCTTCGACTGATACCGGCTGCCGCCGTCGGCCAGGATGGTCACGATCGTCTTGCCCGGTCCGAGATCCTTGGCGAGCCGCATTGCGCCCACGATGTTGATGGCGGTCGAGCCGCCCAGGACGAGTCCTTCATGCTCGATCAGGTCGAACAGGACGGGCAGGGCCTCCTCGTCGGTGATCTGGTAGGCGGTGTCGATCGGCGCGCCCTCGAGGTTC
>JAFEFH010000045.1 GCA_018240695.1 Pseudomonadota bacterium | reverse complement strand
CCAGTCGCCCTGCTCGACGACGCAGACCACGTTCATCAGGCGGCGGGCCGACACCCAGTAGTGCACGCAGTGCGCGCCGGGACCGATCCAGCTGTGCGACACGGTCGGGATGCCGAGATGGCCGATGCGCTCGGCCGGCACCAGCCCGCGCCACGCGACGCAACCGGTGAAGCGCGGCTTCTCCGGGCCGAAGACGATCCCGCGCACGCGTGAATGGATGCCGTCGGCGCCGACCAGCAGGTCGGCCTCGGCCGTGGCGCCGTTGTCGAAGCGCGCGACGACCCGGTCGCCATGCCGGTCGATCCCGACGAGCTTGTGGCCGGTATGCAGCCGCTCGGCCGGCACGGCGGCGGCCAGCAGGTTGGCGAGGTCGGCGCGGTGGAAGTGATAATAGGGCGAGCCGAAAGCCTCTTCGACCTCGCGGCCGATCGGCGCCAGTTGCAGCATGCGGCCGTCGTCCCAGCGCCTTTGATGCACCGCCTGCGGCCGCACGCCCGCCGCCTCCATCGCCGCGCCGAGGCCGAGCCGCCGCAGCAGGCGCGAGGCGTTGGGGCTGATCTGGATGCCCGCGCCGATCTCGGTGATGCGCGGCGCCTGCTCGTAGACATGCACATCGAGCCCGGCCTTCAGGAGATGCAACGCCGCCGACAGCCCGCCGATGCCGCCGCCGATGACGGCGATGCCCCGCGCGGGCACGGTCAGGCCCGCTTCGCGGCAGCTTCCTTCTCGGCCATCTTGGCCTTGAGCTGCTCCGGCGTGAGACGGACGATGTGCTCGTTCTGGTGGCTGTAGATGTCGTACTTCTGGACGTCGAGGTCCTCGAGCACGATCTCGCGCTTCAGCACCTTCTCCTTCCACACGAGATGCTCGGCCTCGGCGGCGTGGAACTCGGGCATCACTTCCTTCGCGAACAGTTCGAGCGACGAGCAGATATCGGCGTGGCTGGTCTTGCCCGCCTGGTTCAACAGGATCACCTGGTCGACGCGGCTCTCACCGAACTGGCGCAGCTTCTTGCGGATCGTCTCGGGCGAGCCGATCAGGCCGGACTCGAGCGCCTTCTTTTCCTCGGGGCCGCCCTTCCACGCCTGATACTCCTTCCAGAGATCCGACGTGCCCGGCGCATCGACGCCCTTCCGGCCGTAGTAAGACAGCGCGAAGATGAAGAAGGTCCAGCCGGCGGCCTTCGCTTGCGCCTCCTCGTCGGTGGCTGCGCACATGAAGCCCGACACCATCGCGACGTTGGGGTTGGTCGGATAGTCGGTGAGCTTGTTCTGGTTGTTCAGCAGGTTGTTGTAATACTTGTGCACCCAGGCGCGGGCGGCCTCCGGCGTCACGAAGGTGAAGCCCAGCGCGCCCATGCCCCACTCGCCGGCCTTGCCGATGGTCTGGATGTTGGAGCACGCGACCCACAGCGGCGGGTGCGGCTTTTGCAGCGGCTTGGGGATCACGTTGCGCGCGGGGAAGTCGAAATACTGGCCGTGGAACTCCCAGCTCTCCTTCGAGAACATCGGCACGATCGCCTTCACCGCCTCCTCCCAGCGGTCGCGCTTGTCGCGCACCTTCACGCCGAACGGATGCAGCTCGGCCGGCCCCGCCGCCTCGCCCATGCCGAGTTCGACCCGGCCGCCCGACAGCAGGTCGAGCGTCGAGACCTTCTCGGCGACGCGGTGCGGGTTGTTGGTCGTGAGCTGGATGACGCCGTGGCCGAGCCGGATGCGCTTGGTGCGCTGGCTGGCGGCGCCGAGGAAGACTTCCGGCGCGGAGGAGTGCGAGTACTCCTCGAGGAAGTGATGCTCGACCTCCCACGCATAGTCGTAGCCGAGTTTGTCAGCCAGCTCGATCTGGGTCAGCGAATCCTGGAGCAGCTGGTACTCGCTCCTCGGGCCCCACCGCCGCGGCAGCTGATGCTCGTAGAAGATGCCGAACTTCATGATGCTCGTTTCCCTTTCGTCATCCCGACCGGAGCGAAGCGGAGTGGAGGGACCTCGTCTTCCTCTGGAACAAAAATAGGCCCCTCGGCTTCGCTGCGCTACGCTCGGGGTGACGGGTTGGCTGTCTCTACTTCGTTGCGCAGAACGCAGCGATACGGTCGATCAATGTCGGGATCAGGGCGGACGGGACGTCGTGGCCCCAGCCCGGCAATGTCGTGATCTCCGCACCGGGCACCAGGGCGGCGACATCGCGGCCACAGTCGACGGGCAGCAGCGGATCGCCCTCACCGTGCAGCACCAGGGTCGGCACCGTGACCTTCTTCAACAACTCCACGCGCTCGCCCGAGGCGATGACCGACAGATATTGGCGCGCCGCGCCGGCCGGGAAATAGCGGCGATCGATGTTGCGCTCGACCAGCGCGCGCAGCTCGGCGTCCGGCGTCGGAAAGCCGGGGCTGCCGATGGTGCGGCGCAGCTTCATGCCGTGCGCCACCAGCTGCTCGCGCGTCGTGCCCTCCGGCTGGGCCGACAGCATCGCGATCGCCTCGGGCTTGCCCTGCGGCAGGCCGTAACGGCCGCTGGTCGACATGATCGAGACCATCGACCGCGTGCGCGCGGCATACTCGGCGGCGACGATCTGCACGATCATGCCGCCCATCGAGGCGCCCACCATGTGCGCCCGGTCGATCTTCAGCGCGTCGAGCAGGCCCACCGCGTCCGCCGCCATGTCCTTCAGCAGGTACGGCGCCTCGACCTTCTGGCCGCTCATCAGCTTCGCGATCGCGCCCGGCACGTCGGCCTGCCCCCACGAGTCGAAGTCGGTCGACAGGCCGGTGTCGCGATTGTCGTAGCGGATCACGTAGAAGCCGCGCTTGGCCAGGCCCTGGAAGAAGGCGTCGGGCCAGATCGTCATCTGCGCGCCCAGCCCCATCACCAGCAGGAGCGGCGGCGCGCCCGTGTCGCCGGTGGTCTCGTACTCGATCTCGATGCCGTTGGCTTTGACGCGGGGCACGCTGCCCTCCCTCTCTCTATTTCGATGACCGGGCGCGCAGCGCCGGTTCGAGCCATGTCACTGCGGCGGTCGCGGCGGCGAGCGCCGCCTCGGCCGAAGCGTAGGAGACGCCCGAGTGATACGCCACGGGCGTCCACCGTCCCGCATCCTCGACATCCCGGCGGAACGCCTCGAAGCCGAAGCTGCCGTCGGGCCGGCTGAACAGGTCGACACAGCGGTCGTGCTCGTCGTTCTCGACGCTGTCGAACACGGTCCACGAGCGGTCGATGCGGGCCGACATGCGCTCAGTATCGCCCGCGCCTCGCCGCCCACCAATAGGCGAGCGGCACGCGCCATCGCGGCAGCGGCCGGTCGAGCACCAGCGCCGGCAGCAGGATCGGCAGTGCGCGCGGGTCGATCTTCTCGCGCAACGCCCGCGCTTCGGCCAGCAGCGTCGCGCGCTCGGGGCCCTCGCCCATTAGCCACGCCGCGCCCACGGCGTGCGCGGCCTCGCGTGTCGGCGCGTCGTTGACCTCCAGCACCGCGAGCTGGAGATCGGCCAGCGCGCCGCCGGTCCGCAGCACGTCGAGCGCGCCCTCGACCTCGTCCTCCCGCGCATCGACCAGGGCGATCAGCGCGTCGGAGGCGAGCCTGTACCGCCGGGCAATTTCGCCCAGCGATTCGACCACGGGCTGGGCGCGCGGCGTGCCGGCGCCCACCGCCTCGACCGAGGCCTCGCGCCACCATTCGAGCCGGATGCGCGCCAGCATCGGCTCGCGCGTCACGACCTGGGTCCGCGCCAGTTCATGGTCGAAGGCCAGCAGCGCCAGCAGCCCGCGGCGCGCCGGCTCGGGCGCGAACAGGGCTGCCAGGAAGCGGGCGCGATCGGTTTCGCGCACCGAATCGAGCACGTAGCGGTGCGAGGCTTCAGGAGCGACGTACGGAGGATAACCGACCATGTGCGACCGTTGAACGCATGCGACTAAAAGTTTACAATGTCTGGACTGGGATTCACCAATCCCATCAACAAGATAAGGGGAGTTCTGGCATGGGTGCCATTTTCACATCACTTGAGAGGACCCTCGCCGCCGGCGTCATCCTCGTCTTCCTCATGGTCGTGATCGTCGGCGCGGTCACGGGCCAAATGGTCAAGCTCGACCATGCGTGGGGCATCTTCTTCATGCGCTGGCTCCATATCATGTGCGGCGTCATGTGGATCGGCCTGCTCTGGTACTTCAACTTCGTGCAGGTCCCGACCATGCCGAAGATCCAGCCGGTCGAGAGCCGCACCGCCGTCACCAAGTTCATCGCGCCGAACGCGCTGTGGTGGTTCCGCTACGGCGCGCTGGCGACCGTCATCACCGGCCTGCTGCTGGCCTGGATGAACGGCTACGTCCTTCAGGCACTCACCCTGCAAAAGCCGTTCATTCCGATCGGCATCGGCATGTGGCTCGCGCTGATCATGGCCTTCAACGTGTGGTTCCTGATCTGGCCGAACCAGAAGAAGCTGCTCGGCATCGTCGAGGCGTCGGCCGAGGAAAAGGCCAAGGCCGGCCCGGTCGCGCTCTACGCCAGCCGCTTCAACACCATGGCCTCGCTGGCGATGCTCTACTGCATGGCCGCGCAGAGCCACGGCGGCTTCTAAAGCTTCCACCCGAGACGGACACGGGGCCCTTCGGGGCCCCGTTTTCTTTGGGACCGCGGGCCTCCAGGCCCGCGGTCCCATTAGAGAGGAAGCAGCGCCGCGGCGACGCGGCGGCCTTCGGCGACCAACACGTTGTAGATGCGGCAGGCGGAGCCGGTGTCGACCACCTCGAGCCCGAGGCCGGCGGCCTTGAAGGCGGCGCGGCGGTCGGGGGGCACGAAGGCGGCACGCGGGCCGCAGCCCAGCACCAGCAGCTCGGTCGGCGTCGCCAATGTCTTCAACACGGCGACCGTCTCGGCGGTGAGGTCCTCGATGCGCGTCGCACCGAGCGGCAGGGTCGCGCCCGGCGTCACCAGCACGGGCTCGCGCCAGTCGCGCTCGCCGATCAGGAAGTGACCGGGACCGTAGCTGCGGATCACCTGCACGACCGACGGATCGGGTGTGGGCAGCGTCTTGTCGTCGGGGATGGGGATGCGCGGGCGGTCGTCGGCCATGACGCCCCGCCCTACGCCTTGGCTTCTTTCTCGTCCTCGGCCGCCTTGGCGCGGAACTGCTCGGGCCGCAGCTTCATGTAGACCAGGCACGCCGAGGCGATCCAGATCGAGGAATACGTGCCCACGATCACGCCCCACAGCATGGCGACCGAGAAGCTGTAGAGCACCGGGCCGCCGAACAGGACCAGCGCCAGCACCGCCACGAAGACGGTGCCCGAGGTCATCAGCGTGCGCGCCAGCGTCTCGTTGATGCTGAAGTTCAACAGCTCGATCAGGCTCATCTTGCGATAGCGGCGCATGTTCTCGCGCACGCGGTCGAAGATCACGACGGTGTCGTTGATCGAGTAGCCGGCGATCGTCAGCACCGCGGCCAGCGCCGTCAGGCTGAAGTCGAGATGGAGGACCACGAACAGGCCGACGGTCGAGATCACGTCGTGCAGCAGCGCGATCAGAGCGGCGACGCCGAACTGCCACTCGAAGCGCACCCAGACATAGATGCAGATCGCGCCCAGGGTCGCGAGCACGGCGATCACGCCCGAGTGCATCAGCTCCTCGCCGATCTTCGGGCCGACCGACTCGGTGCCGCGCAGCTCGTACTGGCCGCCGATCGCGTCCTCGACCAACTTGATGGCGACCTGCTGGCACCATTCGGCGCGCTGCTCGTGGCTCATCTCGATCTTGGCGCTGTTGACGTTGCCGCGCGGCAGCTGGCGGTCCTGCAAGGTGAGGCCCACGGTGCTGACCGCGTCGCGCCAGCCGCCCGAGTCGAGAGCGCTCGGCGAGGTGAAGGTGACGTCGCCGGTGTCGGCGGCGCCGGGCACGACGCTCCAGCCGTTGCCGGCGCGCTTCTTCATGACCTGGTCGGCATGGGCGACGCACTGGGCGTTGCCCTCCTGCCGCTGCACGCGGATCAGCGCGCTCTTGTTGTCGCCGAACTCCTGGAGCGAGACCTCGCCGATGCCGAGGCCGTGCGTGGTGGTGCGCAGGTTTTCGAGATGGATGTCGCCCTGCTTGGCGCGGACCTGGATGGCGATGCCGCCCTCGAAGTCGATGCCGAAGTTGAGGCCGAGCGTGAACACGCCGACCAGCGACAGGATGTTGATGATCGTCGACGCCACGAGCGCGAGGCGGCGCTTGGCGAGGAAGTCGAACGACGTCCGCTTGTTGATGAGGTGATGGGCTCTCCACAGCATGGCGCGGGCCTCAGAGCGGCAGTTCGGTCGGCCGACGCCAGCGCACCCACAGCGCGAGGACCATGCGGGTGAAGATGGTGGCGGTGAACAGATGGGTCAGGAGGCCGAGCGACAGCGAAGTCGCGAAGCCGCGGATGGGACCGGCGCCGAAGCCGAACAGCAGCACGCCGGCGATCAGGGCGGTGAGGTTGGAGTCGATGACGGCGGTCAGCGCCTTTTCGTAGCCCATGGCGAGCGCCGAGAAGGCCGAGCGGCCGTTGGCCCTCTCCTCCCTGACGCGTTCGTAGATCAGCACGTTCGAATCCACCGACATGCCGACGGTCAGCACGAGGCCGGCGATGCCCGGCAGGGTGAGCGAGGCGCCCAGCACCGACATGCCGGCGAAGACCAGCAGCATGTTGACCAGCATGGCGAGGCTGGCGAAGCCGCCGAACACCGGGCCGTAGCTGATCAGCATGAAGACGATGACGAAGAACGTGCCGACCAGCGCGGCGACCGTGCCGGAGTGGATGGCGTCGGCGCCGAGGTCGGCGCCCACGGTGCGCTCCTCGATGATGGTCAGCGTCGCGGGCAGCGCGCCCGAGCGCAGCAGCAGCGCCTGTTCCTGCGTCTGCTGGGTGGTGAACTGGCCGGTGATGATGCCGCTGCCGCCGCAGATCGCGCTCTGCACGACCGGCGCGCTGATGATCTCGCTGTCGAGCTGGATCGCCAGGCGCTTGCCGATGTTGGCGCGCGTGGCGGCGCAGAAGGCGCGGCCGCCGGCGGCGTTGAAGGTGAAGCTGATGATCGGCCGGCCGCCGTTCGACTGGTTCTCGAAGGTCGACTTGGCGTCGTCGAGATCCTCGCCGCCGACCACCACGCGCTTCAGCACCGGCAGGCACTGCGGCTGGTAGCGCCGGCAGATCTGCTCGGGCGACAGGCGCGGGTTGGCGGCCTGGATGTCGTCATAGGCCTTGGGATTGGCCGCGCGCAGCGCCGCCATGCCCTCGCGCGTCGGCACGAGGAAGGTCGTGGGCGGCAGCGAGGTCGGCAGGTTCTGGCCGGTCGCGGCCACGTTCTCGTCGACCAGGTGGAAGGTGAGCTTGGCGGTCTGGTTGATCTTGCGCTTGAGCTCGGTCGTGTCCTTGATGCCCGGGATCTGGAGCAGGATGCGGTCGTCGCCCTGGCGCACGATGGTCGGCTCGATGGTGCCGGTCTCGTCGACGCGGCGGCGCAGGATCTCGATCGACTGGTCGATCACCTCCTTGCGCTTGCGCGTGAGATCGACCTCGGCATAGGCGACGCGGATCGTGTCGCCGGTGCCGGCCACGGTGAGCGTCGGGTCGAGCGCACGGATGCCTTCGAGCGCCTTCGCGCGCTGGGCCTCGTCGCGCAGCACCAGCACCACCGCCTTGCCGCCGTCGATGTCGACCGACTTGAAGGCGACCTGCTGCTTGCGCATCTCCGCGCGCACCGAGTCGGACAGGTTGACGAGGCGCTCGTTCATCACGCCGCGCAGGTCGGCTTCGAGCAGGAAGTGCGCGCCGCCGCGCAGGTCGAGGCCGAGATTGATGCGGCTCTGCTGGTACCAGCCCGGCAGCACGTTCATCACCCGGTCGGGCAGCAGGTTCGGCAGCGCCAACAGGGCCGCCAGCACGGTCACGGTGACGATGGTGATCGTCTGCCAGCGCGGAAGATTGAGCATCCCGTCCTAACTCGGTGTGGTTCGAGACTTATATATAAGAGCGCCGCGCGGCTATTTCTTGCCGAACAGGCTGCCGAGCAGGCTCTTGCGCTCGGCCGGGGCGTTGGCCGCCGGCTGCGGCAGCATCGGCTTCTCGTCCTCCTCGGACTCCTTGGCGCCGCGCACCGACTCGCCGCGGGTCAGGATGTCGGTGATGGTCTGCTTGATGATGCGTACACGCACGCCCTCTGCGAGTTCCACCTGAAGCTCGTTCTCGCCGATCACCTTGGTGACCAGGCCGATGATGCCGCCGCCGGTGACGACGCGGTCGCCGCGCTTCACGCCCGCCAGCATCTCCTTCTGGGCCTTCATCTTCGACTGCTGCGGACGGATCAGCAGGAAGTAGAAGACCACGAAGATGAGGACCAGCGGGAAGAGCTGGACGAGGAAATCGCTGCCGCCGGCACCACCGGCCGCCTGGGCCCACGCCTGGGAAATAAACATCGTCTGCTCCGATTCTCTTGCTGGTCTTCCGGCCTTCGAAAAGCGCGCGGACTATAGCCGCCCGCGCCCGCTTTGCAACGCAGCGTCTGGGCGATATGGTCGCCCCCTTTTTCAAGCCCCGCGCCGATTCGAGACCATGGACCAAGACCTCAAGACCCTGCTTTCCCGCGTCGCCGACGCCCTCGACCGGCTGGCCCCGCCCGCCCCGCCCAGCGCCGACATCGACACCGGCGCGGAGGCCTATGTCTGGCACGCGGCGGGCCATCGCCTGGAGGCGGTCAACAAGGTCAACCGGGTCGAGCTCGACCTGTTGCAGGGCATCGACCGGCAGAAGGACATCCTGCTGGAGAACACCCGCCGCTTCGCCAAGGGCCTGCCGGCCAACAACGCGCTCCTCTGGGGCTCGCGCGGCGCCGGCAAGAGCTCGATCGTGAAGGCCGCTCACGCCAAGGTGAACCGCGAGATGGGCGGCCCGCCGGGCCCGCTGGCCCTGATCGAGATCCACCGCGAGGACATCCCGTCGCTCCCCGCCCTGCTGACGCGCATCCGCGAGACCAAGCGCCAGTTCATCATCTTCTGCGACGACCTGTCGTTCGACGGCCAGGACGCGGCCTACAAGTCGCTGAAGGCGGTGCTCGACGGCGGCATCGAGGGCCGGCCGGAGAACGTGGTGTTCTACGCCACCTCGAACCGCCGCCACCTGATGCCGCGCGACATGATCGAGAACGAGCGCTCGACGGCGATCAACCCGTCGGAGGCGGTCGAGGAGAAGGTCTCGCTGTCGGACCGGTTCGGCCTGTGGCTCGGCTTCCACAACGCCGACCAGGACACGTTCTTCGCGATGATCGAGGCCTACGCCACGCACTACAAGCTCGGCCTGCCGGTCGAGGAGTTGCGCAAGCGCGCGGTCGAGTGGTCGATCACGCGCGGCTCGCGCTCGGGCCGCGTGGCCTGGCAGTTCGTACAGGAAGTCGCGGGCGAACTCGGCAAGAAGCTGGACTGAGATGGAAAAGCCCGAAGACGTCCTGTTCTCGGCCTCGGTCAAGGCGGAGCAGGCGCGTCTCGGGTCGCGTCAGTCGTTCGAGGGCCGCGAGTGGGCCACCTTCATCACCGAGGACATGGCCAAGTTCCTCGACGCGATCGACACGTTCTTTCTCGCGACCGCCAGCGCCGACGGTCGGCCCTACATCCAGCATCGCGGCGGGCCGCCGGGTTTCCTGAAGCCGATCGGCCCCACGACGCTCGCCTTCGCCGACTTCGCGGGCAACCGGCAATACATCACGCTCGGTCATCTCAAGGAGAACGACTGCGCGCACATCTTCATCCTGCACTTCGCCACGCAGCAGCGCGTGAAGATGTGGGGCCGCGCCCGCGTGATCGAGAACGACGCGGCGCTGATGGAACGGCTGGTCGATCCCGCCTACAAGGCCCGCCCGCAGCGCGCGGTCGTGTTCGAGCTCGAGGCCTGGGACGTCAACTGCCGCCAGCACATCGTGCCGCGCTACAGCGAGGCCGAGATCGCCCCCGCCGTGAACACCCTCACCGCCCGCATCAAGGAACTCGAAGAAGAAGTGGCGCGGCTGAAGGGTGCCGATAGTTCGCCTTCCGTCTGATCTCATTGGACCGCGCGCATTCTGCGCGCTCATGAGCGGGCTGGAAGCCCGCGGTCCACGATGAGTATTGCTAGAAAGAGCGCGGCAGCCGGGCCGAAGACCACAGCCAGTCTTCTGCCCGGTCAATCAATCCGGCCTTCACCGGATTCCGTTTCACATAACTGATCGTGCGCGACAGGTCCGCTTCATCGCGCATATACCGGTCGAAGTAATCGTCATGCCAGAAAGCGCCTTTCCTCAACAAAATGCCGTTGGCCTTGTTGGCGGTGAACGACTTCCAGCTATGGACTATTCCGCTCAAGAGAAATCCCTGCACTGGCTCGATGACGACGTGCACGTGGTTGGGCATGACGCACCACGCCAGCAAGCGGTAGCGGTCGCCGTCAAAGTGGAACAGTGCGCCCTGTACGATCTCGGCAATCTCAGGTCGGCGCAGCCAGCAGTCTCCGGCACAGGAGTCGAGCTCACGGTCGATCTTCAACACCGCGCGATCCTCGAGCCGAAGTGCCTCGACCACCTCTCGTGGAAGACTGTCGGCGAGACGAAAGGTGACGAACTGGACAGTCTCCGGTGAATCGAAATGAGGCAGATAGCCTCTGGAGTACCAGCCTTTGTGGTCCATCACCCCTTGAGCGCGCTGGAAGCGCGCGGTCCACTCTGACTTGTCTTCGGGCGGATGATCTTGATGGTGGAGGTGGCGTGCGCGATCAGGCGGCCCTGGGCGTCCTTGAGGTCGCCGTCGAGGAAGCCGACCGTGCCGCCCCAGCGCATCACGCGGCCCTCGGCGAACAGCATGCCGGGGCCCATCGCCTCGAAGAAGCTGATCTTGAGCTCGAGCGTCGGCACGGCGAGCGCCAGCTTGCCCTTGGCGATCGCGGCGTGCGCCATCGCGGAGTCGACCATGCCGGTGAGGAAGCCGCCCTGGCAGATGCGGCCGTCGGAGTGGCAGAAGGCCGGCACGACCTCGAACTGGAAGCGGCAGGTGCCGCGCGCCGAATCGACCGCGAGCAGGCGGCCGTTCAGCGTCTTGATCGCCTCGGGCGGATGCGTCGTCAGCTGCTTCAGGATGTCGGCGTCGGTCAGCGACTCGGAGGCGACGTGGGCGAAATCGGGATGGGCGGAGCTCATGGCCGTTCCTTATACGGGCGCGCGCCGGCCCGCACCTTTTCCAGCAGATCGATCAGCGTGCGGGTTTCGGCGGTCGAAAGGCCCGACGCGATGCGCGTCTCGTGCCGCTTCACCAGCTTGGAGAAGCGCGCGAGCGCCTTCAGCCCGTCCGGCGTGAGGCCGAGCGCATGGGTGCGCGCGTCGGTCGGCGAGCGGCGGCGCACCAGCAGGCCGCGCCCCTGCAAGCGGTCCAGGATCGGCACCAGGGTGGAACGGTCGATGCCGAGCGCCCGCGCCAGCGTCATCTGGCTCATGCCGGCATTGCGCTCGACCAGCACCAGCAGGCCGAACTCGCCCGGCGTCAGCGCCTCGCCGGCGCCCGCGAACGTGGCGGCGAAATCGGCGAACACCGCCGACTGGGTGCGGCGCAGCGCGTAGCCCAGCAGCGAGGGCAGGACGCCGCGGTCGAGGGTCTTCACAGGTGGACGGGACATGCGCGACGATGGTAGACCGATATTGTTTGGGGAGCAAACAAATCGTCGAGGGCCGCGTACCGGCATGAGCTTCAAAGTCCGCATCGTTTCCGCCGAGCGTACCGTCGAGGTGCCGACCGGCGGCACCATCCTCGAAGCCGCGATCGACGCCGGCATCGGCTATCCGTTCGGCTGCCAGTCGGGCAACTGCGGCGCCTGCAAGTCGCACCTGCTGAAGGGCGAGGTGACGATGGAGAGCTATTCCGAGTTCGCGCTCTCCGACGAGGAGAAGGAGCGCGGCCTGATCCTCGCCTGTCGCGCCGTGCCGTGGGAGGAATGCGAGGTCGCGTGGCTCGACGAGGACGACCTGATCGTCCATCCGCGCCGCATCCTCGCCTGCAAGGTCGTGTCGATCGACGACGCCACGCACGACATCAAGCGCGTGCGGCTCGAGGTCGTGTCGGGCGGCCCGTTCGACTTCTCCGCCGGCCAGTTCGCCTCGGTCACCTTCGAGGGCTGCGCGCCGCGCGACTATTCGATGGCCAACGTGCCGGGCGATCCGGTGCTCGAGTTCCACATCCGCCGCACCCAGGGCGGCACGGTGAGCGCGCATGTCGCCGACACGCTGAAGCCCGGCGATGCCGTGCGGGTCGAGGGCCCGTTCGGCGCCTCGCACCTGCGCGAGAGCCATCGCGGGCCGATCATCGCGGTCGCCGGCGGCTCGGGCATGGCGCCGCTGAAGTCGATCGTCGAGCGCGCGCTGGCGAAAGACATGCCGCAGCACATCTATTTCTATTTCGGCGTCAGGAGCGAACGCGACCTCTACCTGCACGACCACTTCGCCGAGCTGGCGAAGAAGCACCCCACCCTGCACTTCATCCCCGTGCTGAGCGAGGGCGACGGCATGACCCTGCGCTGCGGGCTGGTGCACGAGGCGGTGGCCGCCGACTTCGACGAGTTCGACGGCTGCAAGGCCTATCTCGCCGGGCCGCCGGTGATGGTCGAGGCGGCGACCAAGCTGTTCGACCAGCGCGGCATGCGGCGCCTCGACATCCACGCCGACGCTTTCTACACCGCCGCCGAGATGGCGAGCGCCGGCAAGAAGACGGGAGCAGAGCAATGACGGGAATCCTCGACGGCCGTTCCGCCATCGTCACCGGCGCCGGCCGCGGCATCGGCCGCGCCATCGCCGAGGCGCTGGCCGCACAGGGCGCCAGCGTGGTCGTGGCCGACCTCGGCACCTCGATCTCCGGCGACGGCGCGGATACGGCACCGGCAAAGCAAGTCGCGGAGAAAATCGGCAAGAACGCCGTGGCCTTCACCGAGAGCGTCGCCTCGCCCGACGCCGCGCGGACGCTCGTCGAGACAGCGGTCAAGACGTTCGGCGGCATCGACATCGTGGTGAACAACGCCGCGATCCTGCGCGACGCGTTCGTCTTCCGCGCCAATCCCGCCGATTGGGACGCGGTGATCCGCAACAATCTCTCCGCGCCCTTCTATCTCACCAACGCCGCGACCGCGGTGATGCGCGACCAGGGCAAGGCCGGCCGCGGCGGCGCGGGCGGGTACGACTGGGGCCGCATCGTCAACATCGTCTCCTCGGCCGGCCTCTACGGCAATCTCGGCCAGGCCGCCTATGCCAGCGCCAAGGCGGGGCTGTTCGGCCTGACGCGCGTGACGGCGATGGACCTCGCGCGCGCGCAGATCACGGCCAACGCCGTGGCCCCGTTCGCGCGCACCCGCGTCACCGACATCATCCAACCGGCCAACGAGGCGCAGAAGACCTACAAGGAGCGCGCCCTCAAAATCGGCGCGCATCACGTGGCCAATCTGGTGACCGCGCTGTGTGCGCCCGCGGCCAAGGGCATCACCGGCCAGCTGCTGGGCGTGCGCGGCCGCGAGGTCTTCCTGTTCGGCCAGCCGCGCCCTGTCGCCAGGCTCGAGGCCGGCACGCCCGAGGCGCTGGCAGGCGATCTCACCGCGAAGCTCGGCGCGCAGTTCACCGACCTCACGACCGATCTCGAAGCCTTCAGCACCGAACCCCTCGTTTAAGGAGCCCTCCCATGACCGACATCGTCGTCAAGACCGTCGAGGAGTTGAAGAACGCGCCCGAGGAATATCGCGAGGCCGTGTCCAAGCTCGTCATCAGCCACGCCATCAACGAGCTGTACGGCGCGCAGGTGTTCGACGAGCCCGCCATCGCCTACGCGCCGACGCCTTACGCCAAGTGGCTGACCTGCCGCGTGGCGATGGAGGAGTACGGCCATCACGTGCGCTTCAAGGGGCTGGGCACGCAGATGGGCATCCCCGAGGAGCGCATGGTCCCCGGCACCGGCAAGAAGCCGCTGTCGATCTTCGAGTTCCCGCTCAAGACCTGGGAGGAGTTCGTCGCCATCAAGCTGCTGGCCGACCTCGCCGAGATCCTCCAGGTCGAGGACCTGCTGCACTGCACGTTCCATCCGCTGCGCAACCTCGCGCGCGCCACCATGCCGGAGGAGCGTTTCCACGCGCAGTTCGGCGAGGACTTCTCGGCCGAGCTGGTGAAGACGCCCGAGGGCAAGGCGCGCCTGCAGGCGGCGGTCGACGAATACTGGCCGTACCTGCCGAAATTCTTCGGCGGCTCGAAGTCGCGCAACAACGAGATCTTCCGCAAGTGGAAGATCAAGCAGCGCACCAACGACGAGATGCGCGAGGACTTCGTGAAGCGCGCCACCGAGGTCGCCGCCAAGTACGGCCTCACTCTGCCCGAGATCCGCGAAGCCGCGTGATCCTGCCGTCGTGATCTTCCTCGGCCCGCTGCGCACCGCCGTCCGCACCGCCTCGTGGTTCGCGGCGCTGGGCGAGCCGCTGACCGAGGGCGATCTCGCCGACGCGCGCGCCTATGTCGACGTGCAGGGCGTCGACCTCGTCGCGTCGTGGGCCGAGGCCGAGACGTTCCTGAAGTCACCGACGGCTTCGCTCGACTGGTGGAACCACGAGGAGGCCGAGCGCAAGGCGCTGCTGGCCGAAGCCGGGACAAACCATCCCGAACGCGCGCTGTGGACGGCGCTCAGCGAACTCACGACCGAGACCGGCGATCTGGTGCACGGCAAGGCGGCCACCGCCGCGGCGCGCGCGGGCAACGTGGCGCCGGCGTCGATCCACGTGGCGGCCGGCGCGGCGTCGCAGGCGGTCTACCAGCTCGCCGTGGCGCGGCTGGCGGGCCGCGAGGCATCGCCCTTCGAAAGCAAGTTCAGACTCTTCGCCGCCGGCCGCTGGCCGCTCGGCGTCGCGGGTTCTAGGCTCGTCCTCTTTTAGGGAGGACGGCATGCAGCGCAGGATCGGCAAGCTCGAGCGGCCGTTCGGCAGCCTGCACTATGAAGTCACCGGCGGCGGCCCGGCGCTGGTCTTCGCCCATGGCCTCGGCGGCAACCAGATGAGCTGGTGGCAGCAGGTCGCGCACTTCGCGCCCAAATACACCTGTGTGGCCTTCGCCCATCGCGGCTTCGCGCCCTCCTCGGCGATCGCCGGCGGTCCCGATCCCGCCGACTATGCCGGCGATCTCGCCGCGCTGATCGATCATCTCGGTTTCGCCGACGTGGCGCTGGTCGGCCAGTCGATGGGCGGCTGGACGATGCTCGAATATGCGCTCGCTTATCCGGACAGAGTGAAGGCGCTGGTGCTGAGCTCGACCTCGGGCACGATCGACCGGCGCGGCGCCGATCCGTCCGGCGGCAAGGATTACGATTCGTGGCTGAAGCGCGCCGACGCCGCCAAGGATGCGGGCCTCGCCCAGGGCATCCATCCCGCGATCGGCGCCAAGGGGGCGGCGCGGACGCCGGCGCTCAACCTGCTCTACCGCAGCATCGACGAGATGGCGGGCACGCTCGACAAGGAGAAGCTGCGCGCCGGCCTGCGCCGGGTCGCGACGCGCACGCTGGCCGACCTCGCCAACTTGAAAGCGCCGCTGCTCACGATCGCCGGCGCCGACGACGTGGTCTTCCCCGCCTTCCTCGCCCCCGCGCTGGCCAAGGCCGCGCCGCGCGGCGAGACCCACACGCTGCCCGACTGCGGCCACTCGCCCTACTTCGAGCATGCGGACAGCTTCAACCGGCTGGTGGAGACTTTCCTCGCCCGCCATCGTCAGGAGTAACGACGTGTCGACCGAAAATCCCCGCATCGCCGTCCTCGGCTTCGCCATCGAGTGCAACCGCTTCTCGCCGGTGGCGACGGCGCAGGACTTCGAGGACGATGTCGACATTCGCGGCAACCGCATCGTCGTCGAGAGCCGCTCGGCCGCCTCGATCACCCTGCCCGACCTGCCCGGCTTCTTCAGCGTGATGGACGCGACCGGCCCCTGGGCGCCGGTGCCGATCCGCGTCTCGCAGGCGCAGCCCGGCGGGCCGGTCGAGCGCGCATTCTTCAAGGGCTTCCTGGCCGAGATCGCGGCCGGCCTGAAATCGGTGCTGCCGCTCGACGGCGTGTTCGTGTCCTGCCACGGCGCGGCGCTGGCCGAGGGCACCGACGATCCCGATGGCGACCTGTTCGAGACGATCCGCGGGATCGTCGGGCCCGACGTGCCGGTGGTGGCGGTGTTCGACCTGCACGCCAACGTCTCGCGCCGCATGACCGACAACGTGTCGGTGTTCGTGGGCTATCTCCAGAACCCGCACAACGACATCCGCGAGCGCGGCGAGGAAGCCGCCAGGCACTTGCGCGAGTGCCTCGCCGGCGCCAGGACCGCGGTCACGATGGTGAAAGTGCCGATCGTCTCGGCGCCGATCGCGCTGCTGACCGCGCAGGGCCCCTATGCCGACCTGATCAACTACGGCCAGACCAAGGTGGGCGGCGACATCGTGAACGTGTCGGTGATGGCGGGCTTCGCCTACAGCGACTCGCCCAAGAACGGCCTCACCGCCGTGGTGACGGCGCGCAACGGCAAGCGCGAGGCCGCGGCCGCGCTGTCGCTCGACATCGCCGAGCGCGCCTGGGCGATGCGCGAGCGCTTCCGCAAGGAGATGATGAAGCTCGACGACGCGGTGCAGTTCGCCGTCACCGTCGGCCGCGACAAGCGCCACAAGCCGATCATCCTGGCCGACGTCGCCGACAATCCGGGCGGCGGCGCGCGCGGCAACACGACGTATCTGTTGCAGGCCCTGAAGAAGGCCGGCGCCGAGGGTGTGGTGTTCGGCGTGTTCAACGACGCAGCACTCGCCGCCGAAGCGCACCGGCTGGGCGAAGGCGCCACCTTCACGGCGCACTTCAACACCCAGGAGACCCACGAGTTCTCCAAGCCCTGGTCGTGCGAGGCCAAGGTGCTGAAGTTGACCGACGGCACGTATATCGGCCGGCGCGGCGTGCTGAAGGGCGTCTCGGCCGACATGGGCCCGTCCGCCCTGCTCGATCTCGGCGGCATCAAGCTGGTGGTCATCACCATCCGCTGCCAGTGCATGGACCCGCAGCAGCTCGAGACCTTCGGCATCGACATCGCAGAGGCGCGCACCGTCGTGGTCAAGAGCCGCGGTCATTTCCGTGGCGGCTTCGACGAGTTCTTCGCGCACGAACAGATCTATGAGGTCGACTGCCCGGGCCTGACGTCGCCGGTGCTGGCGAACTTCACTTGGTCGAAGCTGCCGCGCCCGGTCTATCCGCTCGACGATCACACGACCTGGACGCCGCCAACCACGGTCTGAGGGAGGCCATCATGAAGCGCCGCACTTTGCTCGCCGCCACGCCGCTGCTCATCGCGCGAGGCGCGTCGGCGCAGCCCAAACCCGCCGCGCTCAAGACGCTGCGCGCCGTCATGCACTCGGATCTCAAGATCCTCGATCCGGTGTGGACCACGGCCTACATCGTGCGCAACCACGGCTTCATGATCTACGACCAGCTGTTCGCGCTCGACGGCAAGCTGAAGCCGCAGCCGCAGATGGTCGAGAGCTGGAAGGTGAGCGACGACAAGCTCACCTGGTCGTTCACCCTGCGCGACGGACTGAAGTGGCACGACGGCACGCAAGTCACCACCGCCGACGTGCTCCCCTCGATCAAGCGCTGGACCGACAAGGACGCGATCGGCGGCCTGGTCGCCAAGTTCACGCGCGAGATGAAGGCGGTCGACGACAAGACTTTCGAGATCGCCCTGAAGGAACCGCTCGGGCTGATGCTGTCGACGCTGGCCCGTGCCTCCTCGGTGCCGCTGTTCATCATGCCGAAGAAGGTCGCCGAGACGCCGGTCGCCCAGCAGATCGGCGACATGACCGGCTCGGGCCCGTTCGTCTTCAAGAAGGACGAATGGAAACCCGGCGAGCGCACCGTCTATGTGCGCAACGCCGCCTACGTGCCGCGCAAGGAGGCGCCCTCGGGCCTCGCCGGCGGCAAGCTCGCGAAGCTCGATCGCGTCGAATGGGTCTCGATGCCCGACACCCAGACCGCGATCAACGCGCTGCAACAGGGCGAGATCGACATGATCGAGCAGCCCGCGCACGACCTGCTGCCCGAGATCTCCAAGGACAAGAACATCGAGGTGATCGTCCCCGACACCCTGGGCAACACCTACATCCTGCGCTTCAACTGGAAGCAGCCGCCGTTCGACAAGCTCGCCTACCGGCGCGCGGCGGAGTACGCGCTGAACCAGACCGACTTCCTGAAGGCGGTGATCGGCGACTCGCGCTACTACAAGACCTGCAAGTCGATGTTCGGCTGCGGCACGCCGCTGGAGAACAGCGCCGGCATGGACGGCCTGCTCGAATCGAACTTCGCGGAATCGAAGAAGATCCTGAAGGAGGCCGGCTACGACGGCACGCCGATCGTGCTGATGCAGTCGACCGACCTCGCGGTGCTGACCAACCTCGCGCCGGTCGCCAAGAACCTGCTGGAGCGCGGCGGCTTCAAGGTCGACATGCAGTCGATGGACTGGCAGACGCTGGTCTCGCGCCGCGCCAAGAAGGATCCGATCGGCAAGGGCGGCTGGAACATCTGCATGACCGCCGCCGCCGCGGTGCTGCTGCTCGACCCGATCAACAACCACTACACCGAGACCAGCGGCGACCGCGCCCAGTTCGGCTGGCCGCTCGACGAGGAGATCGAGAAGCTGCGCATGGATTTCGTTCGGGAGGGCGATTCCAAGAAGCAACTCGAAATTGCAGAGCATGTACAGAAGCGGGTGATGGATCTCGGCGTGACCGTGCCGCTGGGGCAATACGTGCAGCCGATGGCGCGCCGCCGGAACGTCAGCGGCAACCTGCCCTCGCCGATCACCGTCTTCTGGAACGTCGACAAGAAGTAGCGTCGCGCCGCGCAGGATGCGAACCAACTGTCCCTGAGCTATTTGTCGGGCAGCGGGATGAACTCCGCGTCGCCCGGCACCCTGGCGAAGCGGCCTTCCTTCCAGTCGGCCTTGGCGCGCTCGATGCGGTCCTTGGACGAGGACACGAAGTTCCACCAGATGTGACGCGGCCCGTCGAGCGGCGCGCCGCCCAGCAGCATCAGCTTGGCCCCGTCGGTGCCCGCCACCACCTCGACCGGCGCGCCGGCGGTCAGCACCGCGAGATCGCCGACGCCCAGTTGCCGGTCGCCGATCATCGCCGTGCCTTCCGAGATATAGACGCCGCGCTCGGCATGCTCGGGCGAGACCACGATCGCGGCCGCCGCCGGCATCTCCGCCGCGACGTAGAAGATCGGCGAGAAGTGCGTCGTGGGCGCGGTGCGGCCGCCATAGGTGCCGACGATCAGGCGCAGCGCGGCGCCGTTCTCGCGCCACGCCGGCAGGTCGGCTGCCGCGACATGCTGGAACGCGGGCGCGGTCTCCTCGTGCGCCTTGGGCAGCGCCACCCAGGTCTGGACACCGTGCATGGTGAAGCCGCTCGCCTTCATCTCGGGCTCGGTGCGCTCGCTGTGCGCGATGCCGCTGCCGGCGGTCATCCAGTTCACGTCGCCCGGCCGGATCGCCTGCGCATAGCCCAGGCTGTCGCGATGGAAGATGCCGCCGTCGAACAGGTAGGTCACCGTGGCGAGGCCGATATGCGGATGCGGCCGCACCGACATGCCGTCGCCGCCCGGCGGCACGGTCATCGGCCCGAAATGGTCGAGGAAGACGAACGGCCCGACCATGCGCCGCTTGATGCTGGGCAGCACGCGGCGCACCGCGAAGCCCGGTCCCAGCTCATGGGCGCGGCCCTGGATCAGGAGCTCGATCGGATCAACCACCTTGTTCTCCGTCATTGTTTGTGCTGCAAACAAATGGCCATGGTCCCCCGCGATCTCACACCGTTCTTCGCGCCCCGCAGCATCGCCGTCGTCGGCGCCGGCGAGCGCGCCACCTCGTCCGGCGGCGCCATCATGCAGATGTTGCGCCTCGCCGGATATGGCGGCCGTGTCGTGCCGGTCAATCCCCGGGTTGGGCCCAAAGGCGGCACGATCTTCGGTTACCCCGCGGTGACCGCCATCGCCGCGATCGATCCGCCGGTCGATCTCGCGGTGATCGTGATCCGGCCCGACGCCATCCTCGACGCGGTGCGCGAGTGCGCCGACCGCGGCATCAGGAACCTTCTCATCCTGCCCGGCGGCTTCGCCGAGGCGGGCCCTGCCGGCATCGCGCGCAACGAGGCGCTGGTGACGCTGGCGGCCGAGCGCGGCCTCACGATCGCCGGTCCCAACTGTGCGGGCCTCGTCCATCTCGATCCCGCCTGGCGCTTCGCCGCCACCTTCCTGCGCGACCTGCCGCCGGGTCTTCCGGCGGGCGGCGCGAGCAACGGCCTCGCCTTCATCTCGCAGTCGGGCGCGCTCGCCGAGGAGTTCATCGACAAGGCCAATGCGCGCGGCCTGCCGCTCACCTCGGTGGTGTCGGTCGGCAACGCCGTGCATCTCGGCGTCGAGGACTATCTCGCCTGGCTGGGCGACCGGCCGGAGATCGGCGCGGCGCTGCTCTATGTCGAATCGATCGAGGACCATGAACGCTTCCGCTCCGTCGCGCGGCGGGTTGTGGCCCGCAAGCCGGTGATCGCGCTGTTCGGCGGCCGCACCGAGGTCGGCGCCCGGGCCGCGGCGGCGCATACCGGCGCCGTCGCCAACGACCATGCCGCGATCGACGCCTTCTGCGCCTCGTGCGGCATCGTGCGGGTCAACAGCCTGCGCCGGCTGCTGCTGGCGGCCAAGGTGTTCGGCCGCTTCCCGCAAGGTTTGGGCAAGCGCACGCTGGTGCTCTCGAACTCGGGCGGCCCCGGCGTGCTCTGCGCCGACCGCGCCGTGCTCGAGGGGCTGGACGTGGCGCCGCTGCCGCCGGCGATGGCCGACGTGCTGCGCCAGCAGCTGCCGCCGGAAGCCGCCGTCGCCAACCCGATCGACCTGCTGGCGGATGCCCGCGAGGATCGCTTCGGCCTCGCGGTCGAGACCACTTTCGCCCACGCTACCAAAGCCTACGACATGGTGCTGATGATCCATGTCGTGCCCTTCATGGTCGACGCCGCTCCGGTGATCGCCCGCCTGGCCGACCTCGCGCGGTCCGCCGGCCTGCCGCTGATGCACAGCATGATGGGCACCCTGCCCGACAAGGCGGCCTGGTTCGCCCAAATGGAGGCGGCGGGGGTGCCGATGTTCAACGACGTCGAGCAGATGGCCGAGGCGGCAGGTCTGCTGGGCCGCTACCCGCCCCTTCGGGTCGCAGCACAACGCCACACTCTGCCCACCGCTTTTTTTCACGACCGGCACTCCGCCAAAATCTGATTATCATTAATTTGCAATGACTTAGAAGTCGTTGCGACACTGTGGCATTTTTGCAACTTTTTGTTGGACTCATGCAACCTCGGTCGGCAGTATCCGCCGCGAGGCAAAAGTCGCGGGGGTCGCCGATTGGGGAGTCGGCAAAATCGCGGGTGTCTCGAGCGTCCGAGTATCAGTGAAAATGGAGCGGGAGAGGCTACATGGTGGTGTGCACGACGACGCGCGAGGGGCGCGCCGAGCGGTGGCGTTTTATCAACGTTATTGCAGCGGCTGCTTTCACCTTTTCGACGATCTCGTTCGTAGCCACCCATCCGGCGACCGCGCAGGTCACCGCCAAGCCCACTACCAAGCCAACCGCCAAGAAGGTCGTGCACAGCCCGGTGCGGATCGCCAAGCCGGCCCCGCAGACCGACTCCCAGGAAGCCGACCAGCTCAACGCCAAGTGGCTCGCCGACCACAACACAGCGGTCGAGGCCCAAGCAGCCGCCGCGGCGGCTGCGGCCGCTCCCGCCCCGGCCGTCGACCAGAGTGCCTCCAACGGTCCGAGCATCACCACCCACGCACCCGTCCGCACTGCCGCCGCGCCGGCCCAGGCCGTTCCGCAGGCTCCGGCTCCCGCGGCCGCGGCTCCCGCGCCGGTGCAGCACGGTCCCGGTGAAGAAGACAAGTTCGCCGTCACGGGCATGGGGGTGCCGGTCGGCACCGCCGCCCGCGTCGTCATCCCGGGCTCGATGGTCCGCGTGAAGGCCACCAGCACGGCCGCCTTCAGCACCGTTCCCGGCGGCGCCGGCCTCAACAGCTACAAGGAAGTGGCGCAGGCCTTCTCGGGCTTCGGTCCCAACGGCGCCAAGGTCGAGATGGTCAAGGGCCAGACCGCGGACGGCAACCAGCGCCTGCTCTACGCCTCGATCGGCGAGGGCAAGAACAAGCAATCCTACTGGTGGTTCGCGCCGTCCAATCAGCCGGAAGGCTGGTTCGACGACAACGGCAACCGCCTGGGCGGCACCGTGCTCGCCGAGCCGAAGCCCGACTCGCGTATTTCCTCGCCGTTCGGCCGCCGCCGCTACTACGGGCGCATCACCAGCACCGCGTTCCACAACGGCATCGACTTCGAGGGCAAGGTCGGCGAGCCGATCCATGCCGCCGCCGACGGCGTCGTGAACCATGCCAACTGGTATTACAACTACGGCCGCACGGTGAAGATCACCCACGCCGACAACTTCGAGACGCTGTACGCCCACATGTCGCGCATCGCGCCGGGCATGGCGCCGGGCACCGTCGTGCACAAGGGCGACATCATCGGCTATGTCGGCTCGACCGGCCGCTCGACCGGGCCGCACCTGCATTTCTCGACCATCGTGAACGGCGAGTTCGTCGATCCGGCGCAGTTCCTGTCCGAGAACGGCAACGGCAAGCTGAGCGCCGACGCGCTGGTCGCCTTCCGCCACTGGCAGCAGGACATCCGCACCGCCGCCGAGCCCGTCAAGAAGGCCAGCAGCGGCCCGGGCAACACCCAGGGCCTGCACGGCGGTGCCGACGAGTGGAGCCACAGCCCGTTCGCGCCGCAGGGCCCGTTCGCGCCCAAGGCCGCCACCCCGACGACCGGCCACCTCTAAACGCCTTTCCGGCTCCCGCCTGCACACTTGAATTTGTGGGCGGCCGCCCGCGCGCGGCGTTGCGCGGCTTCGCTTCATCGCCTACGACTCGCCCCCATGGGCCGGCAACGGCCGGTCCGGCCGCGTGGCCGGACGACGAGAAATCACCAAAGGGGAAAGACTGAATGTTGAAGAAAACCATCGCCATCGGCACGGCCCTCGCCGCCCTGCTCGGCGCCGCCGGCACCGCGCATGCGGGCAAGGATCTCGACGCCGTCAAGGCGCGCGGCACCCTGCTCTGCGGCGTCAGCACGGGCGTGGCGGGCTTCTCGCTGGCCGACAGCCAGGGCAAGTGGACCGGCCTCGACGTCGACGTCTGCCGCGCCGTCGCGTCGGCGATCTTCGGCGACTCCGAAAAGGTCAAGTACGTCCCCCTCACCGCCCAGCAGCGCTTCACCGCGGTGCAGTCGGGCGAGGTCGACATGCTGTCGCGCAACACCACGTGGACGCTCCAGCGCGACACTGCGCTCGGCCTCGATTTCACCGGCGTGAACTACTATGACGGCCAGGGCTTCATGGTGAACAAGAAGCTCGGCGTGAAGAGCGCCAAGGAGCTGAACGGCGCCACCGTGTGCGTGCAGCCCGGCACCACCACCGAGCTCAACCTCGCCGACTACTTCCGCGCCAACAAGATGACCTTCAAGCCGGTCGTCATCGAGAAGGTCGAGGAGATCCGCGCCGCGTTCTTCGCCGGCCGCTGCGACGTCTACACGACCGACGCCTCGGGCCTCTACTCGACCCGCGCCGCCAACGTACCGCCGCCGGCGACCGCCGACGACTTCGTCGTGCTGCCGGAGATCATCTCGAAGGAGCCGCTGGGACCGGCCGTGCGCCACGGCGACAACCAGTTCGCCGACATCGTGCGCTGGGCGCTCTTCGCCATGCTCGAGGCCGAGGAGAACGGCATCACGTCGAAGAACGTCGACGAGATGCTGAAGTCCGACAACCCCTCGATCAAGCGCATCCTCGGCGTCACGCCGGGCATGGGCAAGGCGCTCGGCGTCGACGAGAAGTGGGTCTACAACATCGTCAAGCAGGTCGGAAACTACGGCGAGAGCTTCGAGCGCAACGTCGGCATGGGCAGCCCGCTCAAGATCGCCCGTGGCCTCAACGCGCTGTGGACCAAGGGCGGCGTGCAGTACGCGCCCCCGATCCGCTGACGCGATCGACCGGAACGAAGAGCACCGCCGCCCCGCAAGGGCGGCGGTTTGCGTTTGGGACACGAAAGGAGAAGACGATGCGCAAACTCGCACTGGCGGCACTGGCCGGACTTGCGGCCCTCATGGCGTCCGGCACGGCGATGGCCGGCAAGGACCTCGACGCGATCAAGGCGCGCGGCACGCTGATCTGCGGCGTCGCCGCCAACGGGCTGGCGGGCTTCATGGTCGTCAGCAGCCAGGGCAAGTGGACCGGCCTCGACGTCGATGTCTGCCGCGCCGTCGCCGCCTCGATCTTCGGCGACGCCGAGAAGGTGAAGTACGTGCCGGTCAGCGGCGAGCAACGCTTCACGGCTTTGCAGTCCGGCGAGGTCGACATGCTGTCGAACAACACGACCGACACGCTCCAGCGCGACACCGCGCTCGGCCTCGATTTTGGCGCCGTCACCTACTATGACGGCCAGGGCTTCATGGTGAACAAGAAGCTCGGCGTGAAGAGCGCCAAGGAGATCAGCGGCGCCAGCGTCTGCGTGCCGTCGGGCAGCACGACCGAGCTCAACATGGCCGACTATGCGCGCGCCAACAAAATCTCGTTCAAGCCCGTCGTGATCGCCGACATGGACCAGATCCGCCAGGCCTTCTTCGCCGGCCGCTGCGACGTCTACACCGGCGACAGCTCGCGCCTCTATTCGTCGCGCGCCGCCAACGTACCGCCGCCGCTGACGCCCGACGACTTCATCGTGCTGCCCGAGATCATCTCCAAGGAGCCACTGGCGCCGGCCTTCCGGCACGGCGACAACCAGTTCGGCGACATCGTGCGCTGGTCGCAGTACGCCATGCTCGAGGCCGAGGAATACGGCATCACCTCGCAGAACGTCGACGAGATGCTGAAGAGCGAGAATCCCTCGATCAAGCGCATCCTCGGCGTCACGCCCGGCATGGGCAAGGCGCTCGGGGTCGACGAGAAGTGGGTCTACAACATCGTCAAGCAGGTCGGGAACTACGGCGAGAGCTTCGAGCGCAATGTCGGCCAGGGCAGCCCGCTCAAGATCGACCGCGGCCTGAACAAGCTGTGGACCAAGGGCGGCCTGCAATACGCCCCGCCCATCCGCTAGTCCTTCCGTCCGGGCTTCCGCCGGTTGCATCTGGTGTGCTATCTGCCAGCCAGCAATCAGGGGGAATGGAATGAACAAGCGTTTCTGGATCGCGACCGCCGCGGCGGCGTTCGCGTTCACGGGCACCGCGGCGGCCGGCCCGGTGCTGGACGGCACCAAGGCGCGCGGCACGCTGACCTGTGGCGTCGGCACCGGCACGGCCGGCTATTACATGCCGGACAACCAGGGCAAGTGGAAAGGGCTCGCGGTCGACGTCTGCCGCGCGGTCTCGGCGGCGATCTTCGGCGACGCGGACAAGGTGAAGTACGTCCCGCTCACTTCCGCCCAGCGCTTCACGGCCATCCAGTCGGGCGAGGTCGACATGCTGGTCGGCAACGCCACCTGGACGCTGACGCGCGACACCAATCTCGGCCTCGATTTCACCGGCGTCTACTATTATGACGGCCAGAGCTTCCTGGTCCCCAAGAAGCTCGGCGTGAAGAGCGCCAAGGAGCTGAACGGCGCCACGATCTGCGTCGCACCGGGCACCACCACCGAGCTCAACCTCGCCGACTATTTCCG
>JAFEFH010000044.1 GCA_018240695.1 Pseudomonadota bacterium | reverse complement strand
GCGGTCAGCACCGCCAGCACGCCCGGCGCGCGGGCGGCGGCCGCCGTGTCGAGCCGGCGAATCTCGGCGTGGGCGTGCGGCGAGCGCAGCACGACGAGGTGGGCCAGCCGGTCGAATTTCAGGTCGTCGAGATAGGCGCCGCCGCCCGTGACGAAGCGGGCATCCTCGCGGCGGCGGGGCGAGGCGCCGATCCTGTTGGTCTCCATCCCGCAATCTCGCGTGGCGAGAGACCCGAGGGCAAGCCCCGGCTTGCGCAGGGCGGATCGCATCCCTACCGTTTCGCCATGAAAATCGATTTCGACGCAGTGATCATCGGCGCGGGCTTCGGCGGCATGTACATGCTGCATCGCCTGCGCGGCGAAGGCTTTTCCGCGCGCGTGCTCGAGGCGGGCAAGGGCGTGGGTGGCACCTGGTACTGGAACCGCTATCCCGGCGCGCGCTGCGACGTCGAGAGCGTGCAGTATTCCTACCAGTTCTCGAAGGAGCTCGAGCAGGAATGGGAGTGGACCGAGCGCTACGCCACCCAGCCCGAGATCCTGCGCTACGCCAACCATGTCGCCGACCGCTACGACCTGCGCCGCGACATGCGCTTCGAGACGCTCGTCACCCGGGCGACCTTCGACGACACGAACAACGTCTGGACAGTCGAAACCGACAAGGGCGATCGGCTGGTCGCGCGCTACGTCATCACCGCGATGGGCTGCCTCTCGTCGCCCAACACCCCAAAGATCGAGGGCCTCGCCGACTTCAAGGGCCCGACCTATCACACCGGCAACTGGCCGCACGAGGGCGTCGACTTCACCGGCAAGACGGTGGGCGTGATCGGCACCGGCTCGTCGGCCATCCAGTCGATCCCGATCATGGCGCAGCAGGCCAAACACCTCACCGTGTTCCAGCGCACGGCCAACTACACGATCCCCGCGCACAACCGGAAGCTCGACCCGGCGTATGTGAAGCAGGTGAAGGCGGCCTATCCCGAGATGCGCCGCCGCGCCAAGACCAAGCCCGCGGGCATCGATTTCGACATGCCGACGCAGGCCGCCGCCGACACGCCTGAGGCCGAGCGCAACGCGAAGTTCCAGGAGCGCTGGGACTATGGTGGGCTGGGCTTCATGGCGTCGTTCACTGATCTGCTGTTGAACGACGATTCGAACAAGGCGGCCGCCGACTTCGTGAAATCCAAGATCAGGGAGATCGTGAAAGACCCGGTGACCGCCGAGGTGCTGACGCCGCGCAACATCATCGGCTGCAAGCGGCTGTGCGTGGACTCGGGCTACTGGGAGACCTTCAACCGGCCCAACGTCACCTTGGTCGACATCCGCGACGAGCCGATCGAGCGCATCACGCCGACCGGCGTGCGCGCCAAGGGCAAGGATTTCGACGTCGACTGCCTGGTGCTGGCGACCGGCTTCGATGCGATGACCGGCGCGCTGCTCAAGGTCGACATCCGCGGCCGCGGCGGCGTCGCGCTCAGGGACCGCTGGAACGAGGGGCCGAAGACCTATCTCGGCCTCACCGTCGTGGGCTTCCCCAATCTGTTCATGATCACCGGCCCCGGCAGCCCCTCGGTGCTGACCAACATGCTGCCGTCGATCGAGCAGCATGTCGATTTCATCACCGACTGCCTCGTGGCGCTGCGCGCCAAAGGCGTGACCGCGATCGAGGCGGTCGATGCCGCGCAGGAGGAATGGATCGGCCATGTCGGCTCGGTCGCCGACATCACGCTGCGCTCGACGTGCAGCAGCTGGTATGTCGGCGCCAACATCCCCGGCAAGCCGCGCGTGTTCATGCCCTATATCGGCGGCCTGCCACGCTACATCGAACGCTGCGAGGCGGTCGTTGCCGAGGGCTATTCGGGTTTCGCTTTGACCTCATGACCCCTCCGCCTCGTATGACGAGGCACCTCCCCCGCTGACGGGGGAGGGAGCCCCGCCTGCGTCAGGTGCTTCGACCCCCACGGCCGGACCAGCAGCGCGCCGCCGATCAGCAGGCCGTAGACCACCAGGCTGGCGGAGATGGCCACGAACACGCCGTGCAGCCCCCAGCCCAGCCGCTCGACCAGGAACCAGCCGCCGGCCGTCGCCACGAACGCGCGCAGCAGGCTCGCGCTGAAAGGCGCGGCCATGTGGCCCGCGCCTTGCGCCGCGAAGTTGAGCGTGAGTCCCAAGCCGAACAGGCAGTAGAACGGCGCCACGCGCACGATGCAGGCGACGGCGGCGGCGATCACCGCCGGGTCGGACGCGAAGATCCGCGCCCACAGCTCGGGCACCAGCGCCACGATCCAGCCGATGACGCCGATCACCGCGAACGCGAACAGCCCGCCGGTCCAGGCGACGCGCAGCGCGCGGCGCCAGTCCTGCGCGCCTGCCGCGACGCCGACCAAGGTCGTGAGGCCGGTGCCGACGCCGAAGGCGAGCGGCGCCAGCATGAATTCGAGACGCATGGCGATGCCGTAGCCCGCCAGCGCCGCGGTGCCGAACTGGCCGACCAGGCTGGTGATCAGCGTCGCGGCGAGGCTCGCGGTGAGCGTCGTCACCGAGCCCAGCAAGCCGACATGCATGATCTCGCCGAACAGGCGGCGTTGCAGGCGCACGCCGGCGAAGCGAGGCACGAAGCCCAGCCCGCCGCGCCGCACCAGCCGCCACAGCAGCGCGGCCGAGAAGACGAAGGTGAGGTTCGACGCGATCGCGACGCCCGCGATGCCGAGGCCCGGCCACGACCCGACGCCCAGCCCGAGGATTGCCGCGAGGCTGACATAGAGCGCCGCCGCGGCGAGGCCGACATGGCTGGGCCGCAATGAATCGCCCGCGCCGCGCAGCAGCGCCGACAGGAAGGCCGCCGGCCATGCCAGCAGCGCGCCGGCGAACCAGAGATTGCCGAACACGAGGGCGTCGCGGAGCGTGGCGCCGCTGCCGCCCATGGCGATGTAGAGCATCGGCATCACCGCCCAGCCCAGCACCATAAAGAGCGCGGCGAAGGCCAGCGCGATCACCAGCGTGTGCAGCACCAGCGCGTTGGCGTCGTCGTGCCGGCCCGCGCCGGTTGCGCGTGCGAAGGCGGCAGCCACGGCGCCGCCCATGCCGCCGTTGGCGCTGTTCAGCATCAGCACCATGAACGGCACGACCAGCACGAAGCCCGCCAGCGCCTCGACGCCGAGACGCGCGACGATCCAGGTCTCGGCGATGGCGACCAGGATCTGCACGACCATCAGGCCGGTCGTCGGCCCGGCGAGACGCAGCAGGCTGCGCCCGATGGGCGCGGTCAGAAGAGGATGGGACACGGGAGGACTCCGAAACAGCAGGCGCAAGGTCACGGCCGGTGCGGCCATGAGACGGAAGGGTGGTTAGCGCTGATCCATTTCGAAAAAGTCCCCGATTGCTCTGCGATCTTACGCGCTTCCGTGCAGATTGTCATCCTGAGCGCAGCGAAGGATCTTGCGTGGCCACCGAAATCGCTGGTTGCAACACAATGTCCTTCGCTACGCTCAGGACGACAAAGTGGAGAAATCGATATGACGACGAACCGCGCCCATGTCCTGCTGTGGACCGACAACACCGCGCCCTATCTCGACGGCATCAAGGCGTCGGGCCTGGCCGACCGCGTCGCGGTCGAGACGGTGCCGCGCAAGGAGCGGCCGTCGGCCGACCAGCTCGCGCGCACCGAGGTGCTGATGGCGGGCGCGGTGCCGGCGGGGGTGCTGCCGTCGATGAAGAAGCTGCGCTGGGCGCAGGCGATGAGCGCCGGCGTCGACGGCTGGTTCGCGCTGCCGGATCTGCCCAAGGACCTGACGCTCACCTGCGCGCGCGGCACGCACACCGAATCGATGCCCGAGAACATCATGGCCGGGCTGTTCTACGTGGCGAAGCCGTACGCAATCGCGGTCGCCAACCAGAAGCAGTCGAAGTGGGTCAACACCGTGCCGCAGCCGCTGACCGGCAAGACGCTCGGCATCCTGGGGCTGGGCGCGATCGGCAGCGAGGTCGCGCGCATGGCCAAGGCGTTCGGCATGAAGGTGATCGGCACCAAGCGCCGCCCGCAGAAGATGGACAATGTCGACGAGATGTTCGGCGCCGACGGCACGAAGGAAGTGCTGCAACGCTCCGACTTCGTGCTGCTGCTGTTGCCCGGCACGCCGCAGACCGAGAACTTCATGGATGCCGAGAAGCTCTCTTGGATGAAGCCCACGGCGTTCCTGCTGAACTTCGGCCGCGGCTCGATCGTCAAGGATGCCGACCTGATCGCGGCCGCGAAGAACAAGACGATCGCCGGCGCCGTGCTCGACGTCTTCCGCCAGGAGCCGCTGCCCGCCAGCGATCCCTTCTGGACCGCCGAGAACATCGTCGTGCTGCCGCATATCGGCGGCCCGCACCCGCAGCGCGACCGCTTCGTGTCGCGCCTGTTCGTCGAGAATCTCGGGCGTTTCCTCGACGACAAGCCGCTGAAAGAGGTCGTCGATCGCGCCTCGGGCTACTGAAAAGCCCGCAAAATTGGGCTTATTTCAGGGAACGTGACCAAGATGAGGGTTTGGCGCGCGAGCCGCTAGACTCGCACGATGTATGGTCGATCCCTCGCCGGTTTTATTTTTCTGTTTCTAAAACGGAAAAAACGGGACTTCTCAGTAGCCGATCGCCGCGCCGTCGCTGCGCGGGTCGGAGCCCCCGATCCGGAGGCCGCTCGCGGGATCGACGACGATGCCGTGCGCGTGGCCGGCCAGCTCGTTCCACGGACCCCACTGGTTCACCGGATGGCCGCGCTTCTTCATCTCCGCGATGGTCGCGGCCGGGAAGCGGCCTTCCATGTGCAGGGTGTCGCGCTCCTCGCCGATGGCGAAGCGGCCCGACAGGAAGCGCGGCGTCTCCAGCGCCTCCTGGATGTCGCAGTCATGGTCGATCATGGCGGCGTAGGTCTGCAGGTGGATCTGCGGCTGGCCGTCGGCGCCCATGCAGCCGACCGCCGCCCAGAACCTGTCGTCGCGGAACGCGAGCGACGCGATCAGCGTATGCAGCGGCGTCTTGCCCGGCTCGACATGGTTGGGGTTCGTCGGATCGAGCGAGAAATAGGCCGAGCGATTCTGCAACACCACGCCGGTGCGGCCGGCCACGACGGCCGAGCCGAAGCCGCCATACAGCGAGTGGATCAGGGAGGCCGCGTTGCCCTCCTTGTCGACGGCGGCGACATAGACCGTGTCGCCCGCGAGGCTGCCGTAGGACGGGATCCTGTCCCACGGGATGGCGCGGGCCGGATCCATCAGCGCGCGGCGCTCGTCGGCGTACTTCTTGGAGATCAGCCGGTCCATCGGCACGTCGGCGAACCGCGGATCGGCGAGGTGGCGGTCGCGGTCGTGATAGGCGAGCTGCTTGGCCTGCACCATGAGATGCACGTAGTCGGGACCGAGGAATTCGCGCTCGTGGAGCTTCAGCGGCTCCAGCAGGTTCAGCATCTCCAGCACGGCGAAGCCTTGCGTGGGCGCCGGCGTCTCGTAGATCGTGACGCCGCGATAGGTGCCGACCAGCGGCTTCTCCCAGCGCGCCTTCTGCGCCTTGAGGTCGCCCGCATCGAAGAAGCCCTCGTTGCGCTGGCACCAGCGCACGAGTTCCTTCGCGACGTCGCCCTCGTAGAAGCCCGACCAGCCGTCGCGCGCGATCGCCGTCAGCGTGTTGGCGAGATCGGGATTGCGCAGCACCTTGCCGGGCTGGAGGAAGATTGCGGTCGCCTCGGGACTCTTCTTCAGCTCTTCCTCGGCCAGCCCGCGCCAGTAGGCCATGCGCGCCGTCACCGGGAAGCCGTCGCGCGCGTAGCCGATCGCGGTCTCCAGGCAGCGCGCCAGCGGCAGCCGGCCGTAGGCCGCGTGCGCCTCGGTCCAGCTCGCCACCGCACCGGGCACGGTGAGCGTGCCGGGCAGCACGCCGCGATAGGGCACCTCGGAGAGGCCGCGCCTGGTGAAGGCGTCGATCGTGCCGCCTTGGGCCGCGCGTCCGCCGCCGTCGAGATAGCGTACTTGCTTCGTCCTGGCGTCGTAGATCAGCCAGAAGGCGTCGCCGCCCACCCCTGTCATATGCGGGTAAAGAACCGAGAGCGAACTGCTGGCCGCGATCGCGGCGTCGATCGCCGAACCGCCGGCGCGCAGCACGTCGACGCCCGCCGCACTGGCGAGGCTGTGCGGGCAGGTCACCATGCCGTTCGGCGCGAGCGTGGCCGGACGGCCGGTGCGTATGTCGGTCATGAGAAGTCTTTAGGGCGTTTGGCGGCCGGTTGACAGGCTGGAAATCAATACTTAACTTTTGGGTTAAGTTTAATCGGGAAGAGAAATGTCGACGCGCATGGTCGAGATCTGATGGACAGCCTGCTGAAGCCTTCCGACCGTGAACTGGTCCTCACGCGCGTCCTCGCGGCGCCGCGCGAGCAGGTGTTCGCGGCCTGGACCGATCCCGCGCGCGCGGCGGTGTGGTGGGCGCCGGCGGGATTCACGCTGCTGACCTTCGAGATGGATGCGCGGCCGGGCGGCAAGTGGCTGCGCAGCATGAAGTCGGCGAGTGGCGCGGTATACGTGAAGCACGGCGTCTATCGCGAGGTGGTCCGGCCCGAGAAGATTTCGTTCACCTACAACACCGAGGACGAGGCCGGTGTCGTCGATCCCGAGACCGTGGTGACGGTGACGTTGGAAGACTTGGGCGGCGGCCGCACGCGGCTCACGTTGCATCACACCGGTTTCGACACCGTGCCGCTGCGCGACGACCACGGCAACGGCTGGAGCGGGGCGATGGACCGGCTTCGCGCCTTTTGCGCAACCCCCACCTGACGACAGAAGGAGAGTGTCATGAACGTCCAACCCTACCTGTACTTCGAGGGCCGCGCCGGCGAGGCGATCGAGTTCTACAAGCAGGCGATCGGCGCCGAGGTCGGGATGCTGATGAAGTTCAGCGAGGCGCCCTCGGAGATGCAGTCGCAGATCCAGCCGGGCATGGCCGACAAGGTGATGCACGCCTGTATCAACATCGGCGACTCGCCGGTGTTCATTTCCGACGGCCAGTGCGGCGGCGGGCCGGCGACCTTTTCGGGCATCACGCTGACCCTGAACGCCAAGGACGACGCCGAGGCCAAGAAGCTCTATGCCGCGCTCTCGAAGGGCGGCAAGGAGCAGATGCCGCTCACCGAGACGTTCTTCGCGACCAGCTTCGGCATGGTCGCCGACAAGTTCGGCGTGTCGTGGATGGTCCTCGTCCCGAAGAAGCCGAACTAGGGTCGGCTACTTCTTCTCGACGTTGGCGCTGCGCACCGGCACGCCGAACTCGCGGCGGCAGACCTCGGCCAGCACCTCGACCCCCTTCTTGATCGTCTCGGGGTCGGGGTTGGCGAAACAGAGGCGCAGGCGCGACTTGGCATAGGCCTTGTTGGTCGACCACTCGGGCCCCGGGTTCAGCGACACGCCGGCCGCGAGCGCGGCTTGTGCCAGCTTCTGGGTGTCGACGACGTCGGGCAGCTTGATCCAGAGATAGATGCCGCCCGGCGGGTCGCCGAACTCGGCGGCGGTGCCGAACTGCTCGGCCAGCGCCTCGCGCAGGGTCTGGAGCTTGGCCGCCAGGGTCTTGTTGAGCTTCGGCACGTGGCTCGCGAAATGCTTGGTGCAGAACTCGGCCAGGATCATCTGCTCGAGCGCGCCCGAGCCCGCGTCCTGCTTGAGGCCGAGGATGCGGGCGATGATCTCGAACTTGGCGGCGATGTAGCCCACGCGCAGCGCCGGCGCGATCGACTTGGAGAAGGAGCCGACGAAGATGACGCCCTGGCCGTCCGCCATCGAGTAGATCGAGCGCGGGCGCTCGCCGTTCCAGATGAGGTCGGAGTAGCACTCGTCCTCGAAGATCATCACGCCGTATTCGGCGGCGACCTTGATCAGCTCGGCGCGGCGCTTCTCGCCCATGATCGCGCCGGTCGGGTTCTGCACGGTGGGAATGGTGTAGATGTACTTGGGCTTGATGCCCTTCTGCTTCAGCTCCTCGAGCTTCTGCTTCACGAGGTCGACCCTCAGGCCTTCCTCGTCGAGCGGGATGCCGATCGGGTTGACGCCGAGCTTGACGAGCTTGCTGAGCGCGCCGCCGTAGGTCTCCTGCTCGATCAGCACGGTGTCGCCCTTGGTGAGCAGCAGGCTGTTGACCAGCTCGAGGCCCTGCATCGAGCCCGAGGTGATCAGGATCTCGTCGGCCGTGCAGCCGATGCCGGCATGGCTCTTGAGCTTGGCCGCCAGGAACTCGCGCAGCGGTCGGTAGCCCTGCGGGCCGCTGTTGAGGCCGTAGGTGGCGAGCGTCGCGCCCTCGCGCTTCAGCACCGCGGTGGCGGCGTCGATCAGCGCCTGCACCGGCACGTGGCTGGCGTCGTTGTGGCCGCCGATGAAATTGTACTTGGGAAAGCCGTTCCACTTGACGGCGGGCGCCGGCGTCCCGGGCGCGAGCAGCGGGGCGAAGTCGAACGGAGCGGTCATGGCGGTTCCTCTTTTCCTGTTGCGCTATTGCTGGGCCAAGACCGCCCGGTACGCAACAGAATCCGGCCGCTCAGGCCACCGCGCGGAACGAGGAGGCCTGCGCCATGTTCCACGGGATCGCCCAGCGCGGATCGCGCGGGCCTTCCAGCAGCTCGCCCGGCGACAGGGCGGGATAGAGGTCGGCGAAGGTCGCGACCTGGCTGGGCGAGATGCGGCGCGAGATGTGGACCGGCTTGAACTGGTTGGGATGCGAAAGGCCCGCCGCGGCGGTGAGCTCGGCCAGCGCATGCAGGGTGGCCTTGTGGAAGTTGGCGACCCTCTGCGTCTTGGTCGGCACGTCGAGCGCCTTCTGGCGCAGCGGGTCCTGCGTGGCGACGCCGGTCGGGCAGCGGTCGGTGTGGCAGCTCTGCGACTGGATGCAGCCCAGCGCGAACATGAAGCCGCGCGCGGCGTTGCACCAGTCGGCGCCCAGCGCCATGGCGCGCGCCACGTCGAAGCCCGAGATGATCTTGCCCGCGGCGCCCACCTTGATGCGGTCGCGCACGCCGATGCCGACCAGCGCGTTGTGCACGAACGACAGGCCCTCGCGCATCGGCCGGCCGATATGGTCGATGAACTCCATCGGCGCGGCGCCGGTGCCGCCTTCCTTGCCGTCGACCACGATGAAGTCGGGATAGAGGCCGGTCTCCAGCATCGCCTTGCAGATCGCGAGGAACTCCCACTCGTGGCCGATGCAGAGCTTGAAGCCCGCCGGCTTGCCGCCCGACAGGCGGCGCATCTCGGCGATGAACTGCATCATCTCGACCGGCGTCGAGAAGGCCGAATGGCGCGGCGGCGAGATGCAGTCCTCGCCCATCGCCACGCCGCGTGTCTCGGAGATCTCGCGGCTCACCTTGGGCGCGGGCAGCACGCCGCCGTGGCCGGGCTTGGCGCCTTGGCTGAGCTTCAGCTCGACCATCTTGATCTGCTCGTTCTGCGCCGCCGCCGCGAACTTCTCCGGCGAGAAGCTGCCGTCGGGATTGCGCGCGCCGAAATAGCCCGAGCCAAGCTCCCAGATGATGTCGCCGCCGCCCTCGCGATGGTACGGGCTGTAGCCGCCCTCGCCGGTGTCGTGCGCGAAGCCGCCGAGCTTGGCGCCGCTGTTCAGCGCGCGGATGGCGTTGGCGCTGAGCGAGCCGAAGCTCATGGCCGAGATGTTGAACACCGAAGCGGAATAGGGCCTGGCGCACTCCGGCCCGCCGATGGTGACGCGGAAGCCCTCCTTGCTGGCGGGGATCGGCGAGATCGAGTGGTTCAGCCACTCGAAGCCCTGCGAATAGACCTCGTAGTTGGTGCCGAACGGCAGCACGTCGAGCTGCATCTTCGAGCGCTGGTAGACCACCGAGCGCTTGTTGCGGCTGAACGGCTGGCCGTTGGTCTCGTCCTCGAAGAAGTACTGGCGCATCTCCGGGCGGATCGCCTCGAGGATGAAGCGCAGATGCGCGATCACCGGATAGTTGCGCAGCACCGCGTGCTGCTTCTGGAAGAGGTCGTAGATGCCGACCGCCGAGAAGGCGGTGAAGGCCGCGAAGCAGATCGCCAGCGGAATGCGGTCGGGCCAGATGCGCCACAGATATCCCGAGGCGACGGCGAGGACGATGCAGAGAACGAAGGCGATGTAGCGGGGAGCGAGAGCGATCGGGAACATCGGGGCAGGCGGGTCCTTTTGCAGGCCGCCCACCATAGCGCGTTATGGGCGCCGTCCCTTGCGGGAAATCGCCTGGAGGGCTTTCAAGTGCGTGGCGGTGGCCGACAAGGCCTTGCGCTCGATGGCGCGGTAGTGACGGATCAGCTCCTGGCCGCGTTCGGTCAGCACCGCGCCGCCGCCCGAGCGGCCGCCGGTCTGCGCCGTCACCAGCGGCTCCTCGAAGCTGCGGTTGATGTCGGACACCAGCTCCCAGGCGCGCTTGTACGACATGTTCATCGACCGGCCGGCCGCCGAGATCGAGCCTTCCCGGGCGATACGTTCCAGCAATGTGACCTTGCCCGGCCCGAGCCGGCCTTCGTCGTCGAAGTCGATGCGGATGCTGAGCTGCGGCATCGCTGTTCTTTTCTCCTACGTGCGCTCGAAGGAAACGCTCTTCACCACGGCATACAGCGGCTTGCCCGGCGCGAGGCCCAGGCGCTCGACCGACTTGGTGGTGATGCGCGCCAGCACGGCCGCGCCGTTGCAGTCGAGGCGGATGTCGGCCTGTGCGCCGTTCGAGGCGATCGTCGCCACCGTGCCGGACAGCACGTTGAGCGCACTGATGTCTTCGGGCGGGCGCAGCGACAGCATGACGTCGCGCGAGCGGATGTAGGCGCGCACCGGTGCGCCGATCTCGGCGGCGAGACGCGGCACCGTGAGCTCGCCGGCGGCCGAGGCGAGGACAGAAAGCTGGAACGCTTCGTCGTGACGCGCGACCACCGCGTCGAGCACGCTGCCGCCGTCGCCGGCCTCGGCGAGCGGCAGGATGTCGGCCACCGGGCCGACGGCGGTCACCTTGCCGTCGCCCAGGATCACCACCGTCGTCGCCAGCCGCGCGACTTCGGGCACCGAGTGGCTGACATAGAGGATCGGCACGCCGGCGCGGTCCCGCAGCCGCTCGAGATAGGGCATGATCTCGGCGCGCCGCGCCTCATCGAGCGAGGCCAGCGGCTCGTCCATCAGGATCAGGCGCGGGCGGGCCAGCAGCGCGCGGCCGATCGCGACCCGCTGCTTCTCGCCGCCCGACAGGGAGTCGGGATGGCGCTCGAGCAGCGGGGCAAGGCCCAGCAGTTCGACCACCGAGGCGAAGTCGCCCGAGGCGCCGCCCGTCGCGGCCCGCGCGAACCAGCGGCCGTAGAGCAGGTTCTGCCGCACACTGAAATGCGGGAAGAGGCGGCTGTCCTGGAAGACGTAGCCGACGCGGCGGCGATGGGCGGGCACGAAGGCGCGCGTCTCGGTGTCGACCAGCGTCTGGCCGTCGACCACGACCTTGCCGCGCTGCGGCCTGATCAGCCCGGCCACGATGTTGACGAGCGTGCTCTTGCCCGAGCCCGAGCGGCCGAACAGCGCGGTCAGGCCCGGCGGCGCCTCGAAGCGCGCATCGAGCTGGAAGTCGCCCTGGCGGTGGCCGATGTCGACGGCGAGGCTCATGTCGCCACGCGGCGCGCGCCGACGCGGCGGGCGAGCAGCTCCGAGCCGAGCAGGGCCACCATCGAGATCGCGACGGAGATCAACGTGAGGCGCAGCGCGCCGGCATCGCCGCCCGGTATCTGGGTGAGGGTGTAGATGGCCGACGGCAGGGTCTGCGTCTCGCCCGGGATGTTGGAAACGAAGGTGATGGTGGCGCCGAACTCGCCCATCGACTTGGCGAAGCACAGGATTGCGCCCGCGATGACGCCGGGCAGGCAAAGAGGAAGGGTCACCGTCGCGAACACCCAGAGCGGTGCGGCGCCCAGGGTGCCGGCCGCGCTCTCGAGTTTGGTGTCGACCGCCTCGATGGAGAGGCGGATGGCGCGCACCATCAGCGGAAAGCCCATGACCGCGCAGGCGAGCGCCGCGCCGGTCCAGCGGAACGAGAACACGATGCCGACCTGCTCCAGCACCTCGCCGATCGGCCCGCGCCGGCCGAACAGGACCAGCAGCAGGTATCCGGTCACGACCGGCGGCATGATCAGCGGCAGGTGCACGACGACGTCGAGCAGGCTCTTGCCCCAGAACCGGCCGCGCGCCAGCAGCCAGGCGACGGCGACGCCGAGCGGCAGGCTGGCGGCCGTCGCGGTGACGGCGACCAGCAGGCTGAGGCGTACCGCCGTCCACTCCTCCGGCGTCATGACGAGGAGGCGGACTTGATCAGCACCGTGAAGCCCTGCTTCTCGAAGGACGGCCGCGCCTTGAGGCTCTTCAGATGATCCAGGAACGCCTTGGCGTCGGCCGACTTGGCGTCCTTGGTGACGGCCGCCGGATAGATGATCGGCGGATGGGAGTTGTCGGGAAAGGTGCCGACGATCTTGACGTTCGGCTCGGCGGCGGCATCGGTCGCATAGACGATGCCGAGCGCCGCCTCGCCGCGCGCCACCAGCACCAGCGCCGCGCGCACGTTGTCGGCCTGCGCCACCTTGTCCTTCACGCCGTTCCAGGCGCCGAGCTTCTCGAGCGCGGCCTTGCCGTACTTGCCGGCGGGCACCGCGTCGACATTGCCCATGGCGAGCTTGCCGCCAGCCAGCGCCTTGGCGAGGTCGAAGCCCTGCTTCACGTCGACCGTGGCCTTGGAGTCCCTGGGCGCGATCAGCACGATCTTGTTGCCCAGCAGGTTAACCCGCGTGTCCTTCTTGATCAGGTCCTTCTTGTCGACATAGTCCATCCAGTCGAGGTCGGCGGAGATGAAGAGATCGGCGGGCGCGCCCTGTTCCATCTGCTTGGCGAGCGCCGAGCTCGCCGCATAGGAGATCCTGGGCATCGGCTTGGAGGCCGACTTGCTCCAGTCGGTGGCGATCTCGTCGAGCGCGTTCTTGAGGCTGGCGGCGGCGAAAATGACCATGCCGCCGGTCTGGGCGCGCACGGCGGCCATCGGGGCCAGGGTCGTGGCGAACGCCAGGCCGAGCCATTCACGTCTCTTCATCACCAACTCCGTCTTCTGGGATCAGGAAGACGGTATATTCTTTCGGATATAGCGGCCCGTCCAGAGGGTTTTCGCGCCCCGCCGCAGCGCCACCAGCGCGAGCGCGGCGACGCCTGCCAGCAGGACCTTGAGCGTCGGGCGCGGCGCGAGGTCGGGATCGAAGTCCGCACGCAGCACCCGCATCGGGTCGACATGGTTGACCAGCCCGTACCAGGACAGCTCGAAGGCGAACGCGGCCAGGGTCGCGCCGACGGCGAGCAGCGCGAGACCCGCGTAGCGCGTGCGCAGCCTGGGCGGCAGGAAGCGCCAGATCATCAGCCAGGCGAACAGGCCGGCCGCGACCGTGGCCTCGCCGACATTGGCCTTGGACTGGATGAAGAAGTGCAGGATCGCCAGCACGGCGGCGGGATAGATCGCCCAGTGCAGGCGCTTCCAGTTGCGCTTCAGCCGCTTCTGCCAGCCGTCGGTCGAGGTGACCGCGAGCGCCACCAGTGCCAGCAGCGCCACGAAGCCGATGGTGAGATAGAAGCGCTTGGCGATCTCCAGCGCGACGACGATCAGGTTCCATTTCTGGTCGGCGACGTAGATCAGGAAATGCAGCACCGCGTAGAGCGCGGCGGCGACGCCGATGCGGCGGCGGATCTGCACCAGCGGCATCCACTCGAACACGCTGCGGGCGGGCGTCAGCGCCAGCGACACCAGCAGCAGCACGACGGCCCAGTCGCCGGTGATGTGCGTGGCCTCGGTGACGGGCCGCGCGCCGAGATCGTCCGTGTACCACAGCCATGCGAGGTGCAGCGCGGGCAGGCACAGCAGGATCAGGGTGACGAGGCGGAGGAGGAAAACGATGCGCTTGGGGGACACGCGGCCAACCTAGCGATTCAGGCGATCACTGACAGTCAAACTTTAGCGATCACTTCCGTACAGGAGCCGGTAGGTCGCGATCGACACCGGCGTCGCGACGCCGAAGCGCGCCAAGGTCGTGCGCTTGAACGTCGCGCGCGCCGCGGCCGCCGTCGCCACCGGATCGGCGCCCTCCAGCAACACCGCCCACTCGGCGTCGAGCGCCTTGGGATGATCCATGCTCTTCTGCTGCACCGGCGCGTTGGCGACGTCGAGGTCGTTCTCGCCCACGCAGGCGCCCAGCATGCCGTTGCGCGCGATCGCCCTGGGCAGTGCCGTGTCGTTCAGCCACGCGATCAGCGCCTTGCGCTGGCGCGGGTCGGGCACGAAGCGCACGGCGGTGAGCGCGCCGCCCATGCCGTGGGTGAGATCGACATGGATGCGCAAGGTCAGGCGATGGAAGCGCGTGAAGCGCGCCATCACCGCCTGGCTCCACGGCGTCTGGTTGGCCAGCAGGTCCAGATAGCCCGGCGTCGCGAGGTCGGAGACGTGGTCGCATTCGTAGGTGGCGAAATACTTCGGCACCTTGGCCGGCGTGCCCTCGACGGCGACGTAGCGCCGGGCGCGATGGAAGCCCGGCAGGTTCACGCGCTCGTCGATATGCTCGCGATTGTACCACTCGTTGAAGTCGGCTTCGTCCCGCGACCGCACCTCGGTCAACGTGATCAGCATCCCTTTGCCGCGCAGCGCCATGGGTCCTAGTCTAGCCACCCTGGCGGGAGGAAACACCATGAAGATCGTCAAGATCGAGGACTTGCATTGCGACGCCGGCTGGCGGGATTTCTCGTTCCTCAAGATCACGACCGACGACGGGATCGTCGGCTGGTCCGAATACAACGAGGGCTACGGCAGCGCGGGCCTGACGGCGGTGATCCGGCGCATGGCGGCGGGCCTGATCGGCGAGAACCCGCGGGCGGTCGAGCGCATCATGTCGATGCAGTACGCCATCACCCGCCAGGCGCCGGGCGGCATGAACCAGCAGGCGATGGCCGCGATCGAGAACGCGCTGATCGACGTCAAGGCCAAGTCGCTGGGTGTGCCGGTCTACGAGCTGTTCGGCGGCAAGGTGCGCGACCGGCTGCCGCTCTACTGGTCGCACTGCGGCAGCTACCGCTTCCGCAACGCCGAGGTGATGGGCGTCGAGCCGGTGAAGGGCCTCGACGACCTGGTGAAGCTCGGCAAGCACGTGAAGGAACGCGGCTTCAAGGCGCTCAAGACCAACATCTTCCGCTTCGATCTCGACCCGCCCAACATGTACCAGCCGGGCTTCGGCCGCAGCGCCGGCGGGCCCGAGCTCAATGCCGACGGCGCCACCTTGGCGGCGATCTCCGGCGGCCTCGCGGCCTTCCGCCAGGGCGCGGGCCACGAGATGGGCATCCTTCTCGACAGCAACTTCAACTTCAAGACCGAGGGCTACATCAAGGTCGCGCGGACCTGCGAGCCCTACAACCTGTTCTGGCTCGAGATCGATTCCTACGATCCCGAGGGGCTGCGTATGATCCGCGACCGCGCGTCGATGCCGATCGCCTCGTGCGAGTCGCTGTTCGGCCGGCGCCAGTTCCGGCCGTTCTTCGAGAATCGCTCGATGGACGTGTCGATCATCGACGTGCCGTGGAACGGGCTGGCAGAATCGATGAAGATCTCGGCGATGGCCGAAGCCTACGAGATCAACTGCGCGCCGCACAACTTCTACGGCCACATGTCGACCCTGATGAGCGCCAACCTGTGCGCCGCCATGCCCAATTTCCGTATCATGGAAATCGATATCGACGACGTGCCGTGGAAGGACGATCTGGTCACGCATCCGCCGGTCATCCAGAATGGCGAGCTGATCGTGCCCACCCGTCCGGGCTGGGGCGCCGACATCAACGAGGAAGCGGTCCGGGCACATCCGCCCAAGCACCCGCATCCCTAGAGGGGAAACGACATGGTCTACGAGCTTCGCACCTACACGCTGGCGCCCGGCAAGATGCCGGAATACCTCAAGGCCGCCGAGACGATCGGCCGCCCGGCGCGCGGCAACAACTACGGCGTGAACCACGGCTACTGGACGTCGGAGTTCGGCGCGCTGAACCAGATCTGGCACCTGTGGAAGTACGACAGCTACGAGGAGCGCACGCGGCTGCGCACCGAGCTCCAGAAGAACAAGGACTGGGTCGAGAAGTACATCCCGGTCGTGCGCACCTGCGTCGTGCGCCAGGACCTGCGCCTGATGAACGCGGTCGTCGACATCCGTCCCGACGACGGCACCAAGGGCAACGTCTACGAGCTGCGCATCTACCGCTGCGGCCTCGGCGGCGCCGTGCAGTACGGCAAGGACTTCAAGGAGGTCCAGGCGGCGCGCGAGAAGTATTCGCCGATCTGGGGTGCGTGGACCGGCGAGTTCCCGCAGCCCAACGAGTGGATCCACCTGTGGCGCTACAAGAATCTCGAGGAGCGTTTCAAGGCGCGCTCGGATGCGATGAAGGACCCGGCATGGCAGGCCTATCTCGCCAAGGGCCCGGCCAAGCTCCAGGAGATGCACTCGACCCTGCTGCTGCCGACGAACTACTCGCCGCTCAAGTAGGCGCGTTTACGCAAAGGGGGCGCGTCACTGCGGTGGCGCGCCCCCGGCTGTTTCAGTGAGGTTGTCATGGACTCGTTCGACGATACCGCCCTTGCCCTGACGAAGTTCGGCGTCGGTCAGCCGGTCTCGCGCATGGAGGACCCGACCCTTCTGCGGGGCAAGGGCAGCTACACGGACGACCAGAACCTGCCGGGCCAGGCTTACGCGGTGATGGTCCGCAGCAAATATGCGCATGGCCTCCTCAAGGGCATCGACACGGCGCAGGCGGCGAAGATGCCGGGCGTGATCGCGATCCTGACCCATGCCGATCTCGACGCGGCGGGCTTCGGGCCGATGCAGTGCCCCGTGAATTTCCCGCAGCGCGACGGCTCGCCGATGAAGACGCCGCCGCGCCATTCGCTGGCCAAGGACAAGGTGCGCTATGTCGGCGAGGCTGTGGCCTGCGTGGTCGCCGAGACGGCGGTGCAGGCCAAGGACGCCGCCGAGGCCGTCGAGCTCGACATCGAGGAATTGCCCGCTGTCTCGACGCCCGCGCAGGCGCTCGCCGCCGGCGCGCCGCAGATCCATGACGAGGCGCCGGGCAACCTGGTGCTCGACTTCCACTACGGTGACGCCGCGGCGGTGAAGAAGGCCTTCGCCGAAGCAGCGCATGTGACGCGGCTGGAGATCAATTCGAACCGCATCGTCGTCAATGCGATGGAGCCGCGCTCGGCGATCGGCTCGATCGAGAACGGCCGCTGGGTGCTGCGCGTCGGCTGCCAGGGCGTGATGGGCATTCGCGGCAGCCTCGCCAAGGACGTGCTGAAGACCACGCCGGACAAGGTGCGGGTGCTGACCGGCAATGTCGGCGGCTCGTTCGGCATGAAGAGCCAAGTCTATCCCGAATACGGCCCGCTGCTGCTCGCGGCCAAGACGCTCGGCCGGCCGGTCAAATGGACCGACGAGCGCTCGGAGAGCTTCCTCAGCGACCATCACGGCCGCGATCACCAGCGCGTCGCGGAGCTGGCCTTGGACAAGAACGGCAAGTTCCTCGCCGTGCGCCTCAGCGGCACCGGCAACGCCGGCGCCTACATCTATCCGCCGATGCCGGCGACCGGCAACGCGGTGAAGAACCTGATCGACGTCTACGCGACGCCGGCGATGGAGGTGAATTCGCTGGTGGCGTTCACCAACACCACGCCGCTCGCGGCCTATCGCGGCGCGGGGCGCCCCGAGGCCAACTACTTCATGGAGCGGCTGATCGACACCGCCGCCGTCGAGATGGGCATCGACCGGATCGAGCTGCGCCGCCGCAACCACATCGCGCCCGAGCAGATGCCCTACAAGGCGCCATCGGGCATGAACTACGATTCGGGCGAGTTCAGCGCCATCCTCGACAAGGCCGTCGAGGTCTCCGACTGGAACGGCTTCGCCAAGCGCAAGGAAGAGAGCGCCAAACGCGGCAAGCTGCGCGGCCGCGGCATCGGCCAGTATCTCGAGGTCACCGGCCCGCCGAGCAAGGAGTATGGCGGCATCCGTTTCGAGGACGACGGCACCATCACCATGCTGTCGGGCACGCTCGACTACGGCCAGGGCCATGCCACGCCGTTCGCGCAGGTGCTGGGCGAGCAGCTCGGCATCCCGGTCAGCTGCTTCCGGCTGCTGCAGGGCGACTCCGACCAGCTCAAGGTCGGTGGCGGTACCGGCGGCTCGAAGTCGGCGCTGGTCGGCAGCCAGGCCTTCCTCGAGGCCGGCGACAAGCTGATCGAGCAGGGCAAGCAGATCGCGGCCCATGTCATGGAAGCCGCCGTGGTCGACATCGAGTTCGCCAAGGGCCGCTTCAGCATCGCGGGCACCGATCGCGGCGTCACCATCCTCGAGCTGGCGGACAAGCTGCGCGGCGGGCTGAAGCTGCCGCCCGACGTGCCGCAGTCGCTCGATGTCAGCCACATCTCGGACAATCCGCCGTTCTCGTTCCCCAACGGCTGTCATGTCGCCGAGATCGAGATCGACCGCGACACCGGCACGATCGAAGTGGTGCGCTACTTCATGGTCAACGACTTCGGCACGGTCATCAATCCGATGCTGGTCGCCGGCCAGGCGCATGGCGGCGTGGTGCAGGGCCTCGGCCAGATCCTGATGGAGCATGCGCAGTACGACGAACAGGGCCAGCCGATCACCGGCTCGTTCATGGACTACGCCATGCCGCGCGCCAGCGATGCGCCGGGCTTCTCGATCGAGAACCATTCGGTGCCGTGCAAGACCAATCGCCTCGGCGTGAAAGGCTGCGGCGAGGCCGGTTGCGCCGGCGCGCTGCCGTCGGTGATGAACGCCATCGTCGACGCGTTGCGCGACCTCGGCGTCAGCCACATCGACATGCCGGTGACGCCCGAGAAAGTATGGCGCGTCCTGAACGGGGCGCACTGACCGTGAGGGCGGGGATCTGGCGAAGGATCCTCGCCACCCTCCTGTTGCTGCTGCCGGCGGCCGCCCTGGCCGACGAGGTGAGGACCCTCGAAGGCACGCACGCCGATGCGCCGTACCGCATCGACATGCCCGCCCACTGGAACGGCGGGCTGGTGATGTTCGTGCACGGCTATGGCGGCGAGGGCACGTCGCGCGGCGGCGTCGAGTATCCGCGCATCGGCGACGTGGCGCTCAAGGGCAACTATGCCTGGGCGGGATCGGGCTACAGCTCGGTGGGCTATCATCCCGACCGGTTCCTGGCCGACACGATCGCGCTGCGCGAGCTGTTCATCGCCAAGTTCGGCAAGCCGCGCTGGACGATCCTGTACGGCGAGTCGATGGGCGGCCACATGGTGGTGGCCGGCCTGGAACGCCATCCCGATCTCTTCCAGGCCGGCCTCGCCGAATGCGGCGTGGTCGACGGCGTCGGGCTGATCGACTGGTACTACGCCTACACCGCCGCGGCGCAGTATTTCTCCGGCGTGACGCTGCTCGACGCCACGCCTGCCGACTACGACCGCAAGGTGGCCGAGTTCGTCGAGAAGATCGGCAAGCCCGGCGCCTACACCGAGCGCGGCCGGCGCTTCGACAGCGCCGTGCGCTCGCTGGCCGGCGGCGACATGCCGGCCTGGGGCGACGGCATGGCCAAGCACTATCTCGAGGACCTCTGGCCGCGCGTGCCGCTGCCCAAGCAGTCCGCCGAGTTCGCGCGCCACGCCGACACGCGCGGCATCGTCTACGGCATCGCGCCCGGCCTCGGCGTCGATGCCGCCACGCTCAACCGCGAGACCCCGCGCATCGTGCCGGCGCCGGGCGCGCGCACCGGCATCTTCGCGCCCTTCACCGGCCGGCTGCGCGGGCCGCTGCTGACCCTGCACGACACCGCCGACCTCGACGTGCCGGTGCGCATGGCGCAGAACTATCGCCGCCGCACCCTGGCGGCCGGCACGTCGCATCTGCTGGTCACGCGCACCCAGGCGCGCTCCGATCACTGCGACTTCGCGCAAACGCTGCGCGACGAGTCGTTCCTCGACCTCGTGGCGTGGCTGGAGAAGGGCGTCGTGCCGAAGGGCGAGGACGTGCTGGGCGACGTCACCAAACTCGGCTTCAGGTAGGCGCGCCTAGCGGCGGCGCAGCGCCACCGACAGCGCGACGGTCGACGCGAGGCCGAGCGCCGCCATGATCATGACCGCGCTGCGCGGACCGACATGGTCCGACAGCACGCCGATCATCAGCACGCCGAGCGGGCCGGTGCCGATGCACACCGTCACCACGCCCATCAGGCGCGAGCGCATCTCGGCCGGCGCCTCGGTCAGCATCAGGGTCGACTGCATGTTGCCGAAGCCCGCGGTGCCGAAGCCGCCCGCGATCAGCACGGCGAGCGCCAGCCAATAGGACGGCGAGAGCGCCATCACCATCAGCGCCACCATGAACAGCGCGGCGCCGCCCGCGAAGGCGAGCCGCCGGTCCATGCGCAGGAAGCCCGCGGCGATCAGCGTGCCGCCGATCAGCGCGCCCAGCGGTTCGCCGGCGGCCAGCAGGCCGACCAGGCCCGGCGAGACGTGGAAGGCGGCGAGCCCCAGCGGCGCCACCAGTCCCGAATAGGCGAAGGCGAAGGTGTTGGTGACGATGGTGATGCCGAACACCAGCAGGATCACGGGCTTGGTGCGGGCATAGGCCAGGCCCTCGACGATCTCGCCGGGAATGCGCGCCAGCGCGAGGCGCCGCGTGACCTGCGTATGGACGAGGCCCGCCATCGCGAAGGCGCCGGCGAACTGGACCAAAGCGGTCAGCGTGTAGGCGCCCTTCATGCCCAGCCACTCGAAGGCGAAGCCGCCCAGCAGCGGGCCGATCATGCGCGTCGCGGCCGAGGTCGCCGAGTCGAGCGCGATCGCCTGGATGATGCGGTGCGGGCCCGCGACCTCGCCGACCATGCGCCGGCGGGTCGACATCTCGGTCGTCCACATCGCGCCCGAGACGAAGTTGCCGAGCGCGACGTGCCACAGTTCGAGATGGCCGGTGGTGGCGAGCGTCGCCAGCGCGGTCGAGACCAGAGCCGGGCCGAGCAGCGCCACCATCACCACGAGCTTGCGGTTGACCGCCTCGGAGACCGCGCCCGCGAAGGCGCCGAGCAGCAGTTGCGGCAGCTGGCGCACCGCGACGACGGCGGTGACGGCCAGCGCCGAGCCGGTCACCTCGTAGGCGAACAGGCCCGACGCCAGCAGCTCCAGCCAGCGCATGGCATTGGCGAAGGCGCCGACCAGCCACAGGCGCAGGAAGTCGGGCAGCGCCAGAAGCTCGCGCACCGCATGGTCGCGTTCGGTGGTTTCCCCCGGCGAATTCATTGGAGGTGAAGCTAGCCTTGTCGATATCCTCGGGGAACAAGAAACAGGGGAGGAAGGCGATGAAGCGCCGTCAATTGATGCTCGGCACCCTTGCAACGGTTGCACCGCTCGCGGCGCCGGCGATCGCGCAGCCGGCCTGGCCCGCCAAGCCCGTCCGCTTCATCGTGCCGTTCGCGGCCGGCGGCGGCACCGACACGGTGAGCCGCCTGATCTGCGACCAGCTCGGCAAGACCTTCAACCAGAGCTTCGTGATCGACAACAAGGGCGGGGCCGGCGGCAATATCGGCACGGTCGAGCTCGCGAAGGCGCCGCCCGACGGCTACACGCTCGGCCTGATCTCGGTGGCCAGCCACACGCTGAACCCGATGCTCTATTCGAAGCTGCCCTACGACCCGGACAAGGACCTGATCGCGATCTCGCGGGTGGCGATGCTGGCGAACCTCCTGGGCGTGACCAAGAAGCTCGAGGTCAACAACGTCGCGGAGCTGATCGCGCTCTGCAAGAAGGAGCCGGGCAAGTATTCCTTCGCCTCGTCCGGCCCCGGCACGTCGCTGCATCTCAGCGGCGAGCTGTTCAAGGCGATGGCCGGCGTCGACATCATCCACGTGCCGTACAAGGGTGCGGGCCCGGCCTATGGCGACCTGATCGCGGGCACGGTGCACATGATGTTCGCCAACATGCCGTCGATGATCGGCCAGGTGCGCGGCGGCAAGGTCCATGGCCTCGGCGTCACCTCGGCCGAGCGTTCAAAGGCGGCGCCCGACATTCCCGCCATCGCCGAGACCGTGCCGGGCTACGTGGCGACCTCATGGTACGGCGTCGCCGCGCCGGCCGGCACGCCCGAGCCGATCGTGGCCAGGATCGAGGCGGCGATCATCCAGGCGCTGGCCGCGCCCGAGATCGAGAAGCGCTGGACGGGCGACCTCGGCCTCGACATCCCGCCGGGCGGCCGCGCGGGCTTCGCGGAGTTCATCGCCAACGACCGCAAGCAGTGGGCGCCCGCGGTCAAGGTTTCGGGCGTGAAGCTCGACTAAAGGACGAGTCGCAGGCCCAGCAGGGCGATCATCGCGGCGGCGGCGACCACGGCGCTGCCGCCGGTGATCAGGAGCAGCGCGCGGGCGGGCGAGAGCTTGCCCATGTCGGCCGCGATCCAGAACAGCGGGTCGTTCACATGCACGACCGCCATCGCGCCCACGCCGGTCGCGGCGGCGGCGAGGGCGCGGCCGCTGGCACTGTCGAGGCCGAGCGCCGGCAGCATCGGCTCGACCATGCCCGACGCGGTCAGCACCGCCGACAGCGGATTGCCCTGCATCGTCTTCACGATGGCGGCGGCGAGGAAGGGGGCCAGCAGCCCGAGCCGCGGGTCCATCGCGCGCTCGGCCAGCAGCTCGGCCATGCCGGTCTCGTCGAGCACGCGCGCGAGGCCGCCCGCCGCACCGACGGTCAGCAGCAGCGTGGCCCAGCGCGTGTCGGCCAGCCCCTCCGGCTGCCAGCGCCGCGACAGCGCCATGGCGAGCGCGATCGCCAGCACGGCGAGGAACAGCGCGCGGCTGATGCCGGTATAGAGCTCGCGCGCGCCGCCCTTGCCGAGCGGCTCGGTCGGCATCTGCGCGACGGCCTGCGCGATCAGCAGCGCCAGCGGCACGACGATGGCGAGCCAGTGCCACGACGGTGTCTCGCCGCCGCGTTCGCGCCGCGCGCTCCACAGGCCGAGCGCCACCACCAGCACGAGCGCCAGCGGGAGGCCGATCGACAGGGTCGTGCCGAGGTTGGCATGCAGGACCGACATCGCGGCCACCGCGAGCGGCGAGGGCACGACCAGCGCCTGCACGATCAGGATCGTGAGCAGCAGCGCCACGGCGCGGCCGGCCGGTTGCAGCAGGGCGAGCGCCGCGGCGGGCGCGCCGCCGAGGCCCGCGAGCACGCCCAGCACGCCCGCGCCGGCGGCATTCAGCGGGCGCTTCAGCAGCAGCGTGCCGGCGAGGCTGCCGGCGACGACCAGCAGGCCGACCTGTTCGAGCGCCGACACGAAGCCCAGGCCGAACGCCTTGCCGATCGACTGCCAGGTCATTTGGGCGGCGATGCCGTAGGCCACGATCGCGCCCATCACGGCGAGGAAGGGCGGCAGCCGCAGGCGCTGGATCGCGACCACGATCGCCAGCACGGCGACCGGCAGCAGAAGGGCGGCCAGGATCATGGGAGAAGAATCATCCGCCGCGAGTTTAGGCGTCTGCTAGTCTCGCGTCATGCGTCTGATGTCGGCGGTCTGGCTCGTCCTGTGCATCCTCTGCCTGCCGGCAGCGGCCGAGGAGAAGCTGGTCCGCACCCAGGGCCGCAGCTTCGTGGCGCCCGACGGCCAGCCGCTGCACATCAAGGGGATCAGCCTCGGCAACTGGCTGATGCCCGAGGGCTACATGTTCAAGTTCGAGGTCGCCAAGGCGCCGCGCCAGATCTACGGCGCGTTCGACCGCCTGCTGGGGCCCGAGCGCGCCGCCGCTTTCTGGAAGCAGTATCGCGACACCTACATCGCGCGCGACGATCTCTTCTTCATCAAGTCGGTCGGCTTCAACACGGTGCGCATCCCGCTGCACTGGAACCTGTTCATGGCGCCCGACGGCACGATCGCGGGCGAGGGCTGGGCGCTGCTCGACCGCGTGCTGGGCTGGGCCAGGGAAGCGGGCCTCTATGCCATCGTCGACCTTCACGCCGCGCCCGGCGGCCAAACCGGCATCAACCACGACGATGGGCCGGGCTATCCGCTGATGTTCTACGTGCCGCGCGACCGCGACCTCACGGTGAAACTGTGGCGCGCCATCGCCGAGCGCTATCGCGGCAATCCGACCATCCTGGGCTACGACCTGCTGAACGAGCCGATCGCGCCGTATCACGACATCGCCACCTTGAACCCGCGGCTGGAGCCGTTCTTCCGGCGCGTCACCGAGGCGATCCGCGCCGTCGATCCCGGCCGCATCGTCTTCCTGGCGGCGGGCCAGTGGAGCTCGAGCTTCGACATGTTCGGCCCGCCGTTCGCCGACAACCTCGCCTACACGTACCATTCGTTCTGGGCGAGCACGAAGCGCGACTCGATCCAGCGCCACCTCAACTTCTCGGAGCGCTACGACGTGCCGCTGTTCCTCGGCGAGACCGGCGAGCTCACCGACGCGTGGAACGAGGGCTTCCGCACGCTGCACGAGAGGCACGGCATCGGCTGGTCGTTCTGGACCTACAAGAACCTCGACAGCACATCGACCGTCGTCTCGATCCCGCGCCCCGACGGCTGGAACGAGATCGTGGCCTTTGCCGACGGCCGCACCGACACCAAGCCCGACGACGCGCTTATCGCACGCGCGACCGCGCAGTATCTCGACGGCGTCCTCCTGAAGAATGCCAACGTCCGCTGGAGTTATCTAGTGTCGTTGGGCTTGAAATCGGCCCCTTGAGGCAAAGCGGTATTCGCATAAATGTGTTGACAAATATTGCTAAATAAGCAATATTGTGAGGCTATCGCAAAGAGGTAGCTCATGGGTCCGCCGAATTCAAAGCAGTCTTCCGCCTACGTTCCGCCGCAAACCGAAGGCAACTCTACATTGTTGGGTGGAGGTGTTCTGCCCGCTGCGGATGTGAGGGGCGATTTGAACCGGACACCGGCGACGACGGTCGAGTTGCGCTTCAATCCCGTGATTGGGGGAAACTATCACGGCTATATCGTTGTTACAGACAACGCGACGAACAGGCAGTGGGTCAGCGAAGGAGGCCCGGACGGTGTGCGTTCGAGTGGGCAGCTTCCTGGAGGATATTTGACCGCTGGCACACTCGCAAAATCTCCAGGTGAGCGGCTCGGCAGCAAAAGCGCAGCAAGTTTCTTGACTGATATCCCGGCTGACCAAGTCGCAAAGCGGTTGGGTCGTTTCAGTGATAATTTCTCCGCAAGGCGTCTAGCTTATCAAATTCCGATTTCTGAGCCGGCCTACCCATACGCCATAGCGACGCAAGAACCGCCTGTGCACAATAGCAACTACTACATCGGCGCGGCTTGGGATGATCTTCGAGGAGAGATACCAAGCTTGCCACGAGGCGTAAGCGCTCCCGGTTGGGGTGACCATCGCAGAGAAAGCCCATAGTGAATGCTGAGGCGATGTTTCTCCCGTTGGGGCTGGAAGTGCTCTCTTGTGACAGTCCCTCTTGTGGCCATTGGCGTGCTCTATGGATGCGGTGCATTTGAGAGCGATGAATGTCCGCCGGGGCACATGCTCTGGAGTTGCCTGTCGTGGGATACATTCGACAGGTATGAGCATCAATTTCGTGAAGATGTGCCGATCGGAACCGCACGGCCGGCTTTGATCGAATACCTGACGCGAGAGCAGATCGCGTTCCGTGATTCGGCCTGGGGTTCGAAGGGTACGGCCATTTTTCTCCGCAAGGATTTATCGGGATCGTGGAAGCCCCAAATCACCGTCCTCATTGAAATCGACGCAAATGACCGCGTCTCCGGCATCCGCTTTGTGAGGATGCTGACAGGAGCGCCTTAGGCGACCTCGTTTT